>NZ_JBQEPK010000022.1:0-106485 GCF_052045615.1 Methylobacterium sp. 22177 | reverse complement strand
AACATCGCCGGCCAGACCAACCTGCTGGCGCTCAACGCCACCATCGAGGCGGCCCGGGCCGGGGCCGCCGGCAAGGGCTTCGCGGTGGTGGCCTCCGAGGTCAAGGCGCTGGCCGAGCAGACCGCCAGGGCGACGCACGAGATCTCCGGCCAGATCGCGCAGATCCAGGCCTCGACCGGGCAGGCGGTCACGTCGATCGCCGGCATCACCGGCCGGATCCGCGAGATCAGCGGCGTGGCGACCTCGATCGCCGCCGCGGTCGAGCAGCAGGGTGCGGCGACCCAGGAGATCGTCCGCAACGTCTCCCAGGCGGCGATCGGCGCCGGCGAGGTGACGAGCAACATCTCCGGCGTCGCCGGCGCCGCCGATGAGACCGGCGTCGCCGCCGGCCAGGTCCTCGACGCGGCCTCCGAGCTGTCGCGGCAATCCGAACACCTGACCGCCGAGGTCAGCCGCTTCCTCGACACCGTCCGGGCGGCCTGACCGGGTTGGGCGCGGCACGCGCCGCGCCGGCCCCATGCGTCACGGGCGCTCCAGTATCGAGCCAGGACAAATAATTCCGGATCGTCTCAGTTTACTACGTCTTGACGAATAACCTGCATTTTGACGCCAATCGCGCCTCGACGGTTGGATAGCAATGAAAATCGGCGGAAAACTCCTGAGCTTCGTCGGCGCCTGCAGCCTGACGACGCTGGTCGTGGCGGGGGTCAGCGTCGCGACGCTGAAGAGCTTCGAGCGCTCGCTGGCGAGCGTCGAGAGCGCCTCGGTCCGGGCGCTCGACGCGGCCAACTTCAACCGCCTCGCCGCCGAAGTCACCATGGACTCGCGCGGCGTCTACGCCTCCGCCGACCGGGCGGAGGCCGCCAAGTACACCGCCGGGATCCGCAAAGGTCTCGCCGAGATGGATGCGCTGCGGGCCGACTGGGCGCCGCGGGTGACCGAGGCCGAGCGGCCGCTCTTCGAGACCATGGTGCGCAACGCCGACGCGTTCCGCGCCCTCCGGAGCGCCCTCGCGGAGGCGGGCGACACGACCGGCCCCAAGGCGGCCGCCGAGCTCGGGTTCAACGACGCCAACCGGGCGAACCGCAAGGCCTTCCAGGCGAGCATCGACGCCCTGGTGAAACAGGGCCGGGCCGAGATGACGGCGATCAAGGCCGACACCCAGGCGCTGTTCGAGGCGCGCACGCTCCTGCTCCTCGGCCTCGCCCTGGTCGGGACCGTGATCTGCTGCGCCCTCGGACTGCTCATCGGCCAGCGACAGATCGCCCGGCCGCTGCGGGCGGTCTCGGACGCGATCCAGCGCCTCTCGCGCGGCGACCTCACCCTGCCCGCCGTCAAGCCGGGACGCGACGAGATCGGCGCGATCTGGACGAGCATGCAGGTCTTCAGTGACACGATGCGGGAGGCCGAGACCCTGCGGCACGAGCACGAGCGGATGCAGGCCGATACGGCGACGCGCAAGCGCACCGAGATGGCCTGGCTGGCCGAGCGCTTCCAGGGCAGCATCGGCGGCCTGGTCGAGCACCTCGCCGGTGCCGCGGCCGGGCTGGAGCGCGCCGCCGCGACCATGGCGGGCAACGCCGAGCACGCCGGCACGCAGTCGCAGTCGGTCACGCGCGCGGCCGAGACCACGGCCCACAACGTCGAGGCCGTCGCCGCCGCCACCGAGGAGCTGGCCGCCACCGCCAGCGAGATCGGCGTCCAGGTGACCCAGACCTCGACGGCCGCCGAGAGCGCCGTCGAGGCGACGCGGCGGACCCGGGCGAGCGTCCAGGCCCTCGCCCGCAGCGCCGACGGCATCGGGCAGGTCGTCTCCCTGATCTCCACCATCGCCGGCCAGACCAACCTGCTGGCCCTCAACGCCACGATCGAGGCGGCGCGGGCCGGCGAGGCCGGGCGCGGCTTCGCGGTGGTCGCCACCGAGGTGAAGGACCTCGCGACGCAGACCGCCAAGGCCACCGAGGAGATCGCCGGGCAGATCGCCGCCATGCGGACCGCGACCCACGACGCCGTCGCGGCGATCGAGGAGATCGGCGGCACGATCGAGCAGGTCCACGGCATCGCCCTCGGTGTGGCGGCCGCCGTCGAGGAGCAGCAGCTGGCCACCCAGGAGATCGCCCGCAGCGTCTCGGAGGCCGCCAGCGGCACCCGCGCCGTCACCGACACGATGGCGCTGGTCCTGGGTGCGGCCCGGGAGACCGGCGTCAGCGCCGCGGAGGTCCTCGACGCCGCCGCCGATATCGCCCGCCGCTCGAACGGGCTCGGCGGCGAGGTGGCGGGCTTCGTGGCGCAGGTGCGCGCGGCCTGAGCGGACCGGACCGACGGTTCCGCCAGGGCGGGAATGCGGAGCGGCGCCAGTGGCGACGGGGACGGCGTCGCGGGCCGTTTTCCTGAGCGTTGTTGCATTGCGGTGCCCGGCCCCCTAGGGTCGGCGCATTCGCAAGGACCCGGTGAAAGCCCGGGTGGCTCTTCCGGCCGCCGATCCGCCGGACCACGCATTCGAGACGCGCCTCGACCCGCCAGCGACGCGGGGGCGCCGCTCGTGCGGATTCATCGATGTCGACACCCGTGACCCGAAACGCCGGATATGTCCGGTCGTGGACCTCCAACCTGCGCGGCGACGCCCTGTCGGGGATCGTCGTCGCCCTGGCGCTGATCCCCGAGGCCATCGGCTTCTCGGTCATCGCCGGAGTCGACCCGAAGGTCGGCCTCTACGCCTCCGTGGTCATCGCCTGCACCATCGCCTTCGCGGGCGGGCGGCCGGCGATGATCTCGGCCGCCACCGCCGCCACCGCGGTGGTGATGGTCGACCTCGTGCGCGAGCACGGTGTCCAGTACCTCTTCGCCGCGACGATCTTGATGGGCCTGATCCAGATCCTGGCCGGCTTCCTCCGGCTGGGCCGGCTGATGCGCTTCGTCTCGCAATCGGTGATGACCGGGTTCGTCAACGCGCTCGCCATCCTCATCTTCCTGGCGCAGATGCCCGAGCTCACCGGCGTGACGCCCGCGACCTACGGGCTGATCGCCCTGGGTCTGGCGATCATCTACGGGTTCCCGCGGATCACCCGCGCGATCCCCGCGCCGCTCGTCGCGATCGCGGTGCTGACGGCGATCACCGCGATGTTCCACCTCGACGTGCGCACGGTCGCCCATCTCGGCGCCCTGCCCTCCGCGCTGCCGAGCTTCGCCCTGCCGGATGTGCCCCTCAGCCTGGAGACCCTGCGAATCCTGCTGCCCTACGCGGCCACGCTCGCGGCCGTCGGCCTGCTGGAGAGCCTGCTCACCGCGCAGATCGTCGACGACATGACCGACACCGGCAGCGACAAGAACCGCGAGTGCGTGGGTCAGGGCATCGCCAACATGGCGTCGGCGGTGTTCGGCGGCATGGGCGGCTGCGCGATGATCGGCCAGTCGGTGATCAACGTTTCCTCGGGCGCCCGCGGCCGTCTCTCGACGCTGGTCGCGGGGGCGTTCCTGCTGGTGCTCCTCGTGGCGCTGCAGGACCTGCTCGCCGTCGTGCCGGTGGCGGCTCTGACGGCCGTGATGATCATGGTCTCGATCAACACCTTCTCGTGGCGCTCCCTCCTGCGGCTGCGCACCAACCCGCTGCCCTCCTCGGCGGTGATGCTGGTGACCGTCCTGGTCGTGGTCGCCACGAATGATCTCGCCGTCGGCGTGCTTGTCGGCGTGCTGCTCTCCGGCGTGTTCTTCGCCGGCAAGGTCGCCCGGCTCAACCGGATCACGTCGGCCCTCTCGGCAGACGGCCGCACCCGGACCTACACCATCACCGGGCAGGTGTTCTTCGCCTCGGCGGGCACGTTCTCGGAGGCGATCGACGTGCTGGAGCCGGTCGAGCGCCTCGTCATCGACGTCCACGCGGCGCATTTCTGGGACATCTCCGCCATCGGGGCCCTCGACCGGGTCGTCCTCAAGGCTCGCGCCCGTGGCCGCGACGTCGCGGTCGTCGGCCTGAACGAGGCCAGCGCGACCCTGGTCGAGCGGTTCGGCCAGCACGACAAGGGCGACGCCGCGGCGGTCCCGGCAGCGCACTGAGGTGGCGACCGGCCGACGCGCGGCCCCTTGCGCGGGACCGCGCGCGACCCCATTCCCGGCGCGGGGCCGATTTCGGGCCGGGAACAGGGATGGCAAAGCGGTGACGACGTTCTCTCCCCGCGAGATCGTGTCCGAACTCGATCGGTTCATCGTCGGGCAACACGACGCCAAGCGCGCCGTGGCGATCGCGCTGCGCAACCGCTGGCGGCGCCAGCAGCTCACAGGTCCGCTCCGCGAGGAAGTCGCGCCCAAGAACATCCTGATGATCGGGCCGACCGGGTGCGGCAAGACCGAGATCGCCCGCCGCCTCGCCCGGCTCGCCAACGCGCCGTTCCTCAAGGTCGAGGCCACCAAGTTCACCGAGGTCGGCTATGTCGGCCGCGACGTCGAGCAGATCGTCCGCGACCTCGTCGAGGTGGCGATCGGCCTGACCCGGCAGGCCAAGCGCGAGGGCGTGAAGGCCAAGGCCGAGGCCGCCGCCGAGAACCGGATCCTCGACGCGCTGGTCGGCCCGACGGCGAGCCAGGCCACCCGCGACAGCTTCCGGCGCAAGCTCCGCAACAGCGAGCTCGACGACAAGGAAGTCGAACTGGAGCTGACCTCCAGCGCCCCCGCCGGCATGCCGATGTTCGAGATTCCCGGCGTTCCGGGCGCCTCCATGGGCGCGATCAACATCGGCGACATGCTCGGCAAAGCGCTCGGCGGCCAGCGCGGGAAGCCGCGGCGGATCCTGGTGCGGGACGCCTACGCGCCGCTGATGGCCGAGGAATCCGACAAGCTCGTCGACGACGAGGCGCTGGTCCGCGAGGCGATCCGCGAGGTCGAGAACAACGGCATCGTCTTCCTCGACGAGATCGACAAGATCTGCGCCCGCGAGGGCCGCTCGTCCGGCGACGTCTCGCGCGAGGGCGTGCAGCGCGACCTGCTGCCGCTGATCGAGGGCACCACCGTGGCCACGAAGCACGGGCCGGTGAAGACGGACCACGTGCTGTTCATCGCCTCGGGCGCCTTCCACGTCTCGAAGCCGGCAGACCTCCTGCCCGAGCTGCAGGGCCGCCTCCCGATCCGGGTGGAACTGCAGCCTCTCACGGTGGACGACTTCAAGCAGATCCTGACCGCCACCGAGGCGAGCCTGCTCAAGCAGACCGTCGCGCTGATGGAGACCGAGGGCGTCACCCTGACCTTCACGGACGACGCGGTCGACGCCCTCGCGCGGGTCGCCGTGGAGGTGAATTCCTCGGTGGAGAATATCGGCGCGCGTCGGCTCCAGACGGTTCTGGAGCGGGTGATCGACGAGATCTCCTTCACCGCCACCGACCGGTCGGGCGAGACGGTGCCGATCGACGCGGCCTACGTGCGCGAGCGGGTGCAGGATCTGGCGTCGAACGCGGATCTGAGCCGCTTCATCCTGTGAGGGCAGATCGCTGCACCGTCGCGCATCGGCGGCCGGTGCGAGCCCGGCGTGGCGAGCCCCACGCGGGGCTGGCGTGAGCCATGAGGCCCGGCGTAGGCCGCGGCGGCTGCGGCATCTGCTAAGCGAGCGCCCTGGCCCGGTCCTGAGGATTGTCGTCGCGTGTCACGGATCAGGTTCGGCCTCGGGGATACGGTGCTCTCCGTGGCGGCGCTGGTCACCGGCATGGTCTCGCTCCAGTGCGGCGCGACCTTTGCCAAGAGCCTGTTCCCGGCGGTCGGCGCGGCCGGGACCTCCGCCCTGCGGGTCGGCTTCTCCGCCCTGATCCTGATCGCGGTCTGGCGGCCGTGGCGGCGCAGCCTCCCGGCGCGCGAGGCCGGCTGGATCGCCCTCTACGGGACCGCCCTCGGGCTGATGAACCTCCTGTTCTACCTCGCCCTAGCGCGGCTGCCCCTCGGGCCGGCCGTGGCCATCGAGTTCGTCGGGCCGCTGGCGGTCGCGCTGATCGCGTCGCGGCGGCGCTCGGATTTCCTGTGGATCGGCGTGGCGATCGCCGGGCTCGCGCTGCTGCTGCCGATCGCCAACCCGGACGGCCTCGACCCGATCGGCATCGCGCTCGATCTCGGCGCCGCCCTGTGCTGGGCGCTCTACATCCTGTTCGGGCAGCGCGCCGGGCGCATCGACGGTGGGCAGGCCGTATCCCTCGGCATGCTCACGGCGGCCCTCGTCGTGGCGCCGTTCGGCGTGGCGGAGGCCGGTCCGGCCCTGCTGGCGCCCGGTCTCCTGGCCGCGGGCTTCGCGGTGGCGCTGATGTCGAGCGCCCTGCCCTACTCGCTGGAGATGGTCGCCCTGCGCCGGCTCGACCGGAAGAGCTTCGGCGTGCTGATGAGCCTGGAGCCGGCCGTGGCGGCCTGCGCGGGACTCGTGCTGCTGGGAGAGCGAATCAGCGCGGTCCAGTGGCTCGCGATCGCGCTGGTGATCGCGGCGTCGGTGGGTATCACCGTGAGCGCCCGGCGCTCCGCTCCGCCGACGGCCGTTCTGGAAGCCTGATCGCGGAGACTTACTTCCCCGCCAGGACCCGCGAGGCGACGTTGATGTATTTGCGGCCCGCTTCCTGGGCGTGGAGCACGGCGTCGCCGAGCTTCTCCTCGTCGCGGACGCTGGCCAGCTTGATCAGCATCGGCAGGTTGATCCCCGCCACGACCTCCACCGAACCGCCGTTCATGCAGGAGAGCGCGAGGTTCGACGGGGTGCCGCCGAACATGTCGGTCAGCACCACCACACCGTCCCCGGTATTCACACGACAGACCGCGGACATGATGTCCCGGCGTCGCAGTTCCATATCGTCCTCCGGCCCGATCGTGATCGTCTCGATCTGATCCTGCGGGCCGACCACGTGCTCCAGCGCGGCCTTGAACTCGGTCGCCAGGAGTCCGTGGGTGACGAGCACCATGCCAATCATCGACACGTGTTCCAACGTCCTGTGTGTGCCGCCATGTTGTGCATCGCACAGCCCCCCACAAGGCGAACGCGACTTTTTTGCCCGGACATTCCCACGATCATGCCACGGTCGCCGCGTGTGCGCCATGGGGGATACCAGTCTTGGGCGAATCGAGCCGCCTGTGCGGCTGCGAAGTCACGGCCGCGGTTTTCGCAGCGCCGCACGGACGAGGAGCGGCGCGAGGCCGGCCGCGCGGACGCCTCGGTCGAGGACGAGGCGCGGCACAGCGGCCCCCAGGATGTCGGCGTCGGCCGGCGGATCCGGCAGGCGCGACGCCGTCTCCACCAGATCGACGGCGAGGTGCAGCACCGCCTCCGGCCGTACGTCGAGCCCCAGATCGACCGCCGACAGGATCCCCTGGCCGCGGACCTCCACGCGTCCGTTGAGCGCGGGATGGGCAGCGGCCGTGACCCGCCCGTCGCGAATCGCGCAGACGACCCGATCGTCGGCCACGAAGGCCCCGTCCGGCGCGGCGGCGAGCAGGAGCGCGAGACTGGACTTGCCCGCGCCCGATGGACCGCGAATCAGGATGCCGGCCCCGCGCAGCGCGATGCAGGCGCCGTGCAGGGTGACCATCAGGCGTGGAGCTGCCGCGGCGCCGCCGGCAGGCGCACGACGAACCGGGCGCCGCGCACCGTCGGCTCGCCGTCCTCGTCGGGAGCGCCCGGCCGGTTCTCGGCGCGGATCGTGCCGCGGTGGGCCTGGACGATCTGCCGGGAGATCGACAGGCCGAGGCCCGAGTTCTGGCCGAAGCCCTGCTCCGGCCGGTCGGTGTAGAAGCGCTCGAAGATCCGCTCCAGCGCGTGCTCCGGGATACCCGGACCCTCGTCCTCGCAGATCATCTCGACCTCGCCGCGCACCCGGCGCAGCACGACCCGGACCTTCGCGTCGGTCGGTGAGAATGACCTGGCATTGTCGAGCAGGTTGTTGACCACCTGCCCGAGCCGGCTGTCGTGGCCGATGATCGTGAACGGCGCGTCCTGCTCGGAGCCCGTCGCCTCGACGTCGAGCTGGATCAGGCAATCCTTGGGGCGCCGCCGCTCGTTGGCGACCGACACGACCGTGGTGAGCAGCCGCCGGAGATCGACCCGGCGCGCCTCGGCGCGCGCCAGCTCCGCGTCGAGGCGCGAGGCGTCGGCGATGTCGCTGATCAGGCGGTCGAGGCGCTTCACGTCGTGCTGGATGATCGCCATCAGCCGGCCGCGGGACTCGTCGTTCCGGGCGAGCGGCAGCGTCTCCACCGCGCTGCGAAGCGAGGTCAGCGGGTTCTTCAGCTCGTGGCTGACATCCGCCGCGAAGCTCTCGATGGCGTCGATCCGCCGGTAGAGGGCCTGTGTCATGTCCCGGAGGGCGCCGGACAGGTGGCCGATCTCGTCGGTGCGCTCGGTGAAGTCCGGGATCTCCTCGCGGGTCTTGATACCCATGCGGACCTTCTCGGCGGCCTCCGCGAGGCGGCGCACCGGTCCCGCGATCGCGCCCGCCAGCAGGAACGACAGCACCACCATCACCGCCGACGCGACGAGGAACACCTGGAGCAGGCCGAACCGCTCCGAGGCGATGACACGGTCGATCGCGTCGCCCTGGGTCGAGATCAGCAGGGCGCCGCGGACCGAGCCGGCCCGGTGAATCGGCACCGCCACCGAGACGGTGGTCTCGCCGAGCTTGTTCCGGCGGACGAGGCTGCCGCGATTGCCACCGAGCGCCGCCTGGACCTCGCGCAGCGAGTGGCCGTTCACCGGCCCGGTCTCCTCGGCGGTCTCGGTCCGGCTGCGGAACAGGCCGCCGAGCTTGGACTGGATCGCCTCGAAGGCGGATTCGAGCATCCCGGGCTTGTGGGGCTTCGGCTCCAACGGGTCGGGCCGGCTGGCATCGCCGCGCTTGAACAGGGTGCGGGTGTCGAACAGGAGGCCGCCCTCCTGGTCGTAGACACGGGCGCGGTTGCCCGTCGGCGTCACGAGCCGCGACAGGAGCGGCGCCACCTTCTCGGGGTTGAGCGAGAAGGCGAGCGGCTGCGATTCCTCCTCCGCCGCCTCGCCGGCCTGCTGCTGCAGCAGCTTGTCGGGGTCGATGCGGATCGTGTCGGTGTCCACGGACGCCGAGGCGGCGATCGCCCCAGCGATGATCTCGCCCTGGATGGCGAGACTCTGGATCCGGGCCTGGATCAGGCCCTGGCGGAACTGATTGAGGTACAGGAATCCGACGAGGAGCGCGATCAACCCGACGAGATTGAGGACGACGATGCGGCGCGTCAGGCTCGACGAGGCGCGCTGGCCGATCGCCTCCCACACGGCGCGGGGCCAGCCGAGCGGTCGGGACAGGGTCTGGGCCAGGGAGGCGCGGGGCGCGGCATCCTCGGTCTGGGTCTGAGTACGGACGGTCACGGGGCGGATCCTGGAGATCACGCCTCCTTGAATCGATAGCCGACGCCGTAGAGCGTCTCGATCATGTCGAAGCTCTGGTCTGTGACCTTGAACTTCTTCCGCAACCGCTTGATGTGGCTGTCGATCGTCCGGTCATCGACGTAGACCTGATCGTCGTAGGCGGCATCCATGAGGGCGTTGCGGCTCTTCACCACGCCGGGGCGCTGCGCGAGGGCCTGGAGAATCAGGAACTCCGTGACCGTCAGGGTCACCGGCTCGCCCTTCCACGTGCAGGTGTGCCGCTCGGGATCCATCATCAGCGCGCCGCGCTCGAGCGACCGGGCCGCGACCTCGGCCTCGCCGCGGGGCGTGCCGCCGGGGGCCTCCTTGGCGAAGCGCCGGAGCACCGCCTTCACCCGCTCCACCAGCAGGCGCTGCGAGAACGGCTTATGGATGAAGTCGTCCGCGCCCATCTTGAGGCCGAACAGCTCGTCGATCTCCTCGTCCTTCGACGTCAGAAAGATCACGGGAAGGTCCGATTTCTGCCGCAGGCGTCGGAGAAGCTCCATCCCGTCCATGCGCGGCATCTTGATATCGAAGATCGCGAGATCGGGCGGGGAATGGCGCAGACCGTCCAGCGCGGAGGCGCCGTCCGTGTAGGTCTGAATGCGGTAGCCTTCGGTCTCAAGCGCGATCGACACAGAGGTGAGGATGTTCCGGTCGTCGTCGACGAGGGCGATGGTCGGCATGCGCGGTCCCTGACTGAACGGGCTCAGGCGCGGTCCCGGCTCTTCGCACAGGCCGCGCCACGTCCCGGCCCCGAGGGGGCAGACAAAAACGCGAACCGGGCAGTTTGGGCGCAACCCGGCACGCGCAAAGGGACAGGTGCTTTAGTACGGCCGATCGGAAAAAGCGAGCGGCGGTCATAGCTTGGCCGTAACACGGGCGCCCATCGCTCCTCCTCCGGCCCATCTGACGCGGTCGCGGCGCCTCGCGCCGCCCCCGTTGCGCCGCTAACGTGGCGGCGAAACCGGGCGGCCGCTCGAGTGGGGGAGGAATCGCGCATGGGCGAGACGATCGACACGGGTCCGGGTGCGGGCGGACCGGCCCGTCCGCTGCCGGCCGAGGCGGCGCCGTTCGACGCGATCGGCCTGTCGCGCACGCTCCTGCGCAGCGTCCGGTCCGGGGCGCTCGCGACCCTCGAGCCGGACGGGACGCCCTTCGCCTCCCTCGTCACGATCGCCACCGACGCGGACGGCACGCCGCTGATGCTGCTGTCGCGGCTGTCGGCCCACACCCGCAACCTGCTGGCCGACCCGCGCTGCTCGCTGCTGTTCTCGCAGGGTGGCAAGGGCGATCCCCTCGCCCATCCCCGGCTGACCGTGGTGGGCCGCGCCGTCCAGACCGTCGAGGCGCGGGCGCGGGAGCGGTTCCTGGCTCGCCACCCCAAGGCCAAGCTCTACGCCGACTTCCCGGATTTCGGCTTCTTCGCCCTGGCGCCCGAGGCCGGCCACCTCAACGGCGGCTTCGCCAAGGCCGCGACCCTGACCCGCGACCAGCTCCTCCTCGACCTCTCGGACGCGCAGGCCATCGTGGCGGGCGAGCGCGGCGCGGTCGAGCACATGAACGCCGATCACGCGGACGCGCTGGCGCTCTACGCCGCGGGCGCCGGCGGCGCAGCCGATCTGCCCTGGCGGCTCACCGGCCTGGACCCCGAGGGCATGGACCTGATGGCCGCCGACCGCACCGTGCGGGTCCCCTATCCGGAGCGCGTCACCGACATGGGTGCGCTGCGCAAAAGCCTCGTTGCCATGGCCGCGCGGGCGCGCGCGACCGGTGCGGACGCGTAAACGCGCAAGGACTTGCCGATCAGGCATGGCGAAAGGTCGCTGACCGCCCCATATCGGCCCCATGAGCGATACCCAGACAGATACCTACCCCTTCAGCCTCGACGTGGAGCCGGTCGGCGAGAGCGGCTCCCTGTTCCAGTGGAGCATCCGCAAGCACGGCAAGCTGCACCAGCGTTCGGACCGGAAGCATCCGACCGAGGCCAAGGCGCGCTCCCACGGCGAGGCCGAGATCGAGCGACTGATCCGCGACCGCGGTCGCTGAGCCAGATCGCTCCTTGGCGTCAGACACGATCGTGACCCGGGGGCCGGCCCGTTCCGGCCCCCGTTGCTTTTGTGTCGCCGCCGGAAGGACCCGCCGGCGGCGCAGGCCTGTCACCGACTCTGCCCCGGGTCCTGCCCGCGGTGCCGAATGCCGCCGCCGGTGCTTCGCGTCGGGCTGCGCGTCCGCCCGGGCGCTCAGGCCGCGCTTGGCGCCTCCCCGCCGCGCTGCTATCTCGCGCGGGAGCCGCTCTATCCGAACACGTCCCGACGTCAGACGGTGCGCGCCGGCGCGCGCCCCAACGGAATGCCGATGACAGCCCCGATCGACACCATCCGCAACTTCTCGATCGTCGCGCATATCGACCACGGCAAATCGACCTTGGCCGACCGGCTGATCCAGGCCACCGGGACCGTGGCCTTGCGGGACATGTCCGAGCAGATGCTCGACTCGATGGACATCGAGAAGGAGCGCGGCATCACCATCAAGGCGCAGACCGTGCGCCTGGAGTACAAGGCGCAGGACGGCAAGGACTACGTCCTGAACCTGATGGACACGCCCGGCCACGTGGACTTCGCCTACGAGGTCTCGCGCTCGCTCGCCGCCTGCGAGGGCTCGCTGCTGGTGGTCGACGCCTCCCAGGGTGTCGAGGCGCAGACGCTCGCCAACGTCTACCAGGCGCTCGACGCCAATCACGAGATCGTCCCGGTCCTCAACAAGGTCGATCTGCCGGCCGCCGAGCCGGACCGGGTGAAGGAGCAGATCGAGGAGGTGATCGGCCTCGACGCTTCCGACGCCGTGCCGATCTCGGCCAAGACCGGCCTCAACATCGAGGCGGTGCTGGAGGCGATCGTCACGCGCCTGCCGCCGCCGAAGGGCAACCGCGACGCGCCCCTGAAGGCGCTCCTCGTGGACAGCTGGTACGACGCCTATCTCGGCGTCGTGGTGCTGGTGCGGATCATCGACGGCACCCTCAAGAAGGGCATGACCATCCGCATGATGGGCGCCGACGCGGTCTACGGCGTCGACCGGATCGGCGTGTTCCGGCCGAAGATGGCCGACATCGATGCGCTGGGCCCGGGCGAGGTCGGCTTCTTCACCGGCTCGATCAAGGAGGTGGCCGACACCCGCGTCGGCGACACGATCACCGAGGACAAGCGCCAGACCACCGAGATGCTGCCCGGCTTCAAGGAAGTTCAGGCGGTGGTGTTCTGCGGCCTGTTCCCCGTGGACGCGGCCGAGTTCGAGAACCTGCGCTCGGCCATGGGCAAGCTCCGGCTCAACGACGCTTCGTTCTCGTACGAGATGGAGAGTTCGGCCGCGCTCGGCTTCGGCTTCCGCTGCGGCTTCCTCGGGCTCCTGCACCTGGAGATCATCCAAGAGCGGCTGGAGCGCGAATTTAACCTCGACCTGATCTCCACGGCGCCGTCGGTGGTCTACCGGCTCAAGATGCGCGACGGCGAGATCAAGGAACTGCACAATCCGGCCGACATGCCTGACGTCATGAAGATCGAGACGGTCGAGGAGCCCTGGATCCGCGCCACGATCCTGACGCCGGACGAGTATCTCGGCGGCGTGCTCAAGCTCTGCCAGGACCGGCGCGGCGTCCAGATCGACCTCAACTACGTCGGCAAGCGCGCCATGGTCGTCTACGACCTGCCGCTGAACGAGGTGGTGTTCGACTTCTACGACCGGCTCAAGTCGATCTCGAAGGGCTACGCCTCCTTCGACTACCACGTGTCGGACTACCGCGAGGGCGACCTCGTGAAGATGTCGATCCTGGTGAATGCCGAGCCGGTGGACGCCCTCTCGATGCTGGTCCACCGCACCCGCGCCGAGTCGCGCGGCCGGGCCATGTGCGAGAAGCTGAAGGACCTGATCCCGCGCCACCTGTTCCAGATTCCCGTCCAGGCGGCGATCGGCGGCAAGATCATCGCCCGCGAGACGATCAAGGCCCTGTCGAAGGACGTCACCGCCAAGTGCTACGGCGGCGACATCTCGCGCAAGCGCAAGCTTCTCGACAAGCAGAAGGAAGGCAAGAAGAAGATGCGCCAGTTCGGGCGCGTCGAGATCCCCCAGGAGGCGTTCATCGCCGCCCTGAAGATGGACGATTGATCCGCGGCGTCGCCAGCGGAGCGAAGCGATACAGGTAGCGCGACGTCGGTCTGCGTGGCGCAACCGGATCGCTTCGCTCCGCTCGCAGTGACGGGGGTGCCGCCTAGCCCGGCGGCAGCACGTCGATCTGGATGCCGGAATAGTACGCCGCCAGGTTGGCGATATCGGCGTCCGACAGCTCCTTCGCGACCACGTTCATGATCTCGTTCTGCCGCTTGCCGTCGCGGTACTCGGTGAGTGCCTTCACGAGGTAGGGCTCGACCTGCCCGGCGAGGTTCGGCGCCTCCGGCAGCTTCGAGAGCCCGTCCATCCCATGACAGGTCTGGCAGGCGGTCGCCCGCTTCTTGCCCGCGGTCGCGTCGCCGGCCTGCGCCGAGAGCGGAACGAGGGTGGCGGTCAGGACGAGAAGCGGACGGATCATCGGGCGAGCTCGAACTCTGGGATCAGTGAAGACTTGCCCGCTCGCGTCGGAACGGGACGCGCGCGCCCTCTCCCGAACGTGAGACAGGGCGCGTTGCGGCTTTCCGCGACTTGGCGCCTCACGAGCGGAGAGGCGCCAAGTCACAAGAGACTACTTCTCGTAGGAGATCCGGTAGATCGCCCCGGCGGAATCGTCCGAGACGAGCAGCGAGCCGTCGAGCATCACGGCCACGTCCACCGGGCGGCCGAGGTACTCGCCGTCGCCGGTGAGCCACCCTTCCGCGAACGGCTTGACCGACTCGACCTTCCCGTCGGCGCCGAGCTTGGCGAACATCACCCGGGCGCCCACCGGCTCGGTGCGGTTCCACGAGCCGTGCTCGGCGATGAAGATCCCGCCCTTGTACGACGCCGGGAACTGCTTGCCGTTGTAGAAGGTCATGCCGAGATCGGCCGCGTGCGGCGGCAGCTCGGCCTGCGGAGCGACGGCGTCGGTCGGCGGGGTCTGATCCTTGTACTCGACCGTGCGGACCGAGCCGCCGCCGAACCACGGGAAGCCGAAATTCTCGCCCGCCTTGGTGGCGCGGTTCAGCTCGCCCGGCGGCTTGTCGTCGCCCATGCCGTCGACCTGGTTGTCGGTGAACCACAGCGACTTGTCGGTGTTGAAGTCCATCCCGACCGAGTTGCGGATGCCGGTCGCGTAGACCTCGCGGTTCTTGCCGTCGGCGTCGATGCGGATGATGCCGCCGATACCGGTCTTCTTGTAGAGGTCCATCTTCTCGGCGGGCGGCACGTTGTAGGGTTGGCCGAGCGCGATGTAGGTCTTGCCATCCGGCCCGACCCGGCAGACCCGGGCGGTGTGGTTGAAGCTCTCCTCGGAGGCCGGGATCAGCTGGCCCTGCTTGACCAGCACGCCGGCGGCGACGTCCGGGTTCTCGTAGAAGAACTCGGCGGCCGGGAAGGCCAGGACGCGGTTCTGCTCGACCACGGTGAGCACGCCGTCCTTCGAGAAGCAGACGCCGTTCGGGATCTTGAACGTGATGCCCGGCGCGAAGGGGCGGACCTCGTCGGCGACCCGGTCCTTGTCGCGGTCGGTGACCGTGTAGATCTTGCTCTTGCGCGTGCCGACGAACAGCACCCCGGCATTGGGGCCGACCGCGATGGCGCGGGCGTCCGGTACCACGGCGTAGAGATCGATCTTGAAGCCCTCCGGCAGCTTGATCTTCGACAGGGTCTTGCGGATCGCGTCGGCGCGGCGGCCGGTCTGCGGGATCTCCGCGGCGGCCTGGGTGTCGGTGCTGTGGAAGCCCTCGAGCTTCTCGAGGTCGTCGGTCTTCGCCTTGGTCTCGGCAGGGGCGGCGCCCTGCGCCAGGACGGGGAGCACCGCCGCCGGCAGGGCCACGCCCGCGAAGAGCGCGGCGAGAAGCAGAGATCGCATCGAAAGAATCCTCCCGGCAGCCCTTGGACCAGGGCATTACCGGGAGGGAACGATAGAGGCGCGGGATGGACCGGCAAGCCGCGCCGGTGACGCGGCCGGGGCGCTGTCGCGCGTCAGGCCACCTTGCGCGGCACGAGGCGCTCGCTGCCCAGGGCGAGGTCGGCCCCCGACACGCCGGACTCGGTGTACTCGGCGTCCTCGTTCACCCGCCAGACATCGTGCCGGCGCCGGCCGCAGAGGATGTTCTCCACGGTCAGCATCGCGGTCATCATCGCGTGGTCCTGGTTGTTGTACTTGTGCATGCCATTGCGGCCCACGAGGTGCAGGCTCGGGAAATCCCGCTCCAGCTCCCGCCGCACGGTGACGACGTGGCCGGCATACTCCTCGTCGTAGACCGGGTAGGCCTTCGGCTGGCGGACCACGCAGGCATCGACGACGTCGGCCGGGTCGATCAGGCCGATCTGCCCGATCTCGCGCTTGGCGAGCTCCACCAGCTCGGAATCGTCGGCGTTCCACAAGCCGTCACCCTCGAAGCAGAAATACTCCAGACCCAGGCAGGTGTGGTCCGCGTCCGGCACCATCTCGGGCGACCAGGAGCGGAAGTTCTGCACGCGACCGACCTTCACCGACGGGTCGTGGATGTAGATCCAGTTGTCCGGGAAATTCTTGTCGGACTTGGCGATGAGCGCCACCGTCAGGAAGTCGCGGTACTTCAGCGCCCGGGCGTTGAAGGTGCTGAGCGGCCGCGGGCGGATCGCGTCGACCAGCTCGCGGACCGGCGCGGACGAGACGACGTTGCGGGCCGTGAAGGTCTCGCGGCTGCCGTCCGAGCGGCGGGCCGCCACCGTCCAGATGCCGGTGCCGGCATCGTAGCTGAGGGAGTCGACGCTGCGGTCGAGCTTCAGCTGACCGCCCTGGGCGCGGATCTTGACGGCCGCCGCCTCCCACATCATGCCGGGGCCGCGGCGCGGATAGCGGAACGACTCGATGAGCGTCTTGATGACCGGACCGCCGGCCTTCGGCGCCTTGCGCAGGCCCAGCGACCGCTTGATGCCGTCGCGGATCGCCGCACCGAGGTCGAGCCCCTTGATGCGCTGGGCCGCCCAGTCGGCCGAGATCGCGTCGCACGACATGCCCCACACCTTCTCGGTGTAGGTCTTGAAGAAGATCGAGAACAGGCGCTCGCCGAACTGGTTGCGGACCCAGGCGTGGAAGGTCTTGGGCTCCGCGACCGGCCGCAGGCGGGCGTAGAGGTAGGAGGCGACGCAGGCCGCGCTGGTGAGGACGCCCAGGTTGCGCAGCGCCTCGAAGGCCTTGAGCGGGTAGGCGTAGTACCGGCCGCGATAGTAGATCCGCGACAGGCGTGGGCGCTCGATGAAGTCGTCGGGGAGGATCTCGTCCCAGAGATCGACCACGGCCTGGGACTTCGAGAAGAACCGGTGGCCGCCGATATCGAACAGGTAGCCGTTGTGCGAGACGGTGCGCGAGATCCCGCCGACCTGCGCCGGATCGCGCTCCAGGACGGTGACGGAGCGGCCCTTCTTCGACAGCAGGTAGGCGGCGGTCAGACCCGCGGGCCCCGCGCCGATCACCAGCGTCTCGGTGTGGTGGCTCATCCCATGCTCCGGCGATTGGTGCGGCGCGCGACGCGCAGGACGCCGACCGGTCGCCAGCATGCCCGGTCGTGGTTAAGGAATCGCTGGCGCCGGCGGGGCAAACCGGCGGCCGGACCGCCCGTCCGCCTCCCTTTGACCGCGCGTTAAGCCGAATTGCGCGAGCATGCCGGCGCGGGCATCGACCGCTCGTCCGGGTGATCCAACCATGCCGGCTCCGGCGCTCCCTCTCTCCCGACCGCGCGGGCGGATCGAGGCCCGCACGCTGCTGTGGGTCCTCGCCGGCCTCTGCGTCGCGACGATGAACGCCCCCCACGCGGTGTGGGAGACGATCCACCACCTGCGCGTCCCGGATACCGACGACGCCATGCGCCTCGTTGAAGTTCGCGACCTGCTGGCCGGCCAGGGCTGGTACGACAACGTCCAGTACCGCTTCCTGCCTCCGGGCGGCGTGCCGGGCCACTGGTCGCGCCTCGTCGACGCACCCATCGCCAGCCTGATCCTGGCGCTCACGCCCCTGACGGGCCCCGCGCTCGCCGAAAGCCTGACGGCCGCACTCTGGCCGATGCTGCTCTTCGGGCTCTACGGCTGGCTGCTGTATCGCGGAGTCCGGCACAGCTTCGGCAGCGGGGCCGCGCTCCTGGCCGTGATCGCGGCCACGCAGACTTTTGGTGTGACGATCCAGTTCCAGGCGGGGCGGGTCGATCATCACAACCTGCAGATCCTCTCGATCCTCGGTCTCTCCTTCTGCATGATCCGCGGGGGTCTGCGACCCGGCCTGATCGGCGGGATCCTGGCGGCGGGCTCGCTGGCGATCGGCCTCGAGGGCCTGCCCTTCGTCGCGCTGGCGGCCGTCTTTCTCACGGGCGAGTGGTGCCTGCGCGGACGCTCGGCCCTGCCGTCGCTGGCGGGCTTCGGCCTGGGCCTCGGCCTGGCCGCGCCCGCGCTGTTCGCCCTCCAGACGGCCCCCTCGCAGTGGGGGGGCACCCACTGCGACGCGCTCTCGCCGCCCTGGCTCTGGCTCACTCTGGGCGGCCTCGGCCTCGTCGCCGCAGCCGCCGCCGCGGGCGAGCGCCTCGCGACCGTATCGGCGCGCCTCGCCCTGGCAGGAATGGCGGGGACCATCCTGCTGGCCGGGTTCGCCGCCGCCTTCCCGTCCTGCCTCGGCGGCCCGTTCCCCGACATGCCGCCCCTGGTGAGGATCCACTGGCTGCTCACGGTCAACGAGATGGCGCCGTTGGCGAAGTTCGTGGCCCGCGGCCAGTGGGAAGCGCTGGTCTTCTACCCCGTGGTGTTCCTCGCGGCCCTCACGGCCACCGGGATGGCGTGGCGCGGGCCCGACCGCCGGGCCTGGTCGGTGGTCGCGCTGTTCCTGTGGCCGGGGCTGATCCTCGGCATCGCGCAGTTCCGCGGATTGTACATCGTCTCCGGCTTCGTGCCGCTGGTGGCGGGGGTAATCCTCGATCGGGCGCTGGCGCGGGCAGCCCTGCCGGCCGGGGAACGGCGCTGGCCCGCCGCGCTCCTCGGGGCCGCGATGATCAGCAGCCTCTGGATGATCCCCGCGCTCCTGGCGGAGATCCTGGCGCCCGGCCTGCGCACCGCGCCCGACGCGGCCGAGACCACCGCCTGCCTCGACGACGCCGCCGTCCGCCCCCTGGCGCGCCTGCCGGAAGGCACCGTGCTCGCACCGATCTTCATGGGGCCGTCGATACTTCTCCGGACCCCGCACAGCATCGTCGCCGCGCCCTATCACCGCGCCATTCCCGGCCTCACGGCGGCCATCGTGGGATTGGGCGGCACAGAGGCCGACCTCGACCGGGTGCTCACGGCGTTCCACGTTCGCTACCTCGTGGCCTGCCCGGCACGGCCGGCCGAGAATCTGCAGGCGGAGACGGCTTACGCCACGCGACTCGCCGAGGGCGCGGCCCGGAGCGCGCGCCTCTTGCCGCTGGACGTGCCCGGCCCGCTTAAGGCCTGGCGCGTGGTGCCCTGACGATCAGAGCAGGCGGCGATCGAGGCGGATGATCCGGCAGGGATCGCCGGCGCGCGCGGCCGGCGCGTGCGGGGCGCGGAGCAGCAGGGCCTCGGACCGGCCGAGGACGGCGAGCATCGACGAATCCTGGCGCTGCTCGGCGGTCGCGACCGGCAGCCGGCCGGGCTCGAGGGCGAGGCTCGCCCGCATGTAGTCGGCCCGCCCGTCATTCTCCGGCATGTCGCGGCCGAGCGTGGCCGGCTCGCTCCGGTCGGCGCCCGCCCGCGGATCGCCCTGGAGCGCGCGGATCGCCGGCACCACGAACAGCAGCCCGCACACGATGGACGAGACCGGATTGCCCGGCAGCCCGATCACCAGCATGTCGCCGAGACGGCCGTGCATCAGCGGCTTGCCCGGCCGGAGGGCGACCCGCCAGAAGCCGAGCTCCAACCCCTCCTTGGCGAGCGCGGCCTGTACCAGATCGTGGTCGCCCACGGAGGCTCCTCCGAGGGTGACCAGCAGGTCGGCCCGCGCCGCGCGGGCGCGACGGAACGCGTCCGCCAGGGCGTCGTGGTCGTCCCCGGCGATGCCGAGATCGACGATGTCGGCGCCCGCCTCCGCGGCGAGTGCGCCGAGCGCGAGGCTGTTCGAGGCGACGATCTGGTCCCAGCCCGGCGTCGCGCCCGGCTCCACCAGCTCGTCGCCGGTGGCGAGGATCGCGACGCGCGGCCGGCGACGGACCGGGAGCCGCGGATGACCGGCCGCCGCGGCGAGCGCGAGGCGCCGCGCGTCGAGGCTCGTGCCGGCCGGGATCAGGGTCTGGCCCGCGGTGAAGTCGAGGCCGGCCCGGCGAATGAACCGTGCCGGCTCCACGGGCTCCAGGACCCGCACCGCGCCCGCCTCGGCGGCGGCGTCCTCCTGGATGAGGATCGCGTCCGCGCCCTCCGGAACCGGCGCGCCGGTGAAGATCCGGACCGCCTCACCCGCGCCGATGCGTCCCGGGAAGCCGTGGCCGGCCGCGCTGGTGCCGATGAGCCGCAGGGTCGCCCCGACCATTGCGGCGTCGGCGCTACGCACGGCGTAGCCGTCCATGGCCGAGGCCGGAAATGGCGGCTGGGTCCGCGAGGCGACGACGTCGGCCGCGAGCGTCCGGCCGCCGGCCCGAGCCAGCGGGACGGTCTCGGCCTCGACCGGCGCGGCGACGCTCGCGAGCACCCGGGCCAGCGCCTCCGCGACCGGGATCAGGCCGCTCATTCCGCCGGTGCCCGGTAGGCGCCCGAGCGGCCGCCATCCTTTGCGGTCAGCCGGATCCCCTCGATCCGCATGCCGCGATCGACCGCCTTCACCATGTCGTAGACCGTCAGGCAGGCCACCGAGACGGCGGTGAGCGCCTCCATCTCGACGCCGGTCGGGCCCTGGACACGGACCTCGGCGGCGATGCGCAGGCCCGGGAGCGCGTCGTCGGGCTCGCACTCGACCCGCACCTTCGACAGCAGCAGCGGGTGACAGAGCGGGATCAGCTCGTGGGTGCGCTTGGCCGCCATGATGCCGGCGAGCCGGGCCGTGCCGATCACGTCGCCCTTCTTGGCGTCGCCCTCGCGGATCAGCGCCAGCGTCTCGGGCCTCATCACGATCTGGCCTTCCGCCCGGGCGGTCCGGTCGGTGGCGGGCTTGTCGGTGACGTCGACCATGTTGGCCGCGCCGCTGGTGTCGAGATGGGTCAGCGTCGAGCCCGGTCGCATGCCTTACGCCTTCTTCCGCGGCTTGCCGCCCGTGGCCCCCGCGTCGCCGAACAGCAGGGCGCGGGCCGCTGCCGCGACGTCCGGCTGCCGCATCAGGCTCTCGCCGACCAAGACCACGCCGAGGCCGTTGTCCCGCAGCCGCGCCACGTCGGCGTGGTCGCCGATCCCGCTCTCGGCCACGGCGATCCGGTCCGCCGGGATCCCCGGCGCCAGCCGGATCGCGGTCTCGAACGAGACCTCGAAGGTCTTGAGGTTCCGATTGTTGATACCGATCAGCGCCGTGCCGAGGGTGATCGCCCGCGCGAGTTCGGCCTCGTCGTGCACCTCGACCAGGACATCCATCCCGAGGAGGTGCGCCGTCTCGACCAGGGCCTCGGCCTCGTCGTCGTCGAGGCAGGCCATGATGACGAGGATGCAGTCGGCGCCCCAGGCCCGGGCCTCGTAGACCTGATAGGGCTCGAACAGGAAGTCCTTGCGCAGCACCGGCAGCCCGCAGGCCGCGCGCGCCGCCGTCAGGTACTCGGGACGACCCTGAAATGAGGGCTCGTCGGTCAGCACCGACAGGCAGGTGGCGCCGCCGGCCTCGTAGGCGGCGGCGAGGGTCGCCGGATCGAAATCGGCGCGGATCAGGCCCTTCGACGGCGAGGCCTTCTTCACCTCGGCGATGAGCGCCGGGCGATCCGCGGCCAGATGGGCCCGGATCGCCGCCGCGAATCCGCGCACCGGCTCCGCCTGAGCGACCTTCCGCTCCAGCTTGGCGAGCGGCACGCGCAGCTTCGCCTCGGCGATCTCGCGGCGCTTGTAGGCCTCGATGCGGGCGAGGACGTTCGGCCGCTCGGTCGGGGTCCCGGCGCCGGTCTCCGGGGTCGCCTCGTGCGTCAGCGAGCTCATCGGCCCTCCTGCCCGTTGGAGTGGTCGTTCGAGGCCCGGACGAGGCGGGCGAGCGTCGCCCGGGCGGCCCCGGAATCGACGGCATCCTGCGCCTGCGCGACGCCGTCCGCCAGGGCCTGCGCGGCCCCCGCGACCACGAGCGCCGCCCCGGCGTTGAGGACCGCGATGTCCCGATAGGCGTTCCGCGCACCCGCCAGGACGGCCTGCAGGGACCGCGCGTTGTCGGCCGGGTCGCCGCCGCGCAGCTCCTCGGGCGCGCGCAGCGCCAGCCCGAATTCGCGCGGGTCGATGGTGAAGTGTGACAACCGGCCTTCCTCGAGGGCGACGACCTGCGTCGGGCCGGTGACGGTGATCTCGTCGAGCCCATCGGATCCGTGGACGGTCCAGACCCGGCGGCTGCCGAGTTCGGCCAGGACCCGCGTCAGCGGCTCCGCGAGGGCCGCCTGGGCGACGCCGAAGAGCTGGTAGCCCACGCCGGCCGGGTTGCTCAGCGGGCCGAGCAGGTTGAAGATCGTCCGCACGGGCAGCTCGGACCGGACCGCCGCGACGTGGCGCATCGCCGGGTGGTGGGCCTGCGCGAACAGGAAGCAGAGGCCGGCCTCGTCGAGGCAGCGGGCCTGCGCGGCGGGGTCGAGCCCGAGCCGGACGCCCAGGGCCGCGAGCACGTCGGCGGCACCGGAGCGCGAGGTCGCCGCGCGGTTCCCGTGCTTCGCCACCGGCACGCCGCAGGCGGCCACGACGATCGCCGCCAGGGTCGAGACGTTCACGCTGCCGGAATGGTCACCGCCGGTGCCGACGACGTCGACGGCGTTCTCCGGCGCCGCGACGCGCGTCATGCGCGCCCGCATGGCCTCGGCCGCGCCGACGATCTCCTCGACGCTCTCGCCGCGCACCTTTAGGGCGGTCAGGAAGGCGCCGGCCTGGACCGGCGTGACCTCGCCCGACAGCAGGTCGTCGAAGGCGGCGCGGGCCTCGGCGCGGTCGAGGGCGAGGCCCCCGGCGACCTTCGCGAGATGGGGTCTGAAGCTGTCCATGAGTTCTTACGGAGGGCCGCCCCGGCCCCCGGCGTCAATGCACGTCGGCGCGCGTCCTGTCACGCGCCGTGTTCCAGGCGGCGGCGAGATCCAGGAAGTTCTTCACGATCTCCGCGCCGTGCTGCGACCGGATGCTCTCGGGGTGGAACTGGACGCCGTGGAGCGGCCGGTCGGCGTGCTCCAGGCCCATGATCAGGCCGTCCGCCTCGGCGGTGACCCGCAGGGCCGTCGGGCAGGTCGCGCGGTCGACCACCAGGGAGTGGTAGCGGGTCGCCTCGAAGCTGTCGTTGAGGCCGCGGAACAGGCCGCGCGCGCCGTGCCGGATGGTCGAGACCTTGCCGTGGAGCGGCAGGGGCGCCCGCACGACGTCACCGCCGAAGGCCTGGCCGATCGCCTGGAGGCCGAGGCACACGCCGAAGATCGGGATCTCCTCGGACAGGTCGCGGACCACGTCGAGGCAGATGCCCGCCTCCGTCGGCGTGCACGGCCCGGGCGACAGCACGATCGCGTCGGGCGCCCTGGCGCGGATGTCGGCGATCGTGAGCGCGTCGTTGCGCGCGACCTCGACCGCGCCGCAGAGCGGCCCGATCAGGTGCACGAGATTCCACGTGAAGGAATCGTAGTTGTCGATGACGAGGACGTTGGGCATCGCGGCGGCACGCTCGGGCATGCAGGCGATGTGACCGCTCGCACCCGCGCGGTCAACCGTCGGCGTCGGACGGCGGCGCAGCCGCGCGTCCGCCCTACTGCCCGCGCTTGGCCTGCGCGGCGAAGCGCACCGCCTCCTCGGCGGCCCGGAACAGCGCCTTGGCCTTGTTGACGCATTCCTGCTGCTCGGAGGCCGGGTCCGAATCGTAGACGATCCCCGCCCCGGCCTGGACGTGCATCGCCCCGTCCTTCACCACCGCGGTGCGCAGGACGATGCAGGTGTCCATCTCGCCACGCGCGCCGAAATAGCCGATGCAGCCCGCGTACGGCCCGCGCTTCTCGCGCTCCAGCTCGTCGATGATCTCCATGGCCCGCACCTTCGGGGCACCCGAGACCGTGCCGGCCGGAAATCCCGCGGCCAGAGCCTCCAGGGGATCGTGGCGCGGGTCGAGGTCACCCTCGACGTTCGACACGATGTGCATGACCTGGCTGTAGCGCTCGATGAAGAACGAGTCGGTCACCCGGACGCTGCCGATCCGCGACACCCGCCCGGCGTCGTTGCGGCCGAGATCGAGCAGCATCAGGTGCTCGGCCCGCTCCTTCGGATCGGCGAGCAGCTCCTCGGCCAGGGCGGCATCCTCGGCCGGGGTCGCGCCGCGGCGGCGCGTGCCGGCGATCGGGCGGACCGTGACTACCCCGTCCCGCACCCGCACCAGGATCTCCGGCGAGGAGCAGACGATCTGGAAATCCTCGAAATCGAGGTAGCACAGGAACGGCGCCGGGTTCGTCCGCCGCAGCGAGCGGTACAGGCTGAAGGCCGGCAGCGTGAACGGCGCCGAGAAGCGCTGGGACAGCACCACCTGGAACACGTCGCCCGCGACGATGTACTCCTTGGCGCGCGCCACCATGGCGAAGAAGTCGGCCGGCGGCGTGTTCGAGACCGGCTCGGGATGGGCGACCGCCGACAGGTCGACCCGCGCCTCGATCGGCAGCGGCCCCTCGAGGGCGGCGGCGACCCGGTCGACGCGCTGCAGCGCGTCCTCGTAGGCGGCCCGAGCCGCGACGCCTGGGCCGGGCCGGACCGGCGACACGACGGTGATGACGTCGCGGATGGAGTCGAAGACCACCATCACCCGGGGGCGCACAAGGATCGCGTCGGGCACGCCGAGCGGGTCCGGATTCGGCTCCGGCAGCCGCTCCATGGCGCGGACCATGTCGTAGCCGAGATAGCCGAACAGGCCGGCGGCCATCGGCGGCAGGTCCTGGCCATCCGACTCGCCGATGGCGCTCTCGGCGATCAGGGCGCGCAGGCTCGCGAGCGGCGCCCGGGAATCCGGCTCGAACCGCGTGAGGTCTGCCCCGCGCGCGATCGCGGGCGCGCCCGCCCGGCAGCGCCAGATCAGGTCCGGATCGAGTCCGATCATCGAGTACCGGCCGCGGACGGCGCCGCCCTCGACCGATTCGAGCAGGAAGGCCGGCCCGGAATGGCCGGCGCGCAGCTTGAGGAACGCCGCGACCGGCGTCTCGAGG
This sequence comes from Methylobacterium sp. 22177, assembly GCF_052045615.1. NCBI lineage: Bacteria > Pseudomonadati > Pseudomonadota > Alphaproteobacteria > Hyphomicrobiales > Methylobacteriaceae > Methylobacterium > Methylobacterium sp. 22177. The sequence continues at coordinate 81,651 of NZ_JBQEPK010000022.1, read as the reverse complement.
TCCGCGACGAGGCTTACCGCCACGAGGCTCGGCTGCCCGGCCTCGTAGCGCGCCGCGAAGGCCGCGTAATCGGGCGCTTCGGCCATGCCTCAGTACTCGCCGCCGATGGCGCGCCGCAGGGCCGCCGGGTCGACCTTCACGCCCGCGTTCTTCTGGACCTCGCTGATGTACTGGGACAGCACGTCATCGGCGAGCGCCGCCTGGAAGCTCTGCGTGATCTGCTTGTCGCTCGGGCTATCGGCCACGAAGGCCGGCACCGTCGCCGCCGTGACCTTGAAGACCGCGCGCGAATCGCCCGCGGCCGCCGTGCCGGCCTTGCCGACCGGGGTCGCGAAGATCAGGTTCACGACGTCCGCCGTGAGCATGTCCTTGGCCTGGTTGCGCGCGAGATCCTGCGCCTCCTGCAGGTTGACGCCGACCTCCTGGACGGCCGCCTCCATGGTCTCGCCCTTGTTGATCTTCTCGACGAGCTCGCGACCCTTGGCCTGGAGGCGCTTGGCGATCTCCGTCGCGGTCCAGCCGGCCTTCACGCCGTCCTTGACCTGATCGAGGGGTTTGTCGTGGGCGGCGTCGATCCCGGTCACGTCGTACCAGACGTAGCCGCCGGTCTTGGTCCGCAGGGGCTCGTTGTCGCCGCCGATCTCGGCGCGGAACAGGGCCGGCAGGGTGGTCTCCGCATCGGGAATGTCGGTGACCCGCTGCCCGTCCGGTCCCTTGCCGTTGGCGTCCACGGCCTTCACGGTGACGATCTTGAGGCCGCGCTCCGCGGCGATGTCGGCGAGGGGCTTGGCGACGGCGCGCTGGTCCTCAATCGCGTCGCGGGTGGTCTCCATGGCGTCGCGGGCACGGGCCAGGGCGAGGGCCTTGCGGATCTCTCCCTCCACCGCCTCGAACGGCTTCACCGTCCCGGCCTCGATCTTGGTCACGCGCAGCAGCACCGTGCCGAACCGGCCCTGGACCGGCTGGCTCACGCCGCCCTCCGGCAGCGCGAAGGCGGCGTCGGCGACGGCCTTGTCGAACAGCTCGCTCTTGGTCAGCGTGCCGAGGGTCAGGTCCTTCTCGTCGGTGCCGCGCTCGGCCGCCACCGCGTCGAAGGTCTTGGAGCCGTCCGTAATCGCCTTGCGGGCCGCCTCGGCGGCGGCCGCGTCGGGGAACACGATCTGCTGGATGGTGCGCTTCTCGGGCGTGCCGTAGCGGTCCTTGTTCAGCGCGTAGGCGGCGCGGGCGTCGGCCTCCGTGATCGCGTCGGGCTTCGCCATCGCCTCGGGCTCGACCACGAGGAGGTTGACCGACCGGAATTCCGGCGCCCGGAAGCCGGACTTGTTGGCCTCGTACCAAGTCTTGAGCTCGTCGTCCGTCGGATCGGGGATCTGGCCGGCCACCGAAGGGGTCAGCATCAGGTAGGCGGCCGCGCGGCGCTCGGTGGTGTAGCGGTGAACGGCCTCGCGCATGGCGAGCGGCACGTGCAGGTCCGACGACACGGCCTCGGCCAGCTGAAGGCGGGCGATCACCGAGCGCTGCTCGCGCACGAACAGGCCCTCGTTGAGGCCGGCGCGCTGCAGGGTCTGGTAGAAGAGCTGCGGCTCGAACTGACCCTGCTGGTTCTGGAAGCTCTTCTCCTCGTGGATCGCCTTGATCACCGAGGCATCCGGCACGGCGAGGCCGAGATCGTGGGTCTTCTGATCGAGGGCGGCCTCGGTGATCAGCTGCGACATCACCTGCCGGTCCAGACCGAGCATCCGCGCCTGATCGGGCGTGAGCGGACGCTTCAGCTGCGTCTGATAGCGCTGGAGCTGGTTCTGGTAGGCTTGGCGCACCTGCTCGGCGGTGATCGGCGTGCTGCCGACCGTGGCCACCTTGTTGCTCGCGCCGCCGCGGAAGAACTCCTCGACCCCGAAGATGCCGACACCGGCGATCAGCAGCGTGAAGATGATCGTCAAGACGATCTTGCCGAGCCAGTGCTGGCTGGCGTTGCGGATGCCCTGAAGCATGGTCTGTGATCGAGTACCTTCGGCAGCCGCCCCGTCACCGGGCCGGCGCTGTCCCTGAGAGCCGACCGCGATAGACCATTCGCGTCCACAGGCAAAGGCTCGGGCACGCCGGGCCGTTTGCACGCTCAAGCTCGCTCTGGTAGGCCGCGGCAACTTCGGAAACGCCGCGACGGAGCGAGGGCAGGAATGACGCAGTCTGGGCGCAGGCCGCTTGTCGCCGGCAACTGGAAGATGAACGGGACCCGGTCATCCATCCAGGTGGTCGAAGCGATTCGCGACGGGCTGTCGCCGGACCTCGCGTCCCGCATCGACGTGCTGATCTGCCCGCCCGCGACGCTGATCGGATCCTGCGTGGCGGCAGCGGCCGGATCGCCGATCGCGATCGGCGGCCAGAACCTGCATGCCCGTCCGAGCGGCGCCTTCACGGGCTCGATCTCGGCCGAGATGCTCGCCGACCTCGGCGCCAAGTACGTGATCGTCGGCCATTCCGAGCGCCGGGCCTACCACCACGAGACCGACGACGGGGTCCACGCGAAGGCGCTGGGCGCCCGGCGCGCGGGCCTGTGCGGGATCATCTGCGTCGGCGAGACGATCGAGGAGCGCGAGCAGGGGCGCGCCCTCGACATCGTCCGCGCCCAGCTCGCCATCGGCCTGCCGAAGGGCGCGACCGCGGCCGACACGGTGATCGCCTACGAGCCGGTCTGGGCGATCGGCTCGGGGAGGACGCCGACGCCGCGCGACATCGCCGAGGTCCACGCCTCCCTGCGGGAGATGCTCGACAAGCTCGTGGGCGACGAGGCGCAGAAGATCCGCATCCTCTACGGCGGCTCGGTGAAGCCCGGGAACGCCAAGGAACTCCTGTCGGTGGACAACGTCGACGGCGCGCTCGTGGGCGGCGCCAGCCTCGTGGCGGAAGATTTCCTGGGGATCTGCGCCGCCTACGCCTGAGCGCGCAGCCGCCGTTCGCCCGGGTGCGGCGCTCGCGCGCCCGGGTTGTCAGATCTTGAAGGCCTGCCGGGCGAGCAGCCGCCAGCGGCCGCCGTCGCTGTGCCAGACCTGCATCACGCCGATATGCACCGGTGACGTCTTGCCGCCCGAGACCACCTCGCCGGTGAAGATGTGGCGCGCGATCGCGTCGTCGCCGACCACCGAGACGGACCGGTCCGACAGAGTGATGTTTGGGAAGGCCGAGCGCCTGCTGGTCAGCGTCTCGATGAAGGCCGTCTTGTCCTGCACCTGACCGCTGGAATGGCCGTAGCTCAGCCCGTCGAGGACCAGGGCGTCGAGGGCCGGCCCGTCCGCCGACAGAAGGGCCCTGGTGAGGGCGTCGACCGCCTGTTCCACGGCGGCGCCCTGAGCGGCATCGGATCCGCCCGCGGAGCCCGGGCCCGAGCAAATCAGGACGGGCACGGCGATGGCGGCGGCGGCGAGCGCCGCGCGGCGGGACACGGACATGGCTAGCCTCCCGGACCGAGCGGCGCGTTCGGTAGGCCGCCCTTCCCCGACAGAGAGCACGATGCGCGGCCGAAGGCGAGGGTCGAAGCGGACAGCCGGCCGCTCGCGTCAGGTTGGCGACGGGCGACCGGTGGTGTATGTCGTCGCCGAATTCCGGCCGGTCCGCCAGAAGCGTCGCCCCCGAAGCTCTCGCCGCACGCCCCCGTGCCCGGGAGGTTCGTGAACGATCGCGGGCCCCGGCCCTCGTGCGTTCGTCTTCCGGTGCCCGCTGCCGGCGCGCGGCGCTGAAGAAGACTCCGGAACACCGATGCAGACCGTCCTGATCGTCGTCCACCTCATCATCGTGCTCGCGCTGATCGGCGTCGTGCTGCTCCAGCGCTCCGAGGGCGGCCTCGGGCTCGGCGGTGGCGGCGGTGGCGGCGTCGGCGGATTCATGACCGGCCGCGGTCAGGCCAACGCCCTGACGCGGGCCACCGCGATCCTGGCGGCCCTGTTCTTCACGACCAGCATGGTCCTCGCCATCCTGTCGCATCGCTCGGCGGCGCCCAAGTCGATCCTCGACAGCGGCGCGCCGCAGACGTCCGGCCAGCCGGCCAAGCAGCCGACCGGTGCCGACAACCTGCTCGACACGCTGCGCCAGCAACAGGACCGGGCGCCCGCGAACGCTCCGGCCCAGCCGGCCCCGGCCCCCGCGCAGCCGGCGGTTCCGGAAGCGCCGCAGTCGCGCTGACGGCGCGCGCCGCGGGCGGCGCAGCGTCCGACCCTTGTCCCGACGGACCGGCGCTCGGCCGGTCCACGCCATGCGTCGCGCGATCCCCAGCCCATGCACCGGCCGGGGCCTCCGCCGTTTGGCAAATGCCAGCAGCTTCTTTATGGACCGAGGCCCATGACGCGGTACGTTTTCATCACCGGCGGCGTGGTTTCCTCTCTCGGCAAGGGCCTCGCCTCGGCGGCCCTGGCGGCGGTCCTTCAGGCCCGCGGCTACCGGGTCCGGATGCGCAAGCTCGACCCTTACCTCAACGTCGATCCGGGCACGATGAGCCCGACGCAGCACGGCGAGGTGTTCGTCACCGACGACGGCGCCGAGACCGACCTCGACCTCGGGCATTACGAGCGCTTCACCGGCGTCCCGGCGAGCCGGGCGGACAACATCACCACGGGCCGCATCTACCAGGACATCATCGCCAAGGAGCGGCGCGGCGACTACCTCGGCGCCACGATTCAGGTGATCCCGCACGTCACCAACGCGATCAAGGACTTCGTCCTCGACGGCAACGACAGCTTCGATTTCGTGCTGGTGGAGATCGGCGGCACGGTCGGCGACATCGAGGGCCTGCCGTTCTTCGAGGCGATCCGGCAGCTCGGCCAGGAACTGCCGCGGGGCACCTGCTGCTACGTCCACCTGACGCTGCTGCCGTACATCCCGTCCGCCGGCGAGCTGAAGACCAAGCCGACGCAGCACTCCGTGAAGGAGTTGCGCTCGATCGGCATCCAGCCCGACATCCTGCTCTGCCGCTGCGACCGGCCGATCCCGATGGACGAGCGGCGCAAGCTCGCGCTGTTCTGCAACGTCCGCCAGACCGCGGTGATCGAGGCGCTCGACGTGGCCTCGATCTACGAGGTGCCGCTCTCCTACCGGACCGCCGGCCTGGACCGCGAGGTGCTCGGCCATTTCGGCCTAGAGCACGGCGAGGAGCCGGATCTCGGCCGCTGGCAGACCATCGCGGAGCGCGTGCGCAATCCCGAGGGCGAGGTCTCGATCGCCATCGTGGGTAAGTACACGGGGCTGAAGGACGCCTACAAGTCGCTGACCGAGGCGCTGACCCACGGCGGCATCAGCCACCGGGTGAAGGTCAACCTCGAGTGGATCGAGGCCGAGGTGTTCGAGCGCGAGGATCCGGCGCCCTTCCTCGAGGGTCTCAACGGGATCCTGGTCCCGGGCGGCTTCGGCCAGCGCGGGGCCGAGGGCAAGATCCGCGCGGCCCGCTACGCCCGCGAGAAGCGCATCCCCTACCTCGGCATCTGCTTCGGCATGCAGATGGCGGTGATCGAGGCCGCCCGCTCGCTGGCCGGGATGCCGGAGGCGAATTCGACGGAGTTCGGCGAGACCGCCGAGCCGGTGGTCGGCCTGCTCACCGAGTGGCTGCGCGGCAACGAGCTGGAGCGGCGCGCCGCGGCCGGCGACCTCGGCGGCACGATGCGGCTCGGCGCCTACGAGGCGAAGCTCGACCCCGAGTCGAAGATCGCCCAGATCTACGGGTCCGAGCAGATCTCGGAGCGGCACCGCCACCGCTACGAGGTCAACATGGCCTATCGCGAGCGGCTGGAGGCCAAGGGCCTGCGCTTCTCCGGCGTCTCGCCCGACGGCCTGCTGCCCGAGACCGTGGAGCATGTCGGGCACCCGTGGTTCATCGGCGTGCAGTTCCACCCGGAGCTGAAGTCGCGCCCGTTCGAGCCGCACCCGCTGTTCAAGGGGTTCGTCGGCGCCGCGATCGAGCAGAGCCGCCTGGTCTGAGGCCGCGGCGGCGCGCCGCTGCTCGCGCGGCGCCCCGCGGCCCTATATCCTCGGTGCCGTGACCGAGATCCTCTTCTACCACATGCAGCGGCAGCCCCTGGAGAAGGTGCTGCCGAACCTCGTCGAGCGCTCGCTGGACCGCGGCTGGCAGGCCGCGATCCAGGCGGCCAGCGAGGAACGGCTGCAGGCGCTCGACGACCACCTCTGGACCTATTCCGACGAGAGCTTCCTGCCGCACGGCACCGACCGCGAGCCCGACGCCGCGAGTCAGCCGGTGGTGCTCACGCTCCGGGACGTGAATCCCAACACGGCCTCGATCCGCTTCCTCGTGGAGGGCGCCGACCTGCCGCCCGACGCCGGGCAGTACGAGCGGATCTGCATCCTGTTCGACGGGACCGATCAGGACGCCCTCCTGCGCGCCCGCGAGCAGTGGAAACAGGCCAAGGACGCCGGCCACGCGGTGGCCTACTGGCAGCAGGACGATACCGGACGCTGGAACAAGAAGGCTTGATGGTGCCCCTCCACGGACGTCTCGCGCGCGCCGCGCTCGCCCTCACCCTGGCTGTCGCCGCACCCGCCGGCACCCTGGCCCAGGACGCGCCGCATCCGCATCCCGCGGAGAGCAAGCCGGCGCCGCGCGGCCCGGAGGGGCGCCGCCTCCCGCCCGATTCGACGACGAGGCAGAGCGTCACGCTGCCGGACGGCCGGACCCTCGACTTCACCGCCACGGCCGGCAGCCTGCCCCTCGTCGACGAGGCGGGAAAGCTCCAGGCCGAGATCGCCTACGTCGCCTACACGATGGCGCCGCAGGCCGGCCGCGAGCGGCCCGTCACCTTCGCGGTCAACGGCGGCCCGGGCGCCGCGTCGGCCTATCTCAACATCGGGGCGATCGGGCCCTGGCGGCTGCCGGTCGGCGGCGACAGCATCAGCCCGTCGCAGCCGGTGACGCTGACGCCCAACGACGGGACGTGGCTGGGCTTCACCGACCTCGTCTTCATCGACCCCGTGGGCACCGGCTACAGCCGGGCCGCGGACGGGAACGGCAAGGCCTACTGGTCGATCGATTCGGACGCCTCGACCCTGGCGGCGACCATCGCCCGCTACCTGCGCGTCAACGACCGGATGGCGAGCCCGAAATTCTTCGTCGGCGAGAGCTACGGCGGATTCCGCGGCCCGCTGATCGCCGAGAAGCTCCAGGAGGAGATCGGCGTCGGCCTCTCCGGCATGGTGCTGCTCTCGCCGGTGCTCGATTTCGCGTGGCTGGAGACGCCGCGGGCCAACCCGTGGGGTTACGTGCTGAAGCTGCCCTCGCTGGCGGCCGGCGCTTTGGAGCGGGCCGGCACGGTGCCGACGCCCACCCTTCTCGGCGACGCGGAGGCGTACGCCACGGGTCCGTACCTGAGCGATCTGCTGAAGGGGCCGAGCGATACGGCCGCCGTCGCCCGGATGACCGAGAAGGTCGCGCCCCTGGTCGGCCTCGACCCAGCCCTGGTGCGCGCGCAGGCGGCGCGCCTCTCGACCCGCAGCGTCCAGCGCGAGATCGACCGCGCCGAGGGCCGCGTGACCAGCGCCTACGACACCGGCATCACCGGCTGGGACCCGAACCCGGACGCCGCCCAGTCGAGCTTCGAGGACCCCCAGCTCACGGCCCTCCAGGCGCCGCTGACCAGCGCGATGCTCGACCTCTACGCGCGCGCGCTGAAGTGGCCGGTGACCAACATGCGCTACGAGCTCCTGAACAACGCGGTCAATCGCGGCTGGAGCTGGGGCTCGGGCCGGCAGGCCCCGGAGGTCCTGTCGAACCTCAAGGGCGACCTCGCGCTCGACGGGCACCTGCGCGTCCTCGTGGCGCACGGCTACACCGACCTGGTGACGCCCTACTTCGCCTCGAAGCTCCTGCTGGCGCAGGTCCCCGCCTACGCGGCCGGGCGCCTGAGCCTCGCGGTCTATCCGGGCGGGCACATGTTCTACACGCGCCCGGACTCGCGCGCCGCGTTCAGGGCGGACGTCGAGCGGATGTACACGGACGCCCTGAAGGTGCGCGACGCCGGCCCGACCCGTCCGGCCGGCGCCCCCGCCGAGCATCTCAGGACCGCGCCGTGACGCCCCCCGCCCGCCTGGCCGTTCACGCGTCGTCGAAGGCGAGGGCCTCGGCCGGGTAATCGACCATCGTCCGGCGCTGCGCGTCGGTATTCTGCCACTCCCCGACCTTCATGTAGCGGCCCTCGAGATCGCGGACCTCGACCACCTTCCCGATGGTGGGGATCGACTGGAAGCCCTGCGGCCAGTTCGACGCGAAATAGAAGACCTGCTCGACGTGGTCCGAGAGGTGGCAGATCCCCGGTCCGAAGGTTCCCAGCCCGAACACGAGGTAGCGGCCGTTCACCAGGGCCGCGACGTCGGAGATCAGCGACTCGCTCTGGATCTCCACCGGCAGGCCGCGTCGCGCCGCGTAGGCCTCCACCTCGGCGATGACCGGGTTCAGCCTGTTCTCGAAGACGAGCTTGACCGAGCGGATCCGGCCCTCGGCCAGCAGCCGGTCGATGACCATCCGGTAGAACGCGAGGGGCGGCTGCGGGTAGTGCGGATCGACCCAGGTGCTGAAGATGTCGCCCGAGCGGATGTGGATCAGGAGCTGGTCGTCGGGCTTGGCCGGGAAGGTCCTGGGCAGGCCGTTGAACAGCGGCCGGATCACGCTCTGCACGATCGCGCGCGAATCCGTCGGTCCCCGCAGCGCGGTCACGCGCTCGAACTGCGTCGGGTCGAAGTACAGACCCGACAGGAAGTAGCCGTCCGGCGGCAGCGGTTCGTCCGGCGGGATGAAGGTGATGCCGTCGCAGGTCAGCCGCTCGGTCAGGAAGATCACCTTGCTGCGGTCGACCTTGGGGACCTTGATGTATTTCAGGTTGAGCGCCTTCGCGACCGACACCGCGATGATGTACTGGACGAGGCAGTTGCCGAAGGCGCCGTTCTCGAACAGCGACAGGCCGACGAGGGCGCGGCTCGCGCGGTCGGGCGCCGAATGGAGATTGTAGGTGACGTAGACGTTGGCCCCGGGCTTCTCGTTCAGGAGCGTCACGTCGAGGCCGAGCATCGCCCGGAGGGCGATCAGGTCGACGGCGGCCTCTTCGGCGCGGACGGCAACGGGGACGATCCGGGCCGGCTCCGGCGCGGCGACCCGCACCGCGCGCGCCCAGGCCCGCTCGTCGGGGACGATGGCGGCCACGAGGGCGTCCGGGGTCGCGCTCCAGCCGGCGAGGTCCGGCTCGATCCACGTCGCGCCGTCCTGCGAGACCGCCACGGCGACGTCGCCGGGTTCCGGAGGGACCACCCCTCCCCCCGGTCGCAGGGCGACGGAGTGGATCGGGAAACGGCCGCCGAGATCGACTTCGAGCCACCTCGTACCCGCGTCCGATACGATCCGCGGGTCTCGGCCGGCCGCCAGATCGACGAGGACCGGGGTCGGATCGTCTGTCAGGGCCATCGGGTCTCCGGGAGCTTACCGCCCGCGCCGGGCGGGTGTCGGGTGCGGCGGTGCCTGCTCCGGGGCGCGGCCGTCAAGCCCGTCCGTGCCGCGGCGCGGCGCGGGAATCGGCCGCGATCCGGCGTCGCTCCGTTGTGTCCCGGCGGTCATGCGTCTACAACGACCGGGTGACGGTGCCCCGGCGACGGGGTGAAAAGGGAATGCGGTGAGGGGTCCGAGGCCCCGATTCCGCGGCTGCCCCCGCAACTGTGAGCGGCGAGCGCCCGCCAAGCGCCACCGGAGCGATCCGGGAAGGCGGCGGGCGCGCCGAGCCGCGAGCCAGGAGACCTGCCGTCACGACAGGATCCCGCAATGCCGCCGGTGGGGCGGCTGGAGACACTGCTGATGACGACCCAAACCCTCGCCCCCGTCGCCGCCGGCACCCGCGCGTCGGAGCGCCCGATCGCCGTCGCGCTCGCGGCCGTGCTGGGCCTCGGCCTGCTGTTCATGGCGGGCTTCTCGCCGGCGATCGCGCTCCACAACGCGGCGCACGATTTCCGACACACCCAGAACTTCCCCTGCCACTGACGTCCCCGGAACAGGGATGATCATCCGGCTCCTGTCGGCGGCCCTCGCCGCCGGCTTCTTCGCGGCTGCCGTCGTGACGGGCCTCGAACTCACGCTGACCTCGCCGCTGATCGTCGCGGCCGAGCGCTACGAGCAGCAGGAGGCGCCGCGTCATGCCGCCGAGACGCTCCCGATCAGGGCGCTCCCGATCGTGCTGGCCCATGCCGGGCACGACCACGCCGCGCCCGACGCCGCGCCGGAATGGCAGCCCGGCCCCGGCCTGCCGCGGATGGCCTTCACCGGGCTCGCGACCCTCGTCGGCGGCGTCGGCTACGCGCTGCTGCTCGGCGCGGTGATGCTCGCCTGCGGCCGCGAACCCACGCCACAGGTCGGGCTCGCCTTCGCGGTGGCGGGCTTCGCCAGCGTCGCCCTCGCGCCGGGCCTCGGCCTGCCGCCGGAACTGCCCGGCAGCGCGGCGGCCCCGCTCGCGACGCGCCAGGCGTGGTGGGTGATGACCGCCGCGGCGACCGGGATGGGGCTCTACCTGATCACGATCCGCCGCGCGCTGATCACCATCCTCGGGGGGCTCGTCCTGATCATCGCCCCGCACGCGGTCGGCGCCCCGCAGGCGCCGGAGGCCGCGTCGGAGCTTCCGGCCGCGCTGGCCGCGCAGTTCGCCGCGCGGTCGCTGGCCATCAGCTTCGTGTTCTGGATCCTGATCGGGCTGGGACTCGGCTGGGCGTGGCAGGCCTTCGCCCGCGGCGCGGATCGGGGAGCGGCCCGTGCCTGAGACCATTCTCTACGTCTGCACCACCTGCCGCCGCTCGGACGACGACCCGGACGGCCCCCGCGCCGGGGCCCGCCTGCTGGAGGCGCTCCGGGCGCGGAGCGGCGGCACGCCGGACCTGCGGGTCGAGGCGGTGGAGTGCCTGTCGGTCTGCAAGCGGCCCTGCACCGTGGCGGTCGCCGCGGCCGACCGCTGGACCTACGTCTACGGCGACATGGATCCGGCCGCCTCGGCCGAGATCATCCTCGGCGGGCTCGCGGCCTACGCGGCGACCCCGGACGGCATCGTGCCCTGGCGCGAGCGTCCGGAGGCGTTCCGCAAGGGCGTGATCGCCCGCATCCCCCCTTTCCCAGAACCCCGCCCGGTCCCCGCCGGCACCCTGGAGGCCGCGGAATGACCCTCGTGAACAAGATCCCCTGCACCATCGTCACCGGCTTCCTCGGGGCCGGCAAGACGACCCTCGTCCGCCACGTGGTCGAGAACGCCAAGGGGCGCCGCCTCGCCATCCTGGTGAACGAGTTCGGCGACATCGGCTTCGACAAGTCGTTCCTGGCGGCCTGCGGCGTCGAGGGCTGCACCGAGGACGCCATCGTCGAGCTGCCGAACGGCTGCATCTGCTGCACGGTCGCGGACGATTTCGTTCCCGCGCTGGAGACCCTGCTCGGCCGCGCCGAGCCGCCGGAGCACATCCTGATCGAGACCTCGGGTCTCGCGCTGCCGAAGCCGCTCGTCCAGGCGTTCCAGTGGCCGGCGATCCGCTCGCGGGTGACCGTCGACGGCGTGGTCGCCGTGGTCGACGGCCCGGCGGTGGCCTCGGGCGCCTTCGCGGAGGATCCGGAGGCCCTGGCGGCCCAGCGGGCCGCCGACCAGTCGGTCGACCACGACAATCCCCTGGAGGAGGTTTTCGAGGACCAGCTCCTCTGCGCCGACCTCGTGGTGGTCAACAAGGCCGACCTGATCGACGCCGCGACCCGGGCGCGGGTCCGCGCCGAGGTCGAGGGGCACCTGCCCCGCGCCGTGAAGGTCGTCGAGACCGAGAACGGCGCCATCGACCCGCGGGTGCTGCTCGGCCTCGGCGCGGCCGCCGAGGACGATCTCGACGCCCGCCCCTCGCATCACGGCGAGGGCGAGGACCACGATCACGACGATTTCGAGACCGTGGCGCTGCCGGTCCGCCCGGCGGTGACCGCGGGGGATCTCGCGGCCCGGGTCGAGGCGGCGGCCGAGGCCGCCGGCGTCCTGCGCATCAAGGGCTTCGCCGAGGTCGAGGGCAAGCCCATGCGCCTCGTGGTGCAGGGTGTCGGCCGGCGCGTCACCCATCATTTCGACCGCCCCTGGCGGGCCGGGGAAGCCCGCGACGGGACGCTGGTGGTGATCGGCCTGAAGGGCTTCGACAAGGACGCCGTCGCGGCGGCCCTCGCGGGATGAGGCCGGTCGCGCACGCCCGCCCGGACTCGCTCTAGGGGCCGCCGCGGTGCATCTCGTGCGCATCGATGCCGTGTCCCTCGACGAGGGCGAGGCGGCCGTGGATCTCGGGCAGGAGCCCGGCGACCTCGTGGTGCTGTCGTTCACCGACAGCGACCTCGCTTCGGTCGGGCAGGCCCACGCCGCGGAGCCCGGTCTGCCGAGCCTTCGGCTCGCGAAGCTCGCCAAGCTGCGGCATCCGCTCTCGGTCGACCTCTACGTCGAGCGGGTCGTGGCGCGCGCCAAGGTCGTGGTGATCCGCTGCCTGGGCGGGCTCGACTACTGGCGCTACGGGATCGAGCGCTGCGCCGAGGCCGCGCGGGCGCACGGCGTCGTGCTGGCGGTCCTGCCGGGCGACGACCGGCCGGATCCGCGCCTCGCGGCGTTCTCCACCGATCCCGACCTCGCCGGGCAGCTCGACGCCTATTTCCGCGCCGGCGGGCCCGACAACCTGCGGCGGATGCTGCGGAGCCTGTCGATCCGCCTCGGCGGCGACGGCCGGGTCGAGCCGCCGCAGCCGCTCCCGCGCGGCTTTCCGTGGTGCCCCGGCTGCGGGGTCCTGCCCCTCGAGACGGCCCTCGCCGCGGCCGGGACCGCGGTCCCGCTCGCCGGTGCGCGGATCGCCGCCGAGCCCGTCGCGCTCCTCCTGATCTACCGCTCCGCCGTGCTCGGCGGCGATACCGGCCCGTTCGCCGCCCTCGCCGCCGCCCTGCGGGCCCGCGGGATCGGCGTGCTGCCGATGGCGGTGTCCAGCCTGAAGGAACCGCAGGCCGCCGCCGCGGTCGCCGCGGCCGTGCGCGCGCGCCGGCCCGACCTCGTGATCGCCGCCACCGCCTTCTCGGCCCGCGAGGACGAGACCGACTTCGTCCTCGACGGCGCCGACTGCCCGGTCCTCCAGGCCTTCACGGTGGGCTCGCCGCGCGCGGCCTGGGCGGCCTCCGCCCGCGGCCTGGGCGCGGCCGATCTCGCCATGCAGGTCGCGCTGCCGGAATTCGACGGCCGGCTCTCGGGCTTCCCGATCTCGTTCAAGGAGGAGAGCGCCGAGATCGCCGGCTTCGCCGAGCGCCGCGCCGTGCCCTACGAGGCCGGCATCGCCGCGCTCGCCGACCGGGCCGCGGGATGGCTGCGGCTGGCCGCCCTGCCGCGCGCGGCGCGGCGCGTCGCCCTGGTCCTGTCCGACTATCCCGCCCGCGGCGGCCGGGCCGGGTTCGCGGTCGGGCTCGACACGCCCGCGAGCGCCCGCGCGATCAGCGCCGACCTCGCGGCCGCCGGCTACGCGGCGGGCGCGCTGCCGGAGGCGGGACCGCTGATGGCGGCGCTCACGGAGGGCGCGGACCAGTTCCGGGTGCCGCTCGCGGCCTACGCGGCGTGGTGGCGCTCGCTCCCCGGGGACGTCCGCGCCGCGGTCACCGCCAGCTGGGGCGAGGCCGAGGCGGACCCGGCCTGCGTCGACGGCGCCTTCCGCTTCCGGATCGTCCGGGACGGCAACCTCGCGGTCCTCCTCCAGCCCGACCGCGGCCGCGATCCCGATCGCAAGACCGGCTACCACGACCTCGAGCGGGCACCGACCCACGCCTACCTGGCGTTCCATCTCGGCCTGCGGCAGGGTTTCGACGCCCTGGTGCAGCTCGGCACGCACGGCACCGCGGAGTGGCTGCCGGGCAAGGCCGTGGCCCTGTCGCCCGACTGCTTCCCGGCGCTCTGCGTGGGCGGGCTGCCGGTGATCTACCCGTTCATCGTCGACGACCCGGGCGAGGCCGCGCCGCTCAAGCGCCGTCTCGGCGGGGTCGCGCTCGGGCACCTGACGCCCGACACCGCCGTCCACGCGCTGACACCCGAGGCGGCCCGGCTCCGCGAGCTGGTGGAGGAGTATTCGGCGGCCAGCGTGCTCGACCCCCGCCGCGCCCACCTCATCGCCCGGGCCATCCTGGAGGAGGCCGGGGCGGCCGGTCTGCTGGACGGTGCCGGGATCGGCGCGGACACGCCGATGGACGAGGCGCTGACGCGGCTCGACGCGCATCTCTGCGATCTCGGCGAGACCGTGTTCCGCGACGGCCTGCACGTCTTCGCCCGCGCGCCGCACGGGGCTGCGGAGCCCGTCGCGGCGAGCGCGGACTCCGAGCGCGCCGGCCTGCTCGCCGCCCTCGACGGGCGGTTCGTCCGTCCGGGCCCCTCCGGCTCGCCGTCCCGCGGGCGGGCCGACGTGCTCCCGACCGGGCGCAACCTCGCGACCCTCGACCCGCGGGCCATCCCGAGCCGCGCCGCCGCGCTCCTCGGCGAGAAGGCCGCCGTCGCCGTGGTGACCCGCTACCTTCAGGACGAGGGCGCCTATCCGGCCCGGATCGTCATGGATCTCTGGGCCTCGCCGACCCTGCGCACCGGCGGCGAGGACGTGGCCCACGCCCTCGCCCTGATGGGCGTGCGGCCGGTCTGGGACCACGCCAGCACCCGCGTCACCGGCTTCGAGATCCTGCCCCTCGCGATGCTGGACCGGCCGCGGATCGACGTCACCGTCCGGGTTTCCGGCGCGTTCCGCGACACCTTCCCCGACACGCTGGCGCTCCTCGACCGCGCCGCCCGCGCCGTGGCTGAGCGGGACGAGGCCGACGACGAGAATCCCCTGGCGGCGGCGCGGCGGCGGGGCGACGGCGCCGCGCGCGTCTACGGGGCTGCGCCGGGCCGCTACGGCGCCGGCACCGCCGCCACCGCCCTCGACGGCGCCTGGGAGGGCCGCGCCGACCTCGGCCGCGCCTATCTGGCCGCCAGCGGTCACACCTACGGCGACCGCGACGGTCCGGACGCCGATTTCGCCGCCCGCGTCGCGGCGGCCGACGCCTATCTTCACGCCTTCGACGTGGCCGAGCGCGACCTGTTCGACGGCGACGCCGCCGTAGACGCGATGGGCGGTTTCGCGGCGGCCGCGGCCCTGGAGGGTGCGAGTCCCGCGCTCTACAGCCTCGACGTGTCGGTGCCGGAACGGCCGAAGGCGCGGACGGCCCGGGAGGACGCCGCCCGCCTGATTCGCGGGCGCCTCGCGGATCCCCGCTGGATCGCGGCCCAGCTGCGCCACGGCTACAGGGGGGCGCAGGAGCTCGCCCAGGGGCTCGACGCGGTCTTCGTCCTGGCCGCCGCGAGCGACGCGGTGACGGATCCCGGCTTCGAGGCGCTCTACGCGGCCTGGGTCGCCGATGCCGAGGTGTTCGAGCACCTGCGCGCCGCCAATCCCGCCGCGGCCCGGGCGATCCTCGAACGGTTCGACGAGGCGCGGGATCGCGGCCTCTGGCACAGCCGGCGCAACGCCCTCCCGGCCGACGCCCTGATGCGCGAGGCCGCCGAGTGAGCGCCGCCCCGCATCGGCGCGTCCCGCCCGAGGCGCCCGCCCGCCGGGGCTGGTGCCCGGGCCTGGCCAAGCCCATGCCGACGGGCGACGGCCTGCTCGCGCGCGTGCACCCGCCGCTCGGAATCCTGACCCTGGATCAGGCCCGCGCGGTGGCGGACGGGGCGCGGCGCTTCGGGAACGGGCACCTGGATCTCACCGCGCGGGCCAATCTTCAGATCCGCGGCGTCTCCGAGGCGACGCGCGTTCCGCTCGCCGCCTGGCTCGCGGCCCGGGGCCTCGGCGACGCGCGCGCCGACGGCGGCCCCCAGCGCCTGACGCTCACGAGCCCGCTGGCGGGTCACGATCCGGACGAGACGATCGACGTGCCGGCCCTGGCCGCCGCCATCGAGGCTGCCGGGCTCGCGACACCCGGACTTCCGGCCAAGACCCTCGTCGTCGTCGAGGGCCGCCCCGGCCGGGCGGTGCCCGAGGCGGATCTCTGCGCCGTCGCCGAGGGGCCGGGCGTCGTCGCGATCGCGGTCGCCCGCGGTGAGACCTCGCTGACGCTCCTGACCTGCAGGGAGGACGCGGCGCCCGGCCACGTGGCGGCCCTGCTCGGCGCCTTCGCGGGGACGGGCCGGCGCCGGATGCGCGACCTGGCGGACGACGAGCTGGCCGCGCTGACCGAGGCTCTTCGCTCGGGCAGGCCGGCGCCCCCGATCGGACCGGCTTACACGCGCCGCGGCTTCGCACCGGAACGGGAGCCGGCACGTCCGGCGCGCGGATCGGATCTCCGGGGCGTCGCCATCGACGCGCCGTTCGGGCGCTGCACCGCCGATGCCCTCGACCGGGTCGCGGCCACGGCGACGGCGGTCGGCACGGACGCGATCCGCCTCTCCCCCACGCGCGGCTTCGTGCTGCTGGTGCCGGCCACCGCCTTCGACGCGGCGGCGGCCGCGACGGCGGCGCTCGCGGCGGAGTTCATCGTCGTCCCGGACGATCCGCGGCGCGCGATCGCGGCCTGCACGGGGGCTCCGGGCTGCGCCTCCGGATCGACCCCCACGCTGACGGATGCGGCGCGCCTCGCGGCGGCGTTCGGCCCGCTGGCGGGCGCGGGCCGCGCCGCGCACGTCTCGGGCTGCGCCAAGGGCTGCGCGCGACCGGGCCCGGCCGACCTGACCCTCGTCGGCCGGGACGGGCGCTACGGCGTGGTGATCGGGGGGGCGCCCGGCGATGAGCCGGCGATGGATCTCCCTATCGAGGCCGTGCTGGAGCGGCTAGGAAGAGCCGAGATCGACGGGCTTTCCGCCGCCTTCGCGCCGGAGATCACCCCTTCGGCATGCGGGAGGACCAGGAGACCGGCATGAGCGCGAGCCAGAACGCCCTGCGCCAGACAGGATCGGAGCCGGCCGCGGCCCACGAGTCCCCGTCCCGCTACGACTACATCCGCGACGGCGGCGCGATCTACGCGCGCTCCTTCGCGATGATCCGCGCCGAGGCGGATCTCGGGCGCTGGTCGGGCGCCGCCGAGCGCGTCGTCGTGCGCATGATCCACGCCTGCGGCATGACCGACCTGCCGACCGACGTGGAGATGGCGCCCGATTTCGCCGAGGCCGGGGTCGCGGCTCTGAAGGCCGGCGCGCCGATCCTGTGCGACGTCCGCATGGTCGCCGACGGCGTCACCCGGGCTCGCCTGCCCGCCGACAACAGGGTGATCTGCACGCTCGGTGACCCGCGCGTGCCCGATCTCGCCAAGAGCCTCGGCACGACCCGCTCCGCGGCCGCCATGGAGCTGTGGCGGGAGCATCTCCCGGGCAGCGTCGTGGCGGTGGGCAACGCCCCGACCGCCCTGTTCCGCCTCCTGGAACTGCTCGATGCCGGCGTGGCGCCGCCCGCCGCGGTGATCGGCATCCCGGTGGGCTTCGTCGGCGCGGCGGAGTCGAAGGAGGCCCTGGCGCGGGACGGCCGCGTGCCGTTCGTGGTCGTGCACGGGCGGCGCGGCGGCAGCGCCATGACGGCCGCGGCGGTCAACGCGCTCGCCAGCGAGGTCGAGTGATGGACGGTTTCGAACGCCTCGACGGCCCGACCGAGGAAATCCCCGCGGCCGCCGTGACGGGCACGCTCTACGGCGTCGGGATGGGCCCGGGCGATCCGGAGCTGCTGACCGTGAAGGCGCAGCGCATCCTGATGCGCGCGCCGGTGCTGGTGCATTTCTGCAAGCGCGGCCGGCGCGGCAACGCCCGCACGATCGCGGACGCGATCCTGCGCGATCCCGCCCGCGAGATGGCCCTCGCCTATCCCTACACGACCGAGATCCACCCCGAGCACCCGGACTACGTGGCGGCGCTGGCCGGCTTCTACGACGACGCGGCCGGGCAGCTCGCCGATCACCTGGGTGCCGGGCGGGACGTCGCGATCCTGTCGGAGGGCGACCCCTTCTTCTACGGCTCGTTCATGCACCTGTGGCGGCGCCTGAAGGACCGCTTCCCCGTGGAGGTCGTTCCGGGCGTCACCGGCATGTCGGGCTGCTGGACCCGGGCCGGCACGCCGATCACCTGGGGCGACGACGTCCTCACCGTCCTGCCGGCGACCCTGTCGCTCGACGCGCTGACCGAGCGCCTGCGCGGCACGGACGCGGCCGTGGTGATGAAGCTCGGGCGCCACCTTCCGAAGGTGCGGGCCGCCCTGTCGGCCGCCGGGCTGCTCGCGCGCGCGGTCTACGTGGAACGCGGCACGATGGCGGGCGAGCGCGTCGTGATGCTGGCCGACAAGGCCGACGACGACGCGCCCTACTTCTCGATGGTGCTCCTGCCCGGAGAGGGCCGCCGGCCGTGAGCGGGAGCCTGACCGTCGTCGGCCTCGGGCCGGGCGACGCGGCCCTGCTGACCGAGTCGGCCCGCCGGGCGCTGGACGCGGCGGAGGACGTCGTCGGCTACTTCCCCTACGTGGCCCGCGTGCCCGAGCGGCCCGGCCTCGTCCGGCACGCCAGCGACAACCGGGTGGAGATCGACCGGGCGCGCCACGCGCTGCAGCTCGCAGCGTCCGGGCGCCGGGTCGCGGTCGTTTCCGGCGGCGATCCCGGCGTCTTCGCCATGGCGGCGGCGGTGTTCGAGGCGGTCGAGTACGGCGAGCCCGGCTGGCGCGACCTCGCCATCACGGTGGAGCCCGGCATCACCGCGATGCTCGCCGCCGCGGCCCGGCTCGGCGCGCCGCTCGGCGGGGATTTCTGCGCGCTCTCGCTCTCGGACAACCTGAAGCCCTGGCCGGTGGTGACCGCGCGGCTGGAGGCGGTGCTGCGCGCGGATTTCGTGGTCGCGCTCTACAACCCGATCTCCACCGCCCGGCCCTGGCAGCTCGGGGCGGCGCTGGAGATCGCGGCCGGGATCCGGGCGCCCGACACGCCCGTCATGTTCGCCCGCGCCGTCAGCCGGCCGGACGAGGCGATCCGGGTCGCGACCCTCGCGGAGGCGCCCGCGGTGGCGGCCGACATGGCCACGATGGTGATCCTGGGCGCCTCGACGACGCGGCTGATCCCGCGCGCCGGCCGGGCGCCGTTCGTCTACACCGCCCGCAAGGTCGAGGGACCGGCGTGATCGCTTGCGTCCAGCCAGCGGCGCGCGCCCGCTTCGTCCGCGACGCGGGGCACGTCGGGCTTGGCCGGCCGGCGCACCATCACGACCGGGAGGCCGAGGCTGCGCGCCGCCGCGATCTTGCCGTAGGTCGCCGCGCCGCCGGCGTTCTTGCTGACCACGATCTCGATCCGGTTCGCCCGCATCAGGGCCGCCTCGGACGCGGCGTCGAAGGGCCCGCGCGCCTCCAGGGCGGTGAGATGCGGCACCGGCAGGATCCCGGCCAGCGGCTCGACCGTCCGGGCCAGATAGCTGTGCTGGGGCGCCGCCGCGAAGGCCCCGGCCTCCTGCCGACCGATCGTCAGGAACACGCGCCGGGGTTCCGCGCCGAGGGCGGCGACCGCCTCCGCCATCCCGTCGACCTCGATCCAGTCGTCGCCGCGCTCGCGGCTCCAGGCGGGCCGGCGGATCGCGAGGAGCGGCACCCCCGTCAGGGCCGCCGCGCGCGCGGCGTTGATCGACATCTGCGCGGCGAACGGGTGGGTCGCGTCGATCAGGCGGCTGATCGCCTCGGTCCGCAGGTAGCGGGCGAGACCCTCGGCGCCGCCGAACCCGCCGATCCGGGTCGGCACCGGCTCGGGCTTCGGCGCCGCGGTCCGGCCTGCCAGCGAGAGCGTCACGGCGCGATCCGCCCGGCCGGCGAGCGACCGGACCAGGGCGCTCGCCTCGCCGGTCCCGCCGAGGATCAGGACCCGCAGCGTGCCGGCGGTGGAGGGCGGCGTGTTCATGGGCGTCTTGTCCATGAGCGCTGATCGCCTGTCGAGCGTCCCGTGGCTGTCGATCGTCGGGATCGGCGAGGACGGGCGGGCCGGGCTGACGCCGTCCGCCGCCGCCGCGCTCGGCGCCGCTCGAGTGGTCTATGGCGGCCGGCGCCACCTCGCCCTCGCGGGGCCGCTCGACGCGGAGGCGCGGCCCTGGCCGAGCCCGATCCACGAGGCCTATCCGGAGATCGTCGCGCGGCGCGGCCGGCCGACCTGCATCCTCGCCACGGGCGACCCGTTCCATTACGGCATCGGCGCCGAGATCGCCCGGCTGGTGCCGGCGGACGAGATCCGCGCCTTCCCGCAGCCGTCCGCCTTCAGCCTCGCCTGCGCCCGGCTCGGCTGGCCGCTCGCCGAGTGCGCGCTGGTCACGCTTCACGGTCGGGCGCTGACACGGATCGTCCCGCATATCCAGCCGGGGGCGCGGCTGCTCGTCCTGTCGTGGGACGGCACGACGCCCGGCGCGCTCGCCGCCCTGCTGCGCGACCGCGGCTTCGGCGCGTCGACGCTGACGGTGCTGGAGGCGATGGGCGGCCCGCGCGAGCGCGTCCGCACGGCCCGCGCCGACGCGTTCGACGGCGCCGGCGTCGACCCGCTGAACACCGTCGCGCTCGCGGTGGCGGGTGCCGGCCGCGCCCTGCCCCTCGCGCCGGGCCTCGACGACGACCTGTTCGAGAATGACGGACAGCTCACCAAGGCCGAGATCCGGGCTCTGACCCTCTCGGCCCTGCGCCCGCATCCGGGACAGCATCTCTGGGATGTCGGTGCGGGCGCCGGCTCGATCGCGATCGAGTGGATGCTGCGCCACGCGACCCTGCGCGCCACGGCGATCGAGGGGAGACCGGACCGCGCCGAGCGGATCCGGCGCAACGCCGCCGCGCTCGGCGCGCCGGACCTCGCCGTCGTCACCGGCACGGCCCCCGGCGCGCTCGCCGGCCTGCCCGCGCCGGACGCGGTGTTCATCGGCGGCGGGGTCTCGGAGCCCGGAATCCTGCCGACGGCGCTGGCGGCGCTGCGGAGCGGCGGTCGCTGCGTGGCCAACGCCGTGACCCTCGAGGGCGAGGCCGCGCTGCTCGCCGCCTTCGCGGCGCACGGCGGAACGCTGCGCCGCTACGGCGTGGAGCGGGCGAGCCCGGTCGGGGGAATGCACGGCTGGCGCCCCGCCATGCCGGTGACCCAGTGGGCCTGGACCAAGCCGTGACCGGAGCCCTGGTCGCCGGCATCGGCTTCCGCCGGGAAACCGATGCTGAGGAAATCGCGGGACTGATCGAGCGCGCCCTCGCCCTGGCCGGAGCCGCGCGCTCGAGCCTCGCGGCCGTGGCCACCGCGGCCGATCGGGCCTCGGACCCGGCGATCCGCGGGGCGGCGGCCCGGTTCGGCCTGGCACCGCATCCCGTCCCCGCCGCCGCGCTGGAGGCGCGCGACGCCGAGATCGTCACCCGCTCGGCGCGGATCGAGCACCTGCGCGGCGTCGGCTCGCTCGCCGAGGCGGCGGCCCTCGCCGGGGCGGGGGACAGGAGCCGGCTCGCCCTGCCCCGAATCGCGAGCCGCGGCGCCACTTGCGCCCTGGCCGTCCGATACGACACGACACGGGAACCATGACCGTCCATTTCATCGGCGCCGGCCCCGGCGCGGCCGACCTGATCACGGTGCGCGGGCGCGACCGCATCGCGGCCTGCCCGGTCTGCCTCTACGCCGGGTCGCTCGTCGCCCCCGAGATCCTGAGCTGGTGCCCCCCCGGCGCCCGGATCGTCGACACGGCCCCCCTCGACCTCGACGCCATCGTGGCGGAGATCCGGACGGCGCACGCGGCCGGCCAGGACGTGGCGCGCCTGCATTCCGGCGACCTGTCGATCTGGAGCGCCCTGGCCGAGCAGATGCGCCGGCTCGACGCGCTCGCCATTCCCTACACGGTGACGCCCGGCGTCCCCGCCTTCGCGGCCGCGGCCGCGCTGCTGCGCCGGGAACTGACCGTCCCGGGCGTGGCGCAGAGCGTGGTCCTGACCCGCACCTCCGGTCGGGCGAGCGCCATGCCCGAGCGGGAGACCCTCGCGGCCTACGCGGCCACCGGCGCGACCCTGGCGATCCACCTGTCGATCCACGTGGTCGAGGCGGTCGCCGCCGAGTTGATCCCCTTCTACGGCCCGTCCTGCCCGGCGGCGGCGGTGTTCCGGGCATCCTGGCCGGACGAGCGGGCGCTCGTCGGCGATCTCGCCGGGCTGCCCGGGCTGGTCGCGGCGGCCGGCCTGGAGCGCACAGCCCTGATCCTGGTCGGACCGGCGCTCGGCGCCGCGGATTTCCGCGAGAGCGCGCTCTACGCGCCCGACTACGACCGGCGCTACCGGCCCGGCGGCACGGTGGGGAGCCGCTCGTGAGCGCCCCGGGCCTCCTCGTCGCGGCGCCGCGCTCCAGTTCCGGCAAGACGACCGTCACCCTCGCGCTGATGCGCGCCCTCACCCGGCGCGGCCTGCGGGTGCGCGGCGCGAAGTGCGGTCCCGACTACATCGATCCGGCCTTTCACCAGGCCGCGACCGGCCATCCGAGCTTCAACCTCGACAGCTTCGCGATGGCGCCACCCCTCCTCGACGCCCTGGCGGGCGCGACGGCGGCGGCCGATCTGGTGGTCGCCGAGGGGTCGATGGGCCTGTTCGACGGTGTCCGGGCGGCCGAGAACCGCACCGGGGCGAACGCCGATATCGCCGCGCGCTACGGCTGGCCGGTGCTGCTCGTGGTGGACGTGTCGGGTGCGGCCCAGTCGGCCGCCGCCGTGGCGCTCGGCTGCTCCCTCTACGATCCCCGCATCCGGATCGCCGGCGTGATCCTCAACAAGGTGGCGAGCGCCCGGCACCGGCGCCTCGTGGAGGCCGGCATGGAGCGTGCCGGGCTGCCGGTGCTCGGCGCGCTGATGCGCGACGCGCAGCTGGTCCTGCCCGAACGCCACCTGGGGCTCGTGCAGGCCGGCGAGACCGCGGATCTCGCCGCCCGTCTGGACCGGCTCGCCGACCTCGCCGAGGCTGGCATCGACCTCGACGCCGTCACGGCCTGCGCGGGCGGCGCCGTGCCGGCCTCCGGCGGCCAGCTGCCCCGGCCGCCCGGGCAGCGCGTGGCGGTCGCCCGGGACGCGGCGTTCAGCTTCCTCTACCCGCATCTCGAGACCGGCTGGCGGATGGCCGGCGCCGAGCTCGTGCCGTTCTCGCCCTTGGCCGACGAGGGACCGCCCGAGGAGTGCGACGTCTGCTGGCTGCCGGGCGGCTATCCGGAACTGCACGCGGGCCCGATCGCCGGCGCGACCCGCTTCCTGGACGGGCTGCGCCGCTTCGCGCGGACCCGGCCCATCCACGGCGAGTGCGGTGGCTACATGGTCCTCGGGCAGACGCTCCAGGATGCCGACGGCGCCACCCATCCCATGGCGGGCCTGCTGCCGGTCGCGACCTCGTATCACCGGCGCAAGCTGCATCTCGGCTACCGCGTCGCGCGGCTGTGCGGGTCCGGCGTGCTCGGCGGCGCGGGCACGCGCCTCGTCGGACACGAGTTCCACTATGCCAGCGAACTCTCGCCGATCGCGCCGGAGGCAGCGGCGCTCGCCCGCGTGACGGATGCCGAAGGTGTCGATCTGGGACTGGCCGGGCACCGGGTCGGACCCGTCACCGGCAGCTTCTTCCACCTGATCGCGACCGATCCCCCGTGACGCCGGCCTGCCGGGCCTGTCAGGCCGGATCCGTCGTCGGCGCGCGGTTCTGCGCGAGGCGGGCGGCGCTGCGGACCAGCGCGAGCACGTCGCGGCGCATCTGCTCGTCCTCGATCTGGGCGTAGGCGCGCAGCAGCTCGATGGCGCCGTGGGCGCTGAGGAAGCCGAACACGTCCTCCTGGGCGTTCTCGCGCGGCTCGCTCTCCTCGAAGAACGCGGAGACCGGAACCTCGAGGAGGCGCGCGATCTCGCGCAACCGGCCGGCACCGACGCGATTCTGGCCCTTCTCGTATTTCTGCACCTGCTGGAAGGTCACGCCGACCGCGTTGCCCAGAGCGGTCTGACTCATGCCGCGGGCCTTGCGCAGGGCGGTGATCCGGATGCCGACCAGGCGATCGACGTCGGTCGTCTGCTTCGGCATCGTCTGGCCGGAGGTCTCTTTCTCCATGGCGTGGGCTGCATCCTCCTGCAGACGCGGTGTCTTCGCCTCGCCGTCGCGCCGCTTCACCGTCCGCCCCTTCGTCGCATGTCCTGCACGCCAGGCTGCCGGTACTCCGTGCCGCTATCCGGCTATAGCCCTGATCCCGACACAGCTGAACCGCGGCGCAGTAGGACACCAAGTTGTCAAGCTTCGCAAGTCGAAGATTACATCTTCTAGTTTAAGCCCACACATCTTTGCAACATTGTTGCTCAAATGTCGACGCTGAGGTCTCGGCTGCTTTTAAGGGTGCGCCTTGTCGCCGCGCGGGCGTTCCCCTTACGAACACCGAGGCATGTAGGTTCGGTACCGCGCAGGAGACACGCATGTTCATCGCGATGAATCGCTTCAAGGTCGTTAAGGACGCGACGGCGGATTTCGAGGCCGTCTGGCTCGGGCGCGACAGCCACCTCGGCGAGATGCCCGGCTTCGTGGAATTCCACCTGCTGCGCGGGCCCGAGCACGAGGATCACGTGCTGTACGCCTCCCACACGATCTGGCGATCGCGCGCGGATTTCGAGGCCTGGACCCGGTCTGAGCAATTCCGCAAGGCGCACGGTCGCGTCCCGTCGACCAAGCCCCTGTATCTCGGCCACCCGCAATTCGAAGGTTTCGAGACGATCCAGACGGTCGGCGGCTCCGCCGACGCCCGCCAGGACGCCGACGCCGTCTGAGCGAGACCGACCCCGGCCCTCCCGTGGCCGGGGTCGCACGCGGGCACCGACGCGGTTGAAACCGTGAGTTAAGAAACCCGCGTGAATTGAAATAGCTCCGGCGAAAATGGTTCCCTACCAAATCTGGCCCCTGCCGGATGCGCCGAACAGTCACTCAGCATTAATCATGTATTGCAACGTCCGGAGGCTCGCCCTAGGTCGCAGCCTTCCTTCGTGACTGCGATCGTGAACCCGCGGGGCCCGCGGCTTGCTCCGTCACCGTCACCAGGCGGCGCTGAAACCTTTCGTGTCTCAGACTGGTACAGAGTCCGACTAAGACGGGACGTTGCGGGTCAGATGTTTCACGATCGGCTTCCGGAGACGTTTCAGGCGCTGCCGACCTCGGCGGAGCGCCGCCGCAACGTGTGGTCGGCCCTGCTGCCGCGCCGCGGTCGTGCGCTGGCGCGCATCGCCCTCTCCGCGGGGCTCGCGGTCACCGACATGGCGGCGATCGTGGCGGTGACGCTGGGCCTCGAATGCGCCTACCACGCCATCGCGCAGGACAGCACGGTCTGGGCGGGTCTCGTCCGCGGCCTGCGGCTGTCGGCGCTGCTCGCCTTGGTGATCGTCGCCACAAACGTGCTCCGCGAGGAGTACAGCCTCGAGAACGTGATGGCGCAGAAGCCCGGCATCCAGCGCGTGGCCTCCCTCTGGCTGATCGCCTGGGCCGCCGTGCTCGTCGTCAGCTTCATGACGAAGACGACCAACGATTACTCGCGGCTCGTCTCGCTCGGGATCTTCGCCGCCGGCCTGCCGGTCCTGATCGGAGCGCGGGCCGCGGTGCGGCGGCTCGTGCGCGAGCGGCTGAGCGCCGGCTCGGCCACCGCCAGCCGGATCCACCTCGTGGGCTACGAGGAGGACATCGCGCGGTTCTACGCCGGCAAGGAGGTCGACCAGCTCGGCTCGCGGATCATCGGGACGAGCTACCTGCGGCGGGTCGATCCCGGCGCGGACGCGGCCACGCGCCACGACCAGCTGCAGGAAGACCTCGACCTCGCCGTCTCCGTCGTCCGCTTCCTGCGGCCGGACGACGTCTTCGTCCTGGTGCCGTGGGCCGACACCGCGGAGGTCGAGCGCTGCATCGACGCGTTCCTGCGGGTGCCCTCGGCCCTGCACCTGCGTCCCGGCGCGGTCCTCGACCGGTTCCCCGACCTGCAGGTCGCCCGAGTCGGCGGCGTCTCGGGGATCAACATCGGCCGCCGGCCGCTCAACGTGGGTGAGGTCATGCTCAAGCGCGCCCTCGACCTGACGGTGGCGACCATCGCCCTCGTGTCGCTGTCGCCGCTGCTCGCCGCGATCGCGGTGGCGATCAAGCTCGACAGCCCCGGCCCGGTCTTCTTCCGGCAGAAGCGCTACGGATTCAATCAGCAGCCGTTCGGCGTGTTCAAGTTCCGGTCGATGCGGGCGGACCCGAACGCCGCCTTCCGGCAGGCGACCCGCAACGACAGCCGGATCACCCGGATCGGCGCCATCCTGCGGCGGACGAATCTCGACGAGCTGCCCCAGCTCATCAACGTCCTGCGCGGGGAGATGTCGCTGGTCGGTCCGCGCCCGCACGCGCTGGCGCACGACCGCAGCTTCGAGCGCCGGATCGCCCTCTACGCCCGCCGACACAACGTGAAGCCCGGCATCACCGGTTGGGCCCAGGTCAACGGCTACCGCGGCGAGACGCAGACCGACTTGGCCATGGAGCGGCGCGTCGCCTGCGACCTGCACTACATCGACAACTGGTCGATCTGGTTCGACATCCAGATCATGATCCAGACGGTCGTCTCGCGCCGCGCCTACCAGAACGCCTTCTGACCGGCAGCCGGCGATCGTCCGGCGCGCAGGTGTACACGGCGCGGTCGGCCGGGCCTCCCAGCCCGGGCGGTGCGCCTCAGAGGGCCTGCTTCCGCTCCCGGCAGGCGCCGCAATCGCCCTCGACCTCCAAGATGCTGTGGCTCGGCGTGAATCCGGCCCGCTCGAGCGTGCGCCCGAGACTGCCCTCGACCTCCTCCGACGAGGCCTCGTCGACGCCCCCGCAAATGCGACAGATCAGGAAGATGACGCCCTCTCCGGGCGCGTGGCCGTGCGCGCACGGGATGAAGGCGTTGCGGCTCGCGATCCGATGGACCAGCCCCTGCTCCATGAGGAAGTCGAGGGCGCGGTAGACCGAAACCGGCGCCACGCGCTTGCCCGGCACGCTCAGCCGCTCGGCGATGTCGTAGGCGCCCTGAGCCTTCCCGGCCTCGGCCACGGCCTCCAGCACCTCCCGGCGCAGGGGCGTGAACTGAAGACCGCGCTCGCGACACAGGGCCTCGGCCCGCGCGAGCATGTCACCGGTGCCGGCGTGGCACGCGTCGTGACCCTCGTGACGGTGCATGATTGCTCCAGACGTAATCCGCAGGTTGTCCCACGGGTTTGTTACAGTGTATCACCGCCGCCCAGCACCGCACCAGTAGCCCCGCGCGGTGCCCGCGCCGGCGTGAGCGCGCGACGAGGACTCCGTGCCGACCATTCCCAGCCCGAGACACGCGGCGCGGCGATCGCTGTTCCAGAGCGGGATCGGCCTGCGGCTGGCGCTCGCCGCGCTGCTCTCCGCGCTGGTCTGGCTGACCATCGCCTGGGCGCTCGCCACATGAGCGGCCCGATACCGGATCCGATCCGCCTCGTCGGTCTCACCCTCGGTTACGACCGGCATCCCGCGGTCCACCACCTCGACGGATCCGTGCGGGCCGGCGACCTGCTCGCCCTGGTCGGGCCGAACGGGGCCGGCAAGTCGACGCTCCTCAAGGGCATGGCCGGCGAGATCCGCTGCCTGGACGGCCGCATCGAGCGCGCGGGCGCCCTCGCCTACATGCCGCAGGTCGACGAGATCGACCGGAGCTTCCCGCTCACGGTGATGGATCTCGCCGGCATGGGCCTCTGGCGCCGCGCGGGGGCGTGGCGCAGCCTCACCCGGAGTCGCCCGGCCATTCAGGCGGCGCTGGCCACGGTCGGCCTCGACGGCTTCGCGGCGCGGCCGATCGGCACCCTGTCGGGCGGGCAGTTCCGGCGCGCGCTGTTCGCCCGGCTGATCCTGCAGGACTGTCCGGTCGTGCTCCTCGACGAGCCGTTCACCGGCATCGACGCGCGGACGGTGGACGACCTCCTGGCGCTCATCCGCGCGTGGCATTCCGAGGGGCGGACCGTGGTCGCCGCCCTCCACGACCTCCAGCAGGTCCGCGCGCATTTCCCGACGACGCTGCTCCTCGCCCGAGAGCCGGTCGCCTGGGGTCCGACCGCGCGGGTCCTGACGGCCGAGAACCTCGCCCGTGCCCGCAACCTGTCCGAGGCCTGGGACGAGGGCGCGGCGATCTGCGCCGGGCCGCGGGCGGTCGCGGCCCCGGCGCACGACCACGGTGGCGCGGACCATCACCACCACGAGGACGCCGCGTGACCGATCCGCTCGGATCCCTGTTCGCGCCGTTCGTGGAGTTCGGCTTCATGCGCCGGGCCCTGGCGGGCTGCCTCGCGCTGTCGGTCTCGGCGCCGCCCATCGGCGTGTTCCTGACGCTGCGCCGCATGAGCCTGATGAGCGACGCCATGAGCCACGCGATCCTGCCCGGGGCCGCTATCGGCTTCCTGGTCGCCGGCCTGTCCCTTCCGGCGATGACGCTGGGCGGCCTCGTCGCCGGGCTCGCGGTCGCCCTGCTCGCCGGCGCCGTCACTCGGGCGACGGTCGTGCGGGAGGACGCCAACCTCGCGGCCTTCTACCTCATTTCCCTGGCGGCCGGCGTGCTGCTGGTCTCCCTGCGCGGCTCGCAGATCGACCTCATGCACTTCCTGTTCGGCTCGGTCCTGGCGCTGGACGACGCCGCCCTCTGGCTGCTCGGCGGCATCAGCACGCTGACCCTGCTGGCCCTCGCCCTGATCTACCGACCGCTCGTGATGGAATGCGTCGACCCGCTGTTCCTGCGGAGCGTCAGCCGCAGCGGCGGCCCGGTCCACCTCGCCTTTCTGGCGCTGGTGGTGGTCAACCTCGTGGGCGGCTTCCAGGCTCTCGGCACGCTGCTGGCCGTGGGGCTTATGCTGCTGCCGGCGGTGGCGGCCCGGTTCTGGGCGCGCGACCTGGCCGGGCTGATCCCGGTCTCGATGCTGATCGCCGCCCTGGCCAGCGTGTCGGGGCTCAGCCTGTCGTACCGGTACGACGTGCCGAGCGGGCCGGCCATCGTGCTGGCGGCCGGCGCGCTCTACGTGGCCTCGATGATGGTCGGCCCCCGCGACGGCCTGCTCCGCCGCCTCGTCCGGCCGCGCCACCTCGAAGCCTGATCAGGGCTGGTCCTTGAGGGCGGCGAGACCCTCGCGGTAGGTCGGGTAGGCGAGCGCGACGCCGAGCTCGTCGCGGATCAGCCGGTTCCGGACGCGCTTGTTCTCGCCGTAGAAGCTGCGCGCCATCGGCGACAGGTCGGCGGTCTCGAAATCGATCGCGGGCGGGAGCGGCAGGCCGGTGAGGGCCGCGGCGTGCTCGGTCACGGTCTGGGGCGCGGCCGGCTCGTCGTCGGTGACGTTGTAGATCGCTCCCGGTCGCGGCCGGTCGATCGAGGCGAGCAGCGTCGTGGCGATGTCGTCGACGTGGATGCGGTTGAAGACCTGCCCGGCCTTCACGATGCGCTGCGAGCGACCCTCGCGCAGCTTCACGATCGGGTTGCGCCCGGGTCCGTAGATGCCCGAGAGCCGGAAGATCTGGACGGCCTTGCCGGTCGCGGCGCCGAGCGCCAGCCACGCCGCCTCAGCGTCGAGGCGCACCTTGGACCGGGCGCTGCGCGGGGTCGCCGGCGTGGCCTCGTCGGTCCAGGCGCCGCCCTGGTCGCCGTAGACGCCGATGGTCGACAGGTACCCGATCCAGCGGATCCGGCTCGCCGCGACGGCGTCGGCGTAGCGGGCGAGCACCGGGTCGCCGGCCTCGCCGGGGGGCGCCGAGACCAGGAGCACGTCCGTGTCGGCGAGGTCCGCGGCGATCCGGGGATCGTCGGCCTCCGGCCCGAAGGCGCGCATGGCGAAGGACGTCTCCGCCGCGATGCGGTCGGCGGCCGCGGGGTCGGTGACGGTCGCGCGGACGGTCTCGAAGCGCGCCCGTGCCCGCGCGGCGAAGTGGCGGCCCGTGAAACCGAGCCCGAAGACGAAGAGATTCATGCGGCGGATGTCTCGTCCGTCCGCGATCCCGTCAAGCCGGTCGCGGCCCGCCACTCGTCGCGCACGTGGGCGTCCGTCTCGCGCTCGCCCTGCTGCCGACGGAGCGCGCGCACGGTCTCCGGCTCCAGCAGCCGGCCGCAGGCCCAGACCGCCATGCCGCGCACCAGCGGGGACGGGTCGCGCAGCCGCGCGACGGCCGCCTCCGCCAGCGACGGGTCACCCGAATTGCCGATCGCGATCATGACGTTGCGCAGGAAGCGGTCGCGCCCCGTACGCTTCACCGGCGTGCCGGCGAAGAAGGCGCGGAACGCCGCGTCGTCGAGTTCCGCGAGATCCGCGAGCGCCGGGGACGCCAGCTCCGCGCGCGCGGCGAGCCGGCTCTCCGCCGCGGTGCGGGCGAACTTGTTCCAGGGGCAGACGGCCAGGCAATCGTCGCAGCCGAAGACCCGGTTGCCGATCGCCGCCCGGAACGCCGCCGGGATCGGCCCGGCATGCTCGATCGTGAGGTACGAGATGCAGCGGCGGGCATCGAGCCGGTAGGGCGCCGGGAAGGCGTCGGTGGGGCAGACGTCCAGGCAGGCGCGGCAGGAACCGCAATGGTCGCGCTCCGGCGCATCGGGCTCGAACTCCGCGCTCGTGTAGATCGCGCCGAGGAGCAGCCAGTTGCCGTGCCCGCGGGAGATCAGCACCGTGTGCTTGCCCTGCCAGCCGAGGCCGGCCGCCTCCGCGAGGGTCTTCTCCATGACGGGGGCGGTGTCGCAGAACACCTTCACCCGCACGTCACCCTTGGCCGACAGGTACCCGCCCAACTCTTTCAGACGCCCCTTCAAAACCTCGTGATAATCCCGCCGCTGCGCGTAGGCGGCGACGGCACCGCGGTCGCGGCGTCCCACGAGGTCGAGGGGATCGTGCTCCGGCCGGTAGCTCATCGCCAGGACCAGGATGCTGCGCACCCCCGGCCAGAGCGCGATCGGGCTGGCCCGCTGGTCGGCCCGCTCCGCCATCCAGTCCATGGTGCCCTGCGCGCCCTCGGCGAGCCAGGCGGACAGGCGGCCCGGCAGGTCGGGGAGCCGGTCGGGACGGGTCACGCGCAGGCCGCAGAACCCGAGCGTCCGGGCCCGGGCCTCGACGAGGCGGCGCAGGTCGGCGCCGTGATAGGTCCGTCGCGCGTTCAGAAATCCAGATCCGCGTAGTGGGCGGCCGGCGCCATGCCGGGCACACGGTCGGCGAGCAGGGCGCGGAACGAGGGCCGCGACTTGACCCGGGCGTACCAGTTCCGCGCCATCTCGTCCTCGTCCCAGGGCACGTCGCCCAGGTAGTCGACGCAGGAGAGATGGGCCGCCGCCGCGAGATCCGCATAGGTCAGGTTGTCGCCGGCGATCCAGCGCCGCCGCGCGATCAGGTAGCCGATGTATTTGAGGTGGTAGCGCACGTTGGAGCGCGCCGCGCGGATCGCGTTCATGTCGGGCGGGCCGCCGCCCTCGTTGGCCGACATGAAGCGCTTCGAGATCTTCTCGTTCACGAGGTAGGCGGTCACCTCGGACTCGAACTTCACCAGGAACCAGTCGAGCAGCCGCCGGACCTCGACGCGCTCGACCGTGTCCTCCGGCAGCATCCGCCGGCCGGAGAGGCCGAGGCCGCGGGTCTCGTCGAGGTACTCGGCGATGACGCCCGCACCGGGGACCACGAGCCCGTTCTGCTCCAGCAGCACGGGCGTGACGCCCGCCGGGTTGATCAGCAGGAAGTCGTCGCGCCGTTCCCAGGGCCGTTCTTCGAACAGCGTCGGCTCCATGCCCATCTCGGCGAGCACGAGACGGATGAATCGGGAATTCGCGCAGAAGGGGAAATGGTAGAGGGTCGCCATCGAGGCCGTGCGGGACGTTCGGTCTGCCAGCGCGGCCGGTCCCGCGCTCGTCGTGGGTCCTGATGCGCAGGTCTTCGGCGCGCAGGACTTCGGACCGAGCGTTATTGCCCGACCGTTGCCGAGCCCTTAACACGCGCGGCCCGGCCCGGTAACTGCCCGTCAACCCTGATCGGCGAAGCCTCGGGTACAACCATTTCGCGTGGCAGGCGGCGGCCCGACGGGGGCCGCCGCGCGCGCGGCATCAAGGCGTCGCGATGGATCCCGCAAGCATCGGCAAGGCAGTGCTGCTCGCCCTGGTGGAGGGGGCGACCGAGTTCATCCCGGTCTCCTCCACCGGCCACCAGCTGCTGGTGGGGCACTTCATCGGCTTCCACTCGCCCAACAACACCTTCGAGGTGCTGATCCAGCTCGGCGCCATCCTGGCGATCCTGCTGGTGTATTTCCGCCGCCTCCTCGGGATCGCCACCGCCCTCCCGTCCGATCCGAAGGCCCGTCGCTTCGTGCTCGGCATCCTGGTGGCGTTCCTGCCGGCGGCGATCATCGGCGGTCTCTTCTCGAAGCTGATCAAGGCCTACCTGTTCAACCCGTGGATCGTCTGCGCGACCCTCGTGGCCGGCGGCCTGGTTCTCCTCGTCATCGACGACACCGACCTCGAGGTGAAGAAGACCGACGTCTACGACTTCACGCTGCCGATGGACCTGAAGATCGGCATCTTCCAGTGCCTGGCGATGATCCCCGGCGTCTCGCGCTCGGGCGCCACGATCGTGGGCGCGATGCTGATGGGCGCCGACAAGCGCTCGGCTACCGAGTTCTCGTTCTACCTCGCGATGCCGACCATGGCGGGCGCCTTCGCCAAGGACCTGCTCGACAACTACAAGTACCTTTCGGGCAACGATGTCGGCCTGATCGTGATCGGCTTCATCGTGTCGTTCGTCTCGGCGCTGTTCGTGGTGCGGTTTCTCCTCGACTACGTCTCCCGCCACGGCTTCTGGCTGTTCGCGTGGTGGCGGATCATCGTCGGCGCCCTCGGCTTCGCCGGCCTGATCATCCTCGGCTGACGCGAGGGCGCCGCGCCCCGGTACACCCGACGGCCCATCCGCCTCGCCGGCGGCGCCCCGGCGCGACGATCCGGATTGACGGGCGCTCCTCGCTTCGCCTCGGCCGCCGCCCTCAAAAATCGGTGATCGGCGGCTTGAGCTTTCCTCAACCATCGGGCGATTGCCAGCGGCGGGGCGGCGTGCGAGGCAAACGCATGAAAGCGGTGCAGAAGACGCCGCGCCCTGGGACGTACCGATGGAAGACAGACCGCTCGCCGACCTCTTCGAGCCCGCGGACCGAGCCCGCTGGCTCGGCCTCGTCGAAGGCGTCCTGAAGGGGGCCGATTTCGATAAGCGGCTGGTGTCGCGCACGGCCGACGGCCTGCGGATCGAACCCCTCTACGGACTGGCCGAGCCGGCGGCGCAGCCGGTGCGCGAGCCCGGGCCCTGGCGGATCGCCCAGCGGGTCGACCATCCCGACCTCAACACCGCCAACGCGCAGGCGCTCACCGACCTCGAAGGCGGGGCCGATGCCCTCGTGCTCGCCTTCGCGGGCGCGCCGGGCGCCCGCGGCTACGGTCTGACGGCGGCGAGCGTCGAGGAGCTCGACGCCGCGCTGAAGGGCGTGATGCTGCCGCTGATCGCCCTGCGGATCGACGCCGGGGGCCGCGGCCTGGAGGTGGCCCGGCTGGTCAAGGCGCTGGCGGAGCGCCGCGGCGAGGATCTCTCGACCTACGATCTGGATCTCGGGCTCGATCCCGTGGGCGTCCTGGCGGCCACCGGCAGCCTCGGGGCCGTCTGGACGGACATCGCCCCCCGCCTCGCCGAGACCGTGGCCGAGCTGGAGGCCGCGGGTTTCCGCGGCCGAGCCTTCCTGGCCGACGGCCGGCCCTACCACGAGGGCGGCGCGGGCGAAGCGGCGGAGCTCGGTGCTGTGCTCGCCACCGCCGTCGCCTACCTGCGCGCCCTGGAGGCCTCCGGTCACGATCTCGCGAGCGCCCGCGACCGCGTGGCGATGCTGCTGGCGGCCGATGCCGACGAGTTCGTCACCGTCGCCAAGTTCCGCGCCGTGCGGCGCCTCTGGGCGCGGGTGGAGCAGGCCTGCGGCCTGGACCCGAAGCCGCTGCGGCTCCACGCCGAGACGGCGTGGCGGATGATGACCAAGCGCGATCCGTTCGTGAACATCCTCCGCACAGGCATGGCGGCGGCCTCGGCCGGCATGGGCGGCGCCGACAGCGTCGCGGTCCTGCCCTACACGCAGGCGCTCGGCCTGCCCGACGCCTTCGCCCGGCGCGTGGCGCGCAACAGCCAGATCGTGCTCATCGAGGAGTCGCATCTCGCGCGCGTCAGCGACCCCGCCGCGGGCGCCGGCGGTTTCGAGGCCCTGACGGCCGAGCTCGCCGACGCGGGCTGGGCGGCGTTCCAGGCGATCGAGGCCGAGGGCGGCATCGTGGCCTCGCTCAGCGTCGGCAAGCTCCAGCGGCGGATCGAGGTGACCCGCGAGGCCCGCGCCAAGGCGGTGGCGACCCGCCGCGAGCCGCTCACGGGTGCGAGCGAGTTCCCGAACCTCCCCGAGAAGCAGGTCACGGTTCTCGACGTGCCGCCCGTGGCGGCGGGGCGCGGCTCCAACTTCGGTGCGGGTTCCGCGGTCGCCTGCGACGCGCTGCCGTCCCAGCGCCTCGCGGAGCCCTACGAGGCCCTCCGGGACGCCTCGGACGCCTTCCTCGCCAAGACCGGGCGCAGACCGGTCGTGTTCCTGGCCAATCTCGGCCCGGTGGCGGCCTTCAACGCCCGGGCGAGCTTCGCGGCCAACGCCTTCGCGGCCGGCGGACTCGAGTCCCTCTCGAACGAGGGCTTCCCCGACGCCGAGTCGGCGGCGGCGGCGTTCCGGGAGTCCGGCGCCAGCCTCGCCTGCATCTGCTCCACCGACGGGATCTACGCCGAGCGCGCGGTCGAGACGGCGAAGGCGCTCGCCGAGGCCGGCGCCGGACCGGTCTACCTCGCCGGGAAGCCGACGGACCTGGCCGAGCCGCTGAAGCAGGCGGGCGTGGCCGCCTTCCTGCATGTCGGCTGCGACCTGCTCGCCCTCCTCAACGCGGCGCTCCGCGCGGCCATGCGGACACCGGCGCCGCAGACGTCGCGCTGACGGGGCGCCGGTCCCTCCGAAGCCCTCGGCCCCCCGGACTCGCATGACGCCCCGCCTCGCCGTCGCCCTGCTCCTCGTCGGCACGCTGCCCGCCGCGGCCGCCCCGCGCCCGGCCGCCCAGCCCGACCGGTTCGACGGCACGTGGAGCGTCGAGATCATCACCGAGGCGGGGACCTGCGACCGCGCCTATCGCTACCCGGTGCGGATCGAGCGCGGGCGGGCCCGCTTCATCGGGACCGCCTTCACGGTCGAGGGCGGCGTCGCCCGGAACGGCGCGATCCGCGGCACGATCTCGAACGGCGCCGCGACCGCCGACGTGCGGGGGCGGCTGGGCTCGGACGGGTTCGGTGCCGGAACCTGGGTCGCGTCCGGAGCCCTCGCCTGCCGGGGACACTGGAACGCGGAGCGGCGCGGCTGAGCCCGGCTGTGGCCGTCGCGAAACAGCCCGGATCTTGCCCGGAATCGGGCGTCCGGACCGAGCCGCCAGCCCCGATCCCGACGCAATCATGAGCGAGAGCTGAACACGGTTCGGACACCCGACGAGGCCGCCCGTATGAAGACTTCGATCCTCGCCACCTTCGCCGTCCTCGCGCTCGTCTCGGCTGCCGAGGCGCGGCCTCACCGGCACCCGGCCGCCCCGAAGGTGAACGCCGCCGAGGCCGAGAAGGTGCTGGGGCCGCTGCGGCAGGCCGCCACCGCGTGCTTCGCCGAGACGGTGCTGTCGAACCCGAAGGCCACCGCCGAGGCGCGCGCCGGCCGCTGGTACGAGGCCGTCGGCATCACCGGCTTCCTCTGCCGCCCGGAGGTCGCCGCGATGATCCAGGCCCACGATAGCCTCTACGGCGCGAAGACCGGCGAGCGCTACTTCAAGGGTGCCTACGTCAAGCACCTGGACCAGCAGCTCGCCGAGCGCCTCCAGCCGATGTTCGCGCGCAAGGCCGTCGCCAGCGCCGAGCCGCCGGTCGAGAAGGCCTCGGCCGAGGAGCCGGCCGAGAACAACTGAGCGGGAACCGACCGGGCCCGCCGCGCCTTCCCCGACCCGGAGGCGGCGATGCCCTACGAACTCCATTACTGGCCGATGATCCAGGGGCGCGGCGAGTTCGTCCGCCTCGCGCTTGAGGAAGCCGGCGCCGACTACGTCGACGTGGCCCGCCAAGACGACGATTCGGGCGGTATCGGACCGATGCTCGACCGCCTGTCCGACCCGGCCGATCCGCGGCCGCCCCTGGCTCCGCCCTTCCTGCGCGACGGCGACGTCGTCGTCGGGCAGAGCGCCGCGATCCTGCTCTATCTGGGGCCGCGCCTCGGCCTCGTGGGCGCTTCGGAGAGCGACCGGATCTGGACCCACCAGCTCCAGCTCACCGTCGCGGACGCGGTCGACGAGGCGCACGACACCCACCATCCCGTCGGCGTCGGCCTGTACTACGCGGATCAGAAGCCCGAGGCGCTGCGCCGGGCGGCCGAGTTCCGGGACGAGCGCATCCCGAAATACCTCGGCTATTTCGAGCGCGTGCTGGCGGCGAACGGCGGCGGCCGGCTCGTCGGCGCGAATCTCTGCTACGCCGACCTGTCGCTGTTCCAGCTCGTCGACGGCCTGCTCTACGCCTTCCCCAGGGCTACCACCGCGGCCCTTCGGAGGACGCCGCAGGTGGCGGCGCTCCACGAGACCGTGGCGCGCCGCCCGCGGCTCGCCGCCTACCTCGCCAGCGAGCGCCGGATCCCGTTCAACGAGGACGGCATCTTCCGCCGCTATCCCGAACTGGATCCCTGAGGCGCGCGCCGGGGCTCACCGACGCGGGCCGGCGACCAGGATCGCCGCGAGCGCCAGCGCGATGAGCCCGAGCACCAGCGACAGCAGGCGCCAGAACAGCAGCGGGTCGCGCTCCAGAAGCGACGCCCGCCGGCCGTCCGTGAAGGCCGGGTTGGGGTGGCGCAGGTCGTGGACGAAGGCCGACAGGGCCGTGTAGCGCCGTTCCGGATCGGGATGCACGGCCCTGCGCAGCGCTTCGTCGACCCAGACGGGCAGCAGCGGGCGTACGGTGAGCGCCGACGCGTAGCGCAGCCGCCGCTGCGCCGCGCGCGTCCGCGCCCGGGGCACCGCGTCGCCGTAGGGCAGCCGCCCCGTCAGCATCTGGTAGGTGATCACGCCGACCGCGAAGACGTCCGACCGGACGGTCGCCGGGGCGCCGAGGAAGCACTCGGGCGCCGTGTACTGCACCGTGCCCAGGATCTCCGACGGGTCGATCCGCGGGTCGCCCTCGACCACGCCGGCGACCTGCGTCGCGCCGAAATCGATGACCTGGACGGTCCCCGCCGCGTCGATCAGGACGTTGTCGGGCCGCAGGTCCTGGTGGACCATCTCCCGCCGGTGGAAGGCCTGCACGCCCCGGGCGAGTTGCTCGACGAGCGCCCGCACCGCCTCCAGTTCTGGCGCCGCGTGGTCGCGCATCCACTGGGTCAGCGTCTGGCCCTCGACGTAGCGCATCACCGTGTAGAGGTGGCTGCGCTGGCCGGCCCGGGAATGGGCCTTGAGCACGTGAGGACTGTCGATCCGGCGCGCGATCCACTCCTCCATCACGAAGCGCTTCCGATGCGCCGGGTCGTCCCGCAGGTCGAGGGACAGCACCTTCAGGGCGACCTGGGCGCCGGTCTCGGCGTCCACCGCGAGGTAGACGCGGCTGCGCGGACCGGAGTGCAGGATCCGCAGCAGCCGGAAGCCGTCGAGCTCCGCGGGCGGATCGAGCAGCGGCGCCGGGTCCAGCCCCTCGGCCTCGCCGAGCAGGTCCGCCGGCTCGCCGGCCGGCACCGTCTCGACCCGCACGATCTGGATCGTCAGGTTGTCCGGGCTGCCGGCCGCCAGGGCCATCTCCACGATCGCCCGCGCGGCGGCGTCCAGGGTCTCGGCCGCCGCGATCGCCGCCACGATGTCGCGGGGCCGGACATGCTCGTGCACGCCGTCGGTCGTCAGC
This sequence comes from Methylobacterium sp. 22177, assembly GCF_052045615.1. NCBI lineage: Bacteria > Pseudomonadati > Pseudomonadota > Alphaproteobacteria > Hyphomicrobiales > Methylobacteriaceae > Methylobacterium > Methylobacterium sp. 22177. Next base: position 43,648 of record NZ_JBQEPK010000022.1, on the reverse strand, counting down.
ACGAAGGTGTCGCCCGCCGCGATGCCGACGGCGTGGTAGTCGATCTCCAGGCGGGCCTGCGCCCCGAGCGCCCGGCCGAGATAGGATTCCGCGGGGGAGACCACCACGCGGTGGTCCTCGGTGAGCTGCTCGAGGGACCTGCCGGAGACGCGCCAGATCCGGCCATCACCGACGTGGAAGAGGTGGGCCGCGCGCGATTTCAGCACGAGGGCGTCGAAGGTCGTGACGTGACCCCGGTCGAGGTCGTTCGGGTCGGCGCCGCGCCGGGTCTCGGCGAAGAGCCAGGAATTGGTCGCCGCGATCACGCGCTGCGCCGAGGTCTTCACCGACCACGTGTCGGGCGTGGCGTAGTAGTCGCTGAGGAAGCTCTTGACCGCGGTCTCGCTCGCCGCGGCCCCGGCGGCGCTGCTGCTGATCCCGTCGGCGAGGGCCACCGCGATGCCCTTCAGGCCGAGGGCCGGCTGGACCGGGACCAGGGCGCCGTTGAAGTCCTGGTTGGCCGCCTTGCGGCCGGCGCTGCTGTGCTGGCCGATCGTGACCGTCAGGTCGGCCGGACCGTCCGAGACGGCACTCACGCGGCGGCCGCCGCGCCGTCGCCGCGGCCCCGGTACGACAGGGCCTCCGCGAGGTGGAGCCGGCGGACCTGGGCCTCGCCGTCGAGATCGGCGAGGGTCCGGGCGACGCGCAGCGTCCGGTGGAAGCCGCGGGCGGAGAGGCGCATGCTCTCGGCCGCCTGACGGATCAGCGCCGTCCCGTCGGCGTCGGGGCTCGCGACGTCCGAGATCAGCGTCGCCGGACAGGTCGCGTTGGTGGTGGAATCCGGCAGACCGCGCGCGGCGTAGCGCGCGCCCTGGAGGGCGCGGGCGGCCGACACGCGCGCGGCCGCCTCGCGGGAGCCCTCGGCCGGCGCCGGCAGGATCAGGTCGGCGGCCGTGACCGCCGGCACCTCGACGCGCAGGTCGATGCGGTCGAGCAACGGTCCGGAGATCCGCGCCTGGTACTGCGCCATGCAGCGCGCGTTCGGCCCGCGCCGGCAGGCGTAGCCCGGTTCGAGTCCCTGGCCGCAGCGGCACGGGTTCATCGCCGCGACCAGCTGGAAGCGCGCCGGGTAGGTGACCCGGTGGTTGGCCCGGGCGATCATCACCGCCCCGGTTTCCATCGGCTGGCGCAGGCTGTCGAGCACCTGCGGGGCGAATTCGGGCAGCTCGTCCAGGAACAGCACCCCGCCATGGGCGAGGGAGACCTCCCCGGGCCGGGCGCCGAGCCCGCCACCCACAAGCGCCGCCATCGAGGCGGAATGGTGCGGCTGCCGGAACGGGCGGCGGCTGGAGAGGGCGCCGCCCTTCAGCGCGCCCGCCACCGACTGGATCATGGAGATGTCGAGCAGCTCGCGCGGCGTGAGCGGCGGCAGGATCGACGGCAGACGGGCCGCGAGCATGGATTTGCCCGAGCCCGGCGGACCGTTCATCAGCATGTTGGTGGCGTGAAGACCCATGCCGAGCTTCTCCTCAGCGGCAGCGCTGTAGGCGTGAGGAACAAAGATACTCGCCTACCGCCGCTGAGGTGTCAGGCCGACGGGCTACCCGAACATCGACGGCTGATCCGGGTCGATTACCCGATAGCCGCGGAGGTTCGCATCCTTCACGGTCACGCCGCTTTCGAGCGCGAGAGCGACGCCTTTGACGTAAACGTCGAGCAGCGCGTCGACATCATCAACTCCGTAGATCTGCCGCTCGCGGCCACTGTACACCCTGAGGAATCGCCGACCCTCTGCCGCTTCACCCGCGTCCAGATACTCGAAATCGGCTTCAGAAAAATCGTCCCGGGCGAAGGTCGCCAGGGCGATAGAGCACGCCACGTCAACCTGCGGCCCGACAGGACGACTGGTCTTCCGGAAGCCGGGCAGAACAACGGAGGCGGCGCCACTGGCGACACGAAGGAGCGGCGCCTTCAAGCCGATATACACCGTCCTGCCGTGCGCCCTACCAACCGGAACCGCCGTGTACCCGATCCTGTAACAGGTCGATGGGTTCGCGACGGCGTAAGGGCCCACGCAGTCGATAGCCTGAACATTGTACGGCCGACCAACGGGTTGCCCAGTTGTCAGGCATCTCATCTTCGCGTCAGCGAGGCTGAGGCGCCCCTGAAACATCTCGTAGAGGCACTTAATGGCGGGATCGTAGTTGAATGAGCCACCACGCTTCTTCACGTATTCCGTCAAAAGCCAGTCGGCGATCTGCTCAGGTTTGCGGTTCAGCGGATCGAAAGCGAACGCCCGACCAACGTCGAGGTTGTTGAGGAGCAAGAAACTGGACACGCAGGCACTCCGCGCTCGGCAATTTTAGGACAACGCAAAGCGCTGCCGTAGGCTCCGAAAGTGCGCTCGAATTTCTTCATTTTTTATTCGGAGGGCCAGCCGTCCTACTGGCTCAGGAGAATTCCAGAGCACATCCCACGGCGAACCAGTTTCGTGGGTGAAGTCCGAAAGCTGCCACGCATCATAAATGTGATAGGCGTCGAAAATGCCCTCGATAAATTTTTTGTCCTCTGAAGAGAGGTCGGGTTCAACTTCAACAATTTCTCCAGTGGTCAGGATTAACTTTGTCGCTCGCGATGTAATAAATTCTTTTCTAAAATTTTTGAACGCATCTCTGACGACTTTGACGACTGGTCCGTGGGTCCAGGCCTCAAACTCCTGCGCGCACAGAGGACGCTCATTGATCGCTAAGTACCAACCATGAGCAAAATAGACGATTTTCAAGACTGACATTTGTGTCAGTTGTACGCCACGACTATCTGCCAGATCGAGCAGGAAATTGGCGATCGCCCGCGCATCATAAGGTGGCGACTTTTGCATGTCCCATTTTCATCCAAACTGCTAAGCTTCCGTAAGCGCTGGGCTTATCCACAACTATCCCGCGCAAGGCGGGCGGCAACCGCACCACAATTGTTCCTCTTTCGTTCCATTGTCCAGCCGGCGACTGGCAGCGAGGCGAATTCACGTCACCTGTTCGCGCTGGTCGGCGCGTTCCAGCACACGCTGAACCTGTTTGGTCCTGCAGTCGCCGCCGCGATCCGTATGGATCTTGGTGCCTAGATGGCCCTGCACTTCCCTTTTGAAGCGGTGCGGTGCTGTAGGCTACCAACGAGGAGGTCGCGGCTCAGCCCTGCCGACATGCGCTCGTACGCCACCTGATGGGCCTTTCGTGAGCCGTTCCACGAACTGGCCTAGTGAGGCCGCCCAAAGGCCCGGCTACCGCCGCCAGGAGCGGACATGTCGTCCTGAGACGCCTTCCTCGCCCGGATTGCGGCCAGGAAGCGGCCAGGAAGCGGCCGCGCTGAAACGCGACGGCGCCGCCGACAACCAGGTTTTTGAAAATAGTGGAGAACCACGTTTGCGGCCGACTTGCGCGAATGCAAACGGCCCTCGACCGCTTGCGCAACCCTGTGCCTCTCATGCACGGTGGGTGCACGGGCCTTGTACATCGGCCCCCCTGACCCGAGAGACGAGGGCAGCGCAAAGCGCCACCCCCGTCCCCCTCGGGGAGCCAGGAAGCGCGTTCGGGGCGGTCGGCCGACCAAGCAAGGCCGCCTCGACGCCACTTCCGCGAGCAGCATGCAGAGTGGGTCGCCGAGAACGCAAGCGGCAGGCCCACTTATCCCCGTTGTATCCACCGGCTGAGCACCTTTGGACACGGAACGCATGTTCCTGTGGAGAGAGCGATTTTCGCCCCTTACGGCGCTTGCAGTGCGTACATGTAGAGGTTGAACGCCTCGCGGTCGCGCGCGTCCGCCATGTTGACGTCGGCGTTGTCGATCTCGATGCGCCGGCCGGCCTCGAGCTGAGCGGTCCGGATCAAAGGTTGAAATTCCGTTACCAGGTAAGCCCGCGTTAGCGGGTTCGGGGCGACAGTTGGGCATCACCCTCACGGGATGCCTCATGCCGGACCCTCAGACCCTCTACGCCGTCGCCGCCGTCATCACGGCTCTGTCGCCCGTCGCCATCGCCGCCATTTTGGAGACCGGCCGCCTTGTGCGAAGCCGCCGGCGGCCTACCACGCCTCCGTCCGACCCGCCGGACCCGTGAGGTCTCCGATCCGACAGGGCATCTAGAATGGGACATGACGGCGGTGAGAGCTGTATCGTTGCCGCCTTGTTCTCGCCGAGGTAAGCGTCTCTTAACCGCGGCCGGTCAAGTCGACTGGGCAGGAGCCCATGTTCCATTCTCTCCCCACTCTCCAGTCGCTCCGTGTCCTTGCGGAGAGCAATCGTCCCGGCGCGATCGTGCTGGCCGAGCACGTTGTCGATCAGCACGCAGCGATGTTCGATAACCCTGGCGACCGTCTCACTGCGCTTGATGCGCTGGCCCGCGATCTGATCCGTATGGGACGGGTGAATGTGGATCTCCAGCCGTTCCTGCGGCAGGTGGACGACTACATCGAACTCATCCAGGGCTGGCCCAAGGTGGCCTAGAAGGCGGGCCTACGGCCCCGTGCCGAACCGCTCGGTGTAGGTGACATTCAGGGCCGCGAGCCGCCCCTGCATCTCCAAGATCTTCACCCGCTGTCGTCGCGCGACGTCCCGCATGGCCTTGGCCGCAGGTTTCCTGTCGAGCAGATCGGCGGACCTCACCAGCCCGTCAGCAGTCGCGTTCAAGGTTGTAATGCTGGTGCAAAGAGCGACCATCCGCCCGTGCATCGCCTGGCGCAGATCCTCACTCACCGCGCCGAGCTCCAGGGCTGCGCCGGTTCTCCGGCCCTGAGAGGAACAAGGTGGCGTGTTGCTCACGTAGGGCAGCAAGCTGGCCCCGTAGCTCCATCGCTTTCACCCGCGTGCGAGCTGCGGTGTCCCGTATAGCTTCGGCGCCTCGCTGATGTTCAGCCAGGGCAACCGCCGCTTCCACGAGCGCATCCGCTGTCGCCTCGGTCCTGATGATGTCGCCGGTCAGGACGTCCATCAGGTCCAGCATGATCTTACGCAGATCCTCGCTGATGCCGCTCGCGCCTCGACCCGCTGAACTTGCACGGGACTCCACATCCCGCCGCGCGCGGTCGGGATGCCACGAGCGTTCAGGGCGTCCGCGACGGCCTGGAGCGTGAAGGCGCCGGCCTCGCGTATCTCGGCGATGACGGGGAGGAGATCAGCCGCCCGGCTGTTGGCCTTGGCCTGTCGGACCTGCGCGCCCTTGGCCTTGGCCTCCGCCGACAGGACCGCACCCCGGTCTCCCCCGAGCTTCACGCCACGGGCCTTTGCAGCGGCCAGCGCCGCCTTGGTGCGAGCGGAGATCGCGCGGCGCTCCTCATCCGCGACAAGGGCCATGATCCCGACCGTGAGCCGGTTGGCGTGCGGGTTGTCGGTGGCGACGAACTCGATGCCGGCTTTCTCCAGGCCGAGCAGGAAGTGCGCGTCACGACTGAGCCGGTCGAACTTCGCGATGAGCAGCTTGGCGCCGTAAATCCGGCAGGCCTGGATAGCGCGCTGGAGCTGCGGGCGGTTCACGTCCGACTTGCCGCTCTCGACCTCGACGAACTCGCCGCAGACTGTCCAGGCACCCCCGTTGAGGTAGGTCTCGACCGCCGCGCGCTGCGCCTCCAGGCCAAGGCCGCTGTCGCCCTGCCGCTTGGTGCTGACCCGCAAGTAAGTGACGAACTTGCCCTGGGCCATGACCGCCTCGCGCATTACGTCTTAGTCGACGTTCGATGACTGTTTTGTAAAGCGGCTCGCTGCCCCTTGGCAAGCTCCTTCCGGCCCCCGTGCGAGGAAATCGCGCCCGGCCACAACCTGGACCCTTCATGGAAACTATCGACCGCTGGGGGCCATGGGCCGCCGGCCTCTCCGACTGCGAACGTCTCGCACGCCTCCGCACGTTGCGGACGATCGTCCACCTGTTGCTGGGCCCGCGCGGCGATGTGCTGGAGCGGGCGATCCGGTGCGTGGAGGAGAGCGCCGTCGATCTCGACCTCCTACCCGCAGCCCTGAGCCGGCTCCCGTCCCTGGACTACCGGAAGGTGCTCGCGAGCTACGCCGCCATCGCCCGACCGGCACAGCCCTGCGGGACGCCGGCATGATCGGTCACCCTGTTCTGACGGCCCTCGCGGACCTCGACGTGCTCACCCCTGCCGACCTGGAATTCATCCGGCAGCATGGGCGCTCCTATCGTGGCATCCTCCTGCCAGACGAGATCGAGCCGTGGCCGCGCCACCGCTGTCTGGACGCTGCCGACGCCCTGGAGGACGAGGGCTGGGGCAGGTACGTGCGAGGGTTCGCCCTGAGGCCCGGTTCCCGTGCGCCCCTCATGCACGCTTGGACCAGCCGCGACCGCGCGACCGCGATCGACGCGGTTTGGTCCGACCAGCCGAGCTGCCGGTACTGGGGTCTCGACCGGGAGCATGAAGCCGAGTTGGAGCGCCTGACGGAGATCGTCAACCGCGCGATCGAGGGGCGATCCCGGCCGGCTTGGTACGGCGCCGTGTTCGGGGGCTTGCGCTAAGCGCTGTCGGCGTCGGCTGTCGCCCGGCCTGAGCGGCTGTCGCGGAGATCCAGGAAGGCGCCGATCGTCTCCACCATGTCGGCGGCGGCGTTGGCCATGGCCGTGTCGCCGTTGGCCTCCGCGATCACGCCCAGCGCGAACGCCTCCTCAAGCGCGAGCCTGAAGCGCTCCGAGATCTCGGGGCCAAGCTCCTCAAGTCGCGCTTCGGCGCGCGTGAGAAACCCATCGTCACCAGCCACGCCCTGCCCCGCTCCTCCGTGTTCCCTGAGCTTAGATCATGCCGGGGGTCGGCGAGCAAGAAGAAAATCAAGTAACAATCAATACGATGTGTAGGTTTCGAGTTTTTTATTGGCACACCCCGTGGCCTTGGGGAAACGCCTATACAAATTCCACCTATAAAAGGCCCTTTTTATAAAAAACAACAAGAAGAAACCACAATGCCATTCGGCTTCACGCCCATCTTCCGCATCGAGCAAGAGGGCATCGACATCTCGGATCGGTTCAACGACCGACTAATCGCCATCGATGTAAGACATTCTGCCGGAGGTGGCGACTCCGACACGGTAGAGATCACCCTCGATGACAGAGATTGGAAAATCGCAAAACCAACCGTAGGTCGAAAGCTCGAAATTTATCTTGGATACAAGGAAGTTGGTCTCGCGCAACAGAACGTCTACGAGATTAAACGCGTTGAATTTTCCGGCCCTCCACGTTCGATCAAAATCACTGGCACCTCAGTCGAGATGATCGGCGGCCTGAAAGAGCCCAAGGTGCGGGAATTCGAGGGCAAGACCCTCGGGGAGATCGTCGAGGCCCTCGCGGCCTCTGGGGGCGTGAAGGCCCTTGTCGAGCAAGGTCTGGGCGAGAAGTTGGTCCCGTTCCTGAACCAGGCGGGACAGTCCAGCCTGCACGTCCTGCAAGAGCTGGAGCGGCGCTACGGGGCGATCTCCAAGTTCGAGAATGGCCGGCTGATCTTCATCCCCCGTGACAAGAACGAGACCGTCTCGGGCTTCACCTTGCCGACCTTGCTCCTAAGGCCGGAACACCTCGCGAAGTGGTCCGTCTGGCACGACAAGAGGGGCGATTTCTCGAGCGCGAGGGCCGCCTATGTTGATCCGAACACGCACCAGCCGGTCTGGATCGAGGAGGAAAACCCCCGGCCGGTCACGGACGAAGAGGGCAACGTCGCACGCTTCCCCTACCGCTTTGCGCAGCCTTTCCAAACCGAAGTGGAGGCCAGGGCGGCGGTGTCCGGCATGATCCATCGCCTGAACCGCTCCCTGGGCGAGATCAACGTCACCCTGTCCAAGGGCGATCCGTGGATCCGAGGCAATCAGCTCACCTTGATCGGTGGCATGCGCGAGGGGATCAACGGCTCGTACACGACCGAGGTAGTCGAACACAGCTACAGGAAGGATCGCGGTCTTCTCACGACCATCCTGGGCAAGCCGACCGGCGGTCCCGACCCTTACCCGAACGGGGCCGACACAGACGCGCAGGTGCTGATGGCACCTCAAGTCGGCCAGACCCTTGGTCGGAAGCTCGACGACGACAAGGCGTATGGGCCGCTGGCGACACGGGGAGCGACCGCTCCCACGTCTCCCTCGACGCCGCCTCCGAGCACGCCAGACCCCAACCTACCGTAGCGCCCGGCCGGGTCTCGTGGCCTGCCACAGCTCCGCTTGCAGCTCTGCGCTTGCTCGACCATCTCACTGTAACGTTACGAACGAATGGTGAACGCAGTGGCGATGACGAACGCGGAGCGGCAGGCCCAGTACAGGGCTCGCCTGAAGGTGAAGGGGTCGGCCGGCGTCGAGCTGGGCGCGGAGATCGTGGCCTTCAGGGAGGTGTGCGCGCGGAAGGTGGCGGAGATCGCCGCTCAGGGGAACGAGGCGGCCTTCGACCTGTCGGACCTACTCGCGGCCATCCTCGACGGTGACGAGGCTGCGAGGGGCCTCCAGGGTCCCTTGCTGGCACGGGCATTGGGCCTGCCGTCTGACCCCTGGCCGCACCTAACCGGCAACTCCCTGCGGATCATGATTGGAGGGAGGATCGAAGAGGCTGAGCGCCTGGGCTTCCCGGTCGGACTAGACGGGGGTGAGGTGGACTTCGTCACCAAGCTACGTGCGGACCGCCACCTCGATTGGCTGGTCCAGGATGATAGGGCGGAGGCGGCGTAGAACCTGCCGATCCGCCGATAAATCCCTATAAAAGGCACGCTCAGGACAGCAAAAAATGGTCGATTGGCAATAAGTCATTGCCAGTACACGACTTTTATTCCCGCTTTTTCAAGAAATTAAATAGGGCTCCCAGTCGAAAGACGGGTGCCTGTCCAAACATGAAGAAGCCCCAGTCGCCTCGTCCGGGAAGAGGTGGCGACCAGGGCTTTTTGGAGCAGTCGAGAGAGATGGAACATACATCAGGACCGCCCGGCGATCAAGTAGACCGGCCCCAAAACGACAGCTTCATCGATGTCGAAAACCGGCTCAGGGTGAAACGATACGAGGTGGAGGATCAGCGTCGATCGAGCCGCAACTTCCCGCGCCAACGTGTCGGCGCCCTGAGCAAGATCGTCCGACACCGGCACGAGGGTCCATGCGAGACCGACGACGGCGAGACCTACTTCGATCTCGTCGCGCCCTTCCTCGTGCAGGCCAGCGCGATCGAGGGCGGCGATCCGGTCGCCTACGTCATGGGCTGGGCGCAGCAGTTCGTGCCGGCCCTCGTGCGCGAGATCGGTCCGGCCGGGATCGAGGCGCGCGTGAGCGCCATGGTCCGGCAGCATGAGGAGGCCCGTCGATCCGGCGCTCGCTGGGCGCCCGGCATGAAGGCGATCGTCTCGGCTCTCCGCCTCACCCTAGAGGAGGTGCGCGCGGTCGGTCTCCGGGGGTTCGGTTCGGTCAACCCGCCCTCCGCCGACGACGTGAAGGCCCGCAAGCGGAACCGCGCCACTGAGGTTCGGCGCGAGAGGGGCATGACCGCCCAATCCGACCGGACGCGGACCAAATGCGACGACGCTATCGCCGCTGCAATCGGCCTGAAATCCCGGCGCATGATCCAGAAATGGAGGAAGGATCAGATCCTCGACGCCAAGCTCGCGCCCTTCATCGAGGCCGGCATCCTGGATTACGCAAAACTGTGTCCCCCATCCTCTGGGGAACATGGACGACACACTTTTGCGAACTGCGAGCCTGCCATGAACGACAACGCCCAACTCGCCCGTTCCGCGTGACCGGCGATCGTCGCGGAGATCGAGACCGTCTCAGTGGTGGTATTGGGAGCCGGAGGCGACAGGGACCTTTCCGGCAGCGCAGTGCTGGGAGGATCATCACGACCAGATGATGGTGGTGGTGCGAGCGGAGCGAGAAAGACGGTTCCGGGAGCTCGACGTAGACGGTGACGCGCGCGAGGCCTGAGACGTGGACCCGGCGGAGGCGTTTACGTCGCCTTCGGCTCCCACCATGACCACGAGCTGACCCGGCCGGACCGCCTCGACCTCGACCGGCTGCTCAGCGGTGGCATTTCTGCGCTACGCGCCACCATCATCAGCACATCCAATGCCGGACCAAGCATAGCCGTAGCACAAAGCACGCCTGTGCGACGATGTGTCATTAAAGATCATTTGACACTGGAGCCCGATTAGTGTAAGAAATGGGTATCCTGCAAATTCTATATCTGAGCTGAACCGCTCAGGTTCCCGCCGGTCTGAGACCGGCCCGACGCCGTGCGGATCGCGGCCGTTCGCCTGTGCGAGCGCCTTCAGGGGCCGGCCTTTCCGCAGGGCGCCGCCCCGCCAATCCCTCCCGAGACCAAGATGAACCAGACCCCGACAGGGGGCCGCATGGTCGGTTTCATACCGTCCAGCGACCTCCGAAAGGCGCTTGAGCGCGCCTCGGCTCGCAATCGCGAGACCATCTCCACCTACATCCGCCGCACACTGGGGGAGGCCCTGACAACCGGCGGCCTGCTCAAGCCCGGCGCGCCGATCTCGAACCTCGACGCCCGCCGGCAGGCCTCAGGAGACGCCCTGTGAGCGAACCGACCTCATACCGCGACCTAATCGAGGCTCACGTCGCCGCCGCCGGTCTCGCGCCGACCGAAGAGCAGATCCAGGCCGCAGACGCGCTTCTACTGGGGCGCATCATCACCTTCTCCACCGGCATCACGATGGTGGATGGTGAACTCGCAAGCCCGGACAAGGCCGTCGCCCACGCCTGCGGATGGTTCCCTAAGGCCCTGACGCCGCCCGCTCCGCCGGCTCCCGTCGCCCAGCCAGAACCGCCCCCGCCGCCTGCTCCGCCGTCGCGCTGGACAGGTCTCACAGCCGCCGCGCTCGCCCGCACGGCCACCAACGGCGCCACCACGGCGAAGGCCGCGCATGAGGGCGAACAGGTCGAACACGCGCGCCGGCTCGCAGCCGGTCCAAACCCCTTCCGTGCCGGTGGAAATCAGACTCACCGGGCCATCATCCGCAAGTATCTGCCGGAAATTGCAGATAATCTAAAAGTACAGGCAGGATAATGTTTTCGAGTAACTGGAGACAACGCGAGCAGAACGGCAAGGATAGACTGGCCGACGAGCAAGAGAAGCGGAACGATCCCAAGTTCAAAACGCGGGAGCAGCAACTCCGGGAGCTATCGGCTCGGCAAGATGCCCTGATCCAGGCGGAGCGCGAACAGGCCCGCATCGCGGCCGATGGTCCACTCCAGCCTGTCGCCGAGCTGTTCCGAGAGAAATTCGGGGGCGATCTACCGGAGGTAGTTGAAGTCCTGAGCAAGCCCCGAGGCGCTGAGAAGTTGGCGAGGATACTGCGGGGATCCGTTCAGGAGATCATCACGGCTCGCCGACAAGCGGCGGAGGCCGCGCGGATCGAGGCTGGCAAGGCTCAGATCGAGATCGACGGCGCCCGGCGCTTGGCGACCCAAGAGCAGGCTGAGGCCAAGCGCAAAGCCAAGGCTGAGACTGCGGAGGCGGAGGCGTGAGCGCCCCCGACCTCCCGCCCTTCGACTGGCGCGAGATCGTTCGACCGGGCGAGGTGGTGTTCGGAACCCGGCACCTCGACGCGGACGCCCTCGACCGGCCCACCGGCTTGGCGCTGGCAAACCTGCCGCCCGGCCCGCTCGCGGCGTTCGTGGTCGCGCATGGTGCGATCCGCTGGGCCCTCGACGGCGAGCTGGCGACCCCGGACCACTTCGGCACCCTCGCCCCCGCCGGAAGCGCTCTGGACGTTTTTGACGCTCATGGCCTGCGGATCGTCGCGGTGGAGCCCGGTGCCACAGCGACGGTCACGCTGAAGCGAGGCGCGAGAAGCGAATAGGAAGGCCGCAGACGGGCGAGAGGCGTTCCCGGCTACGTCCGGCGCCTTCAGCCTATTGATGACCGTTCCCGACTCGTTCTGGCGATCCTAGGGGCTGTCCGCCTTCGGAGCATCGCCGGCAGGCACAAACGGCAAGGCGAGAAAGCGCTGAACAGAGCGCTCGACCGAGAGCGGATGCGAGATGACGGCGAAATGCGCCTCTTCGGTCATCGGAGTTGAGAAAGCGGGCAGCTCCTCGGTCAGTTTCCTAGCCGCGACCTGCCACTCCTCCGGCGCGCGCGTGTGGTCGTCGCGCTCGTCATACTTGATGATCGTCTCGCTGTTGTCCTTCCACCTGAAGATCAGGAAGCCCGTCCCGTATTGCACCGTTACAGACGACAGACTTTGCCGCAGCAGTACGTTCACCCGCTGGCGATCGGGTGCGTAGGCGGCAAGAAGGCCGCGAAGCTCGTCGAACCTGCGGGAGACCGCAGCTTGGTCCGAGACCGCCCTCGCGCGCAGCAGCTCAAGCTCGCGGCCCCGGAAGACCTCAACGGCCTTCTCTTCAGTCACAAGTGCGATGCTCAGGGCTGAGGAGGTTGCCCCTTCCGCGATGGCCCGGACGAGGTTGTCCCGCCGCGCCTCCGCCTTCTGGATTGCCTCCCGCACCTTTTCCAGGGGGTCACCTAGGCCCCCATACGGACCGTCGAAGCTCCGGACTTGAAAAAGCCAATCCGCATCGACTCGGATTGCGCCCTCGACGTGATCCAGTCGGACGGCACGATACCGACACCCTCCGCCGGCCTTCGCCTTCGTGCAAACCAGCGATGGGTGCCCGGCCTTGGCCTTTGACCCTTTCGAGACCCGCGTCATTGTCGCCCCGCACATTGGGCAACGGGCCAGCCCGGCGAGCATGTTTCTGATTTCGGCGGTCGCGTGTCGGCCGCGCTGGGGGTTAATCGACGAAGTCCGAAGGGCGCGAACCGTTTCCCGCGTCTCGTCATCGACGATGATCGGAAAGTGGCCCTCGACCGGCGCTTGGCGCGTCCGCACCTTCCGACCTTCTACATGCTCTTGGGTGTAGGGCTGGAGCACGCCCCCTACCGCAGGGTTGTCCAAAATTTTGATGATCGAGGTTCGGTGCCAATGCGCGGCGAGCCGAGATCCGTTGCCGAATGGCTGGACGCCATCCCGGTTGAGCGCGGCCGTGATCGCGTGCTCGCCAGATCCTTCGGCTGCCATCGCGAAGATCCGGCGCACTACAGCCGCACGATCCTCGCGCACCCGCCACGTTCGATCGGGCGTCAGCTCCAGCCAAGCCGGCGCGCGAGCCGTGAGCGGTCGTGAACCGGCGGTGTCGCGCTTGTTCGCCCATGCCGCCTTCAGACGCCTCGACTTCGTCGCGCTCTCCTCGTTCGATCGGATGAAGATCATCAGCGCGAGCATCAGCGACATGGGATCGTCGTCGATCCCATCAGCCGTATAGGCCTTGCCATCGCTGAGCGTGACGACGGTAATCCCCGCTTCGACGATGTTCTCCAATGCCCGCAGCGCCTTCCTAGCTGCCTGCCGGGAGATGCGGTCCAAGCTCTCCACCAAAAGGTAGGAGCCCTGCGGCACGGTACCGACCTTCACGGCCTCCAGGAACTCGCCCAGGCGGCCGGTTTCGGCATTCCTTCCACGGAAGGCCGATACGCCAAGATCCGCGAAGGTCAGCTTTTGGTCGAGGTCGAGACCATGGCGAAGGGCGTAGTCCCTGGCCAACGCCGTCTGACGGCGCGAGCTGTCACCCTTGGCCTGCTCAGGCGTCGAGAACCGCAGATACGAGTACGCCTTCGGCATGGCCGACCTCCAAAGGCGGCAATGCCACGTAGGTCTCTAAGACGTCAACATGAGCAGGTTGTGGCCGCCGGCCGCCGCGATCTCGAGGGCGCGCTTGGCACCCTCCTGCCCCCGGATGTCGGCGAGGTCCGGAAGCGGCCCGGTCGGCGCGGCGACGGCGGGCTCCGGCCGCGCCATGACCTGGCTGCCCTTGAAGTGGTTGGCGAGCTGGATCAGCGAGCGCGGCGCGAGCACGTCGAGGTCGCCCCCGGCCCAGGCCGCCTCCGGCCCGGTGGCGGCCGGGCAGATGAGCCCGAGCCCCCGGGCACCGGCCGCCACGGCGGCCGGCAGCACGCCGCTGACCGCCGTGATGCTGCCGTCGAGGGCGAGTTCGCCGAGGACGCAGTAGCCGGCGAGCGCGTCGGCCGGGATCGCGCCGATCGCCGCCATGACGCCCAGCGCGATCGGCAGGTCGAAGTGCGAGCCTTCCTTGGGAAGATCCGCCGGAGCGAGATTCACCGTGATGCGCTTGGCGGGCAGTGCCAGTCCGGAGGCGATCAGCGCGCCGCGGACCCGCTCGCGCGATTCCGCCACCGCCTTGTCGGGCAGACCGACGACGGTGAAGACCACGGAGCCCGGGACGATCTGGACCTGCACGTCCACCGCCCGCGCCTCGATGCCCTCGAAGGCCACGGTGGCGACGCGGGTGACCATCGGTGCCAAGTCCTCGCCGCCGCGTTCCGGTACGGCCCAGATGTGCGGCAGATCCGGGAGCGGCTCAAGGGCATCGCCGCCATGGAACTCCGCTGCCGCCGGCCTGTTCACAGCCGGACACAATGGCCGGATCGGAGACAGCCATGCGCCTGACCACGACCCTTCTCGCCCTGACCCTGATCGCCGGCAGCAGCCTCGCCGCCCGCGCCGACGAGAAGCTCCCGCCGGACCAGCAGGCGAAGGTCGAAGCCATGCTCAAGCAGGAGGGCTTCACCAAGTGGAAGGAGATCGAACTCGACGACGGCATGATCGAGGTCGACGACGCGATCGACGCGAGCGGCAAGCAGTTCGACCTGAAGCTCGATCCGAAGACCCTGGCGATCGTCAAGCGCAAGGCCGAGTAGGCGGCGCCGAGAGGCAGCGCTTGCGTTCAGAGCGAGGCCCGGCCATATAGCCGGCGGGGGGTTGGCGAGGGACGTTTCACTCGCCAACCGGGTCAGGTCCGGAAGGAAGCAGCCCTAACGAGACCGAGCGGGTCTTCGTCCAGCCTCCCACCTCATTCCACGGCGCGCGGCAGCCAGACCCAGACACGGCATGGACGCTACGACCGGCACGCCTGACGACGAGCCGGGCCTGCCCGGGTTTCCAGCGCCCCCCGCCGCGGCGACGCCCTACCGGGTGCTCGCCCGAAAGTATCGCCCGACCAATTTCGGCGACCTGATCGGCCAGGACGCGATGGTGCGGACCCTCGCCAACGCGTTCGCGGCCAACCGCATCCCGCAGGCCTGGATGCTCACCGGCGTTCGCGGCGTCGGCAAGACCACGACGGCGCGCATCCTGGCCCGCGGCCTCAACTACGCCCGCGCCGGACAGCCCGACACCGGCCCGACCGTGTCGATGCCGGAACTCGGCCTCCACTGCGCGGCGATCATGGAATCCCGGCACATGGACGTGCTGGAGATGGACGCCGCCTCGCATACCGGTATCGACGACGTCCGGGCGATCATCGACGGCATCCGCTACGGGCCGGTCTCGGCGCGCTACAAGGTCTACATCGTCGACGAGGTCCACATGCTCTCCGAGAAGGCGTTCAACGCCTTCCTGAAGACGCTGGAGGAGCCGCCGCCGCACGCGAAGTTCGTGTTCGCCACCACGGAGATCCGCAAGGTCCCGGTGACGATCCTGTCCCGCTGCCAGCGATTCGACCTGCGCCGCGTCGAGGCGCCGACCCTGCACGCCCATCTCGCAAAGGTCTGCGCGGCCGAGGGGGTCATCGTCGAGGACGAGGCGCTGGGGGCCATCGTGCGGGCCGCGGAAGGGTCCGTGCGCGACGCGCTCTCGCTGCTCGACCAGGCGATCGCCCACGGCGCCGGCACGATCACCGCGCAGAGCGTCCGCGACATGCTGGGCCTCGCCGATCGCGCCCGGATCCTCGACCTGTTCGAGGCGGTGATGCGCGGGTCGGTCCCGGCCGCCTTCGCGGAACTGCGGGCGCAGTACGATTCCGGCGCGGACCCGTCGGTGGTGCTCTCGGATCTCGCGGCCTTCACGCATCTCGTCACCCGGCTCAAGGTGGTGCCGGAGGCGGCCGCGGACCCGACGCTCAGCGAGACGGAGCGCGTCCGCGGGGCCGCGTTCGCCGACAAACTCTCGATCCGCGCCCTGTCGCGGGCGTGGCAGATCCTGCTGAAGGCGATTCCCGAGGTCCAGGCCGCGCCCCGGCCGCTCGCGGCGGCCGAGATGGCGATCGTGCGCCTCGCCTACGCGGCCGATCTGCCGACCCCCGACGAGGCGCTGCGCCAGCTCAGGGCCGAGGCGGCCGCGGCCCCCGCGGACGAGGCCCCGGCCGTGTCGGCCCGGCCGCCGCTGCCGCCGATCCCCGACCTGCGCGGCGGCGGCTCCGCCGCGCTCGCCGCGGCACCCCGCACGGCAGCCGCGGACACCGCCCCGGTCACGGCACCCGTGGCCGCGCCCGTCGCCGTGAACGCGACCGCGAGCGTCGCCATGAGCGCGCCCGTCGCTGCGCCGGCGCCGAGACCGGCGCCCGTGACACCGCCGACGCCGCGCCTCGGACGGTTCGAGGACCTGATCGCGCTGGCGGACGCCAACCGGGACATCCTGCTGCGGACCGCCCTCGAGCGCGACGTCCACCTGGTGCACTTCGAGGAGGGGCGGATGGAGTTCCGCCTCGCCTCCGGAGGCCGGTCGAGCCTCGCCACCGACATCGCCGCCGCCATCGAGCGGTGGACCGGGCGGCGCTGGGTGGTGGCCCTGTCGAAGGACGAGGGCGCCCCGACCCTCGACGCGGCGGCCCGGGCCGCCACCGAGACCCGCCGGGAGAATGCCGCCGCCGACCCCTTCGTGCGCGAGGTGCTGACGCGCTTCCCCGGGGCCGAGATCGTCGACGTGCGCGAGACCGCGCCCGAGGCCCTGCCCTCCGCCGAGCAGGAGATCCTCGGGGAAGGCGATGCCGCGCGGGTCGGCGAGGTCGAGGACGACGACGCCTGACGCGGCGCACGGTGGCGCCCGGGCCGGGCCATACCCAGATCAGACGGAAGAACGGAAAGAGAGCCGCATGCGCGACCTGATGGGCATCATGAAGCAGGCTCAGGCCATGCAGGAGAAGATGGCCAACCTGCAGTCCGAGATGGACGCGACCGAGGTGAGCGGCGCCTCCGGCGGCGGCTCGGTCCGGGTCACCATGACCGCCAAGGGCCAGATGAAGGGCGTCAGCATCGACCCGTCGCTGATGGTGGCGGACGAGCGCGAGATCCTGGAGGACCTGATCGTGGCCGCCTGCAACGACGCCCGCGGCAAGGCCGAGGCGACCATGCAGGAGCGCATGGCCGAGCTGACGAAGGGCCTGCCGCTGCCGCCGGGCATGAAGCTGCCCTTCTAGGCTGCAGGTCCGACGGAACGGTCGAATCCGTCGTCTTCGCGAGTGCGGCGGAGCGATCCGGCAGCGCCGCGCTCGTCGAGGACGCGCTGCCCTGGACTGCTTCGTCGCGCTCGCGAGGACGGGGAGGAACGGGCGGCCCTGCGAGCCGCCCGTCCGATCTTCAGGCCGCGATCGCCTGCGCGGTCGGCCCGGCAGAGCGCACGTCGGCGTCGACGTGGTCCTCGAACCGCTTGAAGTTGTCGTCGAACATCTTCACCAGCCGCGCGGCCGTCTCCACGAAGGCACCCTTGTTGGCCCAGGTCTTCACCGGGGTCAGGATGTGCGGCTCGACGCCCGGAACCGAGACCGGCACCGCGAAGCCGAAATACGGGTCACGCCGGAACTCGGCCTGCGCCAGCGAGCCGTCGAGGGCGGCGCTCAGCAGGCGGCGCGTCACGCGGATCGGCATCCGCCGGCCGGTGCCGACGCCGCCGCCGGTCCAGCCGGTGTTGACCAGCCAGCAATCGACGCTGTGCTTGGCGATGAGGTCGCGCAGCAGGTTGCCGTAGGTGCTCGGGTGCCGCGGCATGAACGGCGCGCCGAAGCAGGTCGAGAAGGTCGCCTCCGGCCCGGTCAGGCCGCGCTCGGTGCCGGCCACCTTGGCGGTGTAGCCCGAGAGGAAGTGGTACATCGCCTCGGCGCCGGTGAGCTTGGCGATCGGCGGCATCACCCCGAAGGCGTCGCAGGTCAGCATCACGATGTTCTTCGGATGCCCGGCCCGGCCCGTGGCGCTCGCGTTGGCGATGAAGTCCAGCGGGTAGGCGCAGCGGGTATTCTCGGTGAGCGACGCGTCGTCGAAGTCCGGCACGCGGGTGACCGGGTCGATGATCACGTTCTCCATCACCGTGCCGAAGCGCTCGGTGGTGGCGTAGATCTCCGGCTCGGCGTTGCGCGAGAGACGGATCGTCTTGGCGTAGCAGCCGCCCTCGAAGTTGAAGATCCCGGAATTCGACCAGCCGTGCTCGTCGTCGCCGAGCAGCTGGCGGGAGGAATCGTTCGACAGCGTCGTCTTGCCGGTGCCCGAGAGGCCGAAGAAGATCGCCGAGCCGCCCTCGGCGTCGAGCGCCGCGTTGGCCGAGCAGTGCATCGGCATCACGCCCTGCCCCGGCAGGATGTAGTTCAGGTAGGTGAAGACCGACTTCTTCATCTCGCCCGCGTAGGCGGAGCCGCCGATCAGCACGAGCTTCTTCGAGAAGTCGATGGCGATCACGGTCTTCGACCGGCAGCCGTGCCGGGCGGGATCCGCCTGGAAGCTCGGCAGGTCGATGATCGTCATGTCCGGCACGTAGGACGCGATCTCGGAGCGGTCCGGCCGGATGAGCAGGTTGCGGATGAACAGCGAGTGCCACGCGAACTCGGTGAACACCCGCGCCTTGACCCGGTAGGCCGGATCGGCACCGCCGTAGAGGTCCTGGGCGAACAGCTCCCTGCCCTCGGCGTGCTTCAGGAAGTCCTGGCGCAGGGTCTCGAACTGCTCGGGCGTGATGGCGCCGTTGTTGTCCCACCAGACCTCGTTCTCGGTGCCAGCGTCGCGGACCACGAACTTGTCCTTGGGCGAGCGGCCGGTGTGGCTGCCGGTGGTGGCGACGATCGCGCCCCCGCGGGCGAGCTGCGCCTCCTTGCGGGACAGGGCCTCCTCGTAGAGGCGCGGGGCCTCGAAGTTCCAGTGGACGGCCTTGAGGTCGCGGAAGCCGGCCGCCTCGGCGCCGTGGGCCGCGTTGTGATCACCGATGTTGGTCAAGATCGTATCTCCCGGGCCCCTGTTCGACCGTCGACGCGACTGAACCGGACGGCACCGCCGTCCGGGCTTGCCCGGGAGACGTCCGTGCGGTCGTACAGGACCGCCGCACGCAGGATCTCCGTTCCCGGCCGCTCACCTCCCCACTCTCGAGTAGGTGGCGAAGCTTCGCTGTCATAAGGGGCCCCGCCGGGAGCCCGCAACGTGTACAAACAGGTTAGACCACAGTCGTGGACTCAGGAACCCAAGTCTGTAAGCAGTTCCGTTCGTCGGGCAGCATAATGCCACCGGCGGAGCGGCTTCGGAATACCCATATACCACACAAGCGGGTACTCACCCGTCCCCGGACCCTTGCGCGGCGCCCGCCGCCGTCTATGCCCGTCCGGATCCGAAGCCCCTTCCTCGCCCCAGAGGCACGATGCCCCAAGCCGTCGCCGGCCCCGAGATCGAGCGCCTGATCCAGCTCCTCGCCCGCATGCCGGGCCTCGGACCGCGCTCGGCGCGGCGGGCCGCCCTCCAGCTCATCAAGAAGCGCGACACCTTGCTCGGGCCCCTCGCCGACGCGATGCGGGTGGCGGCCGACCGCATCGTCGTGTGCACGAGCTGCGGGAACGTCGACACCTCGGACCCGTGCACGATCTGCCGCGACGCCGAGCGCGATCCGACGACGCTCGTGGTGGTGGAGGACGTGTCCGACCTCTGGGCCCTGGAGCGCTCCGGGGCCGTGAAGGCGCGCTATCACGTGCTCGGCGGCGTCCTCTCGGCGCTGGACGGCGTCCGGCCGGAGCACCTGAACCTCGCGAGTCTCGTGGAGCGCGTGGCCCGGCCCGAGGTCACCGAGGTCATCCTGGCGCTCAACGCCACGGTCGACGGCCAGACCACCGCCCACTACGTCACGGAGTCGATCCGGCACTGCGACGTGAAGGTCACGCGCCTCGCCCACGGCGTGCCGGTCGGCGGCGAGCTCGACTACCTCGACGAGGGCACGCTGTCGGCGGCGATCCGCAGCCGGACGGCGTTCTGAGGGTCGGCGACGGGGCACCAACCGGTATTTGACCGGTCCACGGCCGCATCCTATTCGACGGGGAGCCCGGACCCGTCCCGGCGCCTTCCCTGCCGGTTCCTGCCATGACCATCCGCCCGCTCGTCATCCTTCCCGATCCTGTCCTGCGCCTGGGCTCCGAGCCGGTCGGGCCGATCACCGCCGAGATCCGCACCCTCGTCGCCGACATGTTCGAGACGATGTACGACGCCCCCGGCGTCGGGCTCGCGGCGATCCAGATCGGCGTGCCGAAGCGCGTCGTCACGATCGACACATCGAAGGAGGAAGGAGTCCGCGACGCGCGGGTGTTCATCAACCCCGAGATCGTCTGGTCCTCGGAAGAGAAGCGGGTCTACGACGAGGGCTGCCTGTCGATCCCGGACTACTACGCCGAGGTCGAGCGGCCGGACCGGGTGCGGGTGAAGTTCCGCGACCTCGACGGCAAGGAGCGGGAGATCGAGGCCGACGGCCTGCTCTCGACCTGCATCCAGCACGAGATCGACCATCTGAACGGCGTGCTGTTCATCGACCACCTGTCTAAGCTGAAGCGTGACCGGGTGATCAAGAAGTTCACCAAGGCGGCCAAGCGCGACGCGGCCTGATCCGGCCATGCGCGTCGTCTTCATGGGCACGCCGGACTTCGCGGTACCGACGCTCGCCCGGCTTGCGCAGGACGGGCACGACATCGCGGCGGTCTATACCCGCGCGCCCGCCCGGGCCGGCCGCGGCATGAGCCTGCGCCCCTCGCCGGTCCACGCGCTGGCCGACACGCTCGGCATCCCGGTCCTGACACCCGCGACGCTCCGCACGCCCGAAGCCGCCGAGACCTTCGCGGCGCACCGGGCCGACGTCGCCGTGGTGGTGGCCTACGGGATGCTGCTGCCGCAGGCGATCCTCGACGCGCCGAAGCACGGCTGCCTCAACCTGCACGGCTCCCTGCTGCCGCGCTGGCGCGGCGCGGCGCCGATCCAGCGCGCCGTGATGGCGGGCGATGCCGAGAGCGGCGTCGGCGTGATGCGGATGGAGGCGGGCCTCGACACCGGCCCGGTGGCCCTGGAGGCCCGGCTGCCGATCGCGCCGGGCATGACGGCGGGGGCGCTGCACGACGCCCTGATGCCGCTCGGCGCGGACCTGATGGCGCAGGCGCTCGCCCGGCTGGACGCGGGCACGCTGACCTTCACGCCGCAGCCGGAGGACGGCGTCGTCTACGCGCACAAGATCACCAACGACGAGGCGCGGATCGACTGGTCCCGGCCGGCGGCTGAGGTCGCGAACCGGATCAACGGGTTGTCGCCGTTCCCCGGCGCCTTCTTTGAGGTCGATCTCGGCAAGGGACCCGAGCGGGTGAAAGTGCTGCGTGCCGCCCTCGCCGAGAGCGCGGGTTCGGGCGCGGGCGCGCCGGGCACGCTGCTCGACGCCGAAGGCACCGTCGCATGCGGGGACGGTGCCGTGCGGCTCGTGGAGCTGCGCCGCGCCGGGAAGGGCGGAAGCGCGAGCGGGGCCGAGTTCGTCCGCGGCGCGCGGCTGGCGCCCGGCGCCCGCCTCGGCTGATGCCCCGCTACAAGCTCGTCATCGAGTACGACGGCGGCCCCTTCTGCGGCTGGCAGCGGCAGGCCGACGATCCCACGGTCCAGGGCGCGATCGAGGCGGCCGTCACGCGCTTCTCCGGCGAGAATGCCCGGCTCACCTGCGCGGGCCGGACCGATGCCGGCGTGCACGCGATCCATCAGGTCGCCCATCTCGACCTCGCCAAGGACTGGCGGACCGACACGGTCCGGGACGCCCTGAACGCCCATCTGCGGCCGCAGCCGGTGGCGATCCTGTCCGCCGAGACCGTGCCGGACAGCTTCGACGCCCGCCACTCGGCGATCCGCCGGCACTACCGCTACCGTATCCTCAATCGGCGCAGCCCCGCGGCGCTGACGCGGGCTCATGTCTGGCACGTGCCGTGGCCCCTCGACGCGGACCTGATGCACGACGCCGCCCAGCGCCTCGTCGGCCGCCACGACTTCTCGGCCTTCCGGGCCGCCGAATGCCAGGCGAACAGCCCGATCCGCACGCTGGAGCAGCTCGACGTCGCCCGCGCGCCGATGGCGCTCCACGACGAGATCGTGGTGGCGACCGCGGCGCGCTCCTTCCTGCACCATCAGGTGCGGGCGATGGTCGGCACGCTGATGCTCGCCGGCTGCCGTCGCCTCGCCGCGGACGACGTGGCCGAGATCCTCGCCTCGGGCGACAAAAGCCGCTGCGGGCCGCTGGCCCCGGCCGCGGGGCTGACCTTCGTGGGCGTCGACTACGATCCCGGGAAATAGGCGTCGAGCACGCGCCCGTAGATCGCGGTCAGCCGCTCGAGGTCGGCGACCGCCACGCATTCGTCGACCTGGTGCATCGTCTCGCCGACGAGGCCGAACTCGATCACCGGGCAGGCATCCTTGATGAAGCGCGCGTCCGACGTGCCGCCGGTGGTGGAGAGCGTCGGCATCAGACCGGTCTCGGCCCGGATCGCCTCGGCGACGAGCGTCACGAAGGCGTCCGGCCGCGTCAGGAAGGCCGGCGCGTTCGAGGGCTGGAGGTCGAGGGTGAAGCGGACCGCGTTCCCGGCCGC
Source organism: Methylobacterium sp. 22177 (assembly GCF_052045615.1). NCBI lineage: Bacteria > Pseudomonadati > Pseudomonadota > Alphaproteobacteria > Hyphomicrobiales > Methylobacteriaceae > Methylobacterium > Methylobacterium sp. 22177. The sequence continues at coordinate 21,004 of NZ_JBQEPK010000022.1, read as the reverse complement.
CTGCTCCAGGCGCCGGCGGATCTCGGCGCCCAGGCTCTCGGCCGTCCAGTCGTCGTTGAAGCGGACGTTGAAGGTTGCCCGGGCGGTCGACGGGATCACGTTGGTGGCCGGATTGCCGACGTCGACCGTGGTGAATTCGAGGTTCGAGGCGTCGAAATGCGCGGTCCCACGATCCAGAGGCTCGGCGATCAGCGCCGAGGCGAGGCGCAGCAGGCCGGGAATCGGGTTCTCGGCCTTGTGCGGGTAGGCGACGTGGCCCTGCCGTCCGAGCACAGTGAGCTTGCCGGTCAGCGACCCGCGCCGGCCGATCTTGATCATCTCGCCGAGCCGGCCTGGGTTGGTCGGCTCCCCGAGGACGCAGTGGTCGAACCGCTCGCCCCGGCGCCGCGCCCAGTCGAGGAGCTTCACGGTGCCGTTGACCGCGGGTCCCTCCTCGTCGCCGGTGATCAGGAACGCGATGGAGCCGCCGAAATCGGCCCCGCGCCGGTCGAGGAAGGCGAGGGTCGCCGCGAGCATGCAGGCGACGCCGCCCTTCATGTCGGCCGCGCCCCGGCCGTACAGCATCCCGTCGGCCACGGCGCCCGCGAAGGGATCGTGGCGCCAAGCGCCCTCGCCCTCCGGCACGACGTCGGTGTGGCCGGCAAAGACGAGGCACGGACCGTTCTGCCCGATGCGGGCGTAGAGGTTCGGCGTATCGGGATAGCCGGGCTCCGCGAAGACCGGCCGCTCGATCGCGAAGCCGGCCGGTCGGAGCGCGTCGGCGACCACGTCGAGGGCGCCCCGATCTTCCGGTGTCACGGACGGGCAGCGGATCAGGTCCTGCGCGAGGCGCAGGGCCGCGTCGGGGGCGTGATGGTCAGCCGGCATGAACCCGTCCTCGGCGGCGCGAGGTGCCGCGCGGCCCGCTTAACCCGAAGCGGGCCGCCCCGGAACTCCCGACCCGGGCCCTACTTGGTGACCACGACCTGCACGTCGCCGTGGCGGCGCTGCACCGAGACGGTGACGTCGTCGTCGTAGCGCTGGAAGCGGATGTCCAGGCGCGAGCCGCCGAGCTTCACGTTGTAGAGCGTCACCCCGTCGAGGAAGCCCGGCAGGATCGGGTTCTTGAGCCGGACGCGGTTGCGCTCGTGGTCCAGTTCGAGGCCGAGGCAGGCCGCCAGGAACGCGAACGGCGCCGCCGCCGCCCAGGCCTGCGGGCTGCAGGCGACCGGGTACGAGACCGGGCCGCGCTGCTTGCGGCGCATGAAGCCGCAGAACAGCTCCGGCAGCCGCTTCTGGTCCTGGTAGAGCGAGGTGTCGAACATCCCCTGGAAGATGCGCGCGGCCTCGTGCTTGCGGTCGTAGCGCGCGAGACCCATCGCGATCAGCGCGTTGTCGTGCGGCCAGATCGAGCCGTTGTGGTAGGACATCGGGTTGTAGCGCGCCTCGCCCTTGGCGATCGTGCGCACGCCCCAGCCGTTGAAGCCGTCCTTGCACAGCAGCGTCTCGGCGACCCGCGCCGCCCGCTCCGGCTTGGCGATGCCGGTGAACAGGGCGTGGCCGGCGTTGGAGGAGCGCACCGCGCACTGCTTCTTCGCGCCGTCGAGCGCCAGCGCGTAGGTGCCGATCTCCTCGTTCCAGAACGCCGCGTCGAACCGCTCGCGCAGGCTCGCGGCCTCCTGGGTGAGCCGCTCGGCCATCGGGTCGTGGCCGAGGAGCGCCGCGAGCTTCGCCATGCCGTTCTTGGCCGCGTAGACGTAGCCCTGTACCTCGCAGAGAGCGATCGGGCCCTTGGCCAGGTGGCCGTCGGCGTGGAAGATCGAGTCGTGGCTGTCCTTCCAGCCCTGGTTCTCGAGGCCCTTGTCGGTGTCGCGGGCGTACTCGACGAACCCGTCGCCGTCGCGGTCGCCATAACGGTCCATCCATTCGAGCGCCAGTTCGAGGGCTGGCCAGATCGCCCGCACGGTCTCGAGGTCGCCCGTGACCGCGTAGTACTCCCAGGCCAGCATCACGAAGAGCGGCGTGCCGTCGATGGTGCCATAATAGTGCCGGAACGGCACCTCGCCGAGCATCGCCATCTCGCCGCGGCGGGTCTCGTGCAGGACCTTGCCGGGCTGGGCGTCGGCGGCCGGATCGACCGCCTTGGCCTGCGTCGAGGCGAGGTAGCGCAGGACGCCCCGGGCGAATTTCGGGTCGATCCACAGGGCCATCATCGCGGTGATGATGCCGTCGCGCCCGAACACCGTGGAGTACCAGGGGATGCCGGCGAACGGGTAGATGCCCTCCGGGGTTCGGCTCGCGAGCATGTAGAGGTCGGCCGTGGCCCGGCACAACCCCTCGTTGAACTGGTCGTTCGACGAGATGATCGTGGTGATGCCGGCCGTCAGTGCCCGCAGGTCCCGCCGCGAATCGCGGTAGGCGCGCGCGAAGATCGTCCCCTCACCGAGATCCTTCGGCTCGCGCCGGGCGCCGCCGGCATTGGCCGCCAGCGTGAGCCGGGCGGCCGCGTCCTCGCCGACCATCGTGTCGGTCGGCGGCTTGGTGAAGGCCCGGTGCGCCTCGAAGGTCACCCGGATGAACAGGGAGGTCCGGCCGCCCGGCGGGAGCGACACGTCGAACGCCACCTTGCCGGGCTCGATCGAATCGGGCTTCGGGCCGAAATGCAGGGACGTCGTCCGGACGATCTCGTCCAGGCCGACGTAGCGGAACTGCACCTCGCGGTCGCTCGCCACCAGGACGCCGCGCTTGCCGCGCTCCTGACGGTCGGTCCCGCGGACCTCGAAGAGGTCGCGGAAATCTGCGTCGAAGGTGACGGCGATGCGCAGGCGCCGGTGCTTCGAATCGTACGAGCGCAGGCCGATCCGGTCGTAGCAAGCGCCGCGGAACAGGAACTTGGTGCGCTCGATCGCGATCGTCTCGCGGGGGATCGAGGTCTCGTCGTGGGCGTCGATGCGGATGTCGGGCGTCGTCATGTCGACGCTGAGCGCGCCGTTATCGTCCTGCATCACTGAGGAGAGCATCAGCGGGCGCTGGCCCTCGACCGTCACCTCCAGGCGCGAGAGGTAGCGCGTGTCTTGGAAATAGAGGCCTTCCGGCCCGGGCTGGACGCCGATGTCGCCGTAGGAATCGAGGACGCCGAAGGCCTCGCCGAACTTCAGCGAGCGCAGCGGCCGCTCGACCAGGGAGGTCTGCGCCTCGATGTGGTAGGTCGGGAGGACGTCGTCCGCGTCCTGGAATCCGTGCGCCACGCTTCCGGCGCTCGCCGCGGTCCGGGCCTTCGCATCGTGGGCCGCTGCCGTGTTGTCCGCCGCCATGCAGGGCATCTCCGGGTGCAAGTGAGGGGTGCGAATCGAGAGGGCTGCTGCATCCCTACGATGCAGCAGCCCTTGTTCACCCTACGGATGAGTCGCCTTTAAGACGCTAGGCCGAGCCGGACCCGCCTCGCAAGCCCGGTGCCGTTTTTCAGGCCGGCATGGCGGCGACCGGGATCGCCGGTCGCGCGGAGCCGTTGACCTCGCCGTACTGCGGCATGAACCCGGACTTCGGCAGCTTGATCACGTCGGCGCCGCGGGCGAGCAGCTCCTCGTAGGCGGCCACGTACTTCTTCACCATGCACTCGGCGGTGAAGGCGCTCTCGAAGTGGCGGCGCACGCCGGCGCGGCTCATTGCCTTCACCTTGGCGACAGCGGCCACGGCGTCGTCCATGTTATCGCAGAGCACGCCGCCGACGCCGTCCTTGATGACCTCCGGCACGGAGCCGTTCCGGAACGCGATCACCGGGGTGCCGGCCGACATCGCCTCGATCATCACGAGGCCGAAGGGCTCCGGCCAGTCGATCGGGAAGGCGAGCGCCAGGGCGTTGCCGAGGAAGTCCTTCTTCTGCTCCTCGTTGATCTCGCCGATGTACTCGATCAGCGGGTGGTGGATCATCGGCTCGATGACCTCGTCCCAGTAATCCTGATCGGCCTTGTCGACCTTGGCGGCAATCTTGAGGGGAGTGCCGGAGCGGATCGCCATCTCGATCGCGCGGTCGGGCCGCTTCTCGGGCGAGATCCGGCCGAGGAAGGCGAGGTAGCCGCCCTTGGCCTCCGGGTAGTACGGGCAGTTCTCGGCCGGCAGGCCGTGATGGATCGTCGCCAGCCAGTTGGAGGTCGGCGGCATGGGCAGGCGCTGATTGTCGGAGATCGAGACCAGCGGCATGCCCGTGAAGGTCCGGTAGACCGGCATGAAGTCCGGCACGTCGAGGCGACCGTGCATCGTGGTGATGCACTTATGGTTCAGATCCTCGAACATCGGGTACTGAAGCAGGTCGATGTGGAAGTGCAGGATGTCGAATTCGTGCGCGCGGCGGTGCACCTGATGCAGCATCGCCAGGTGGCTGGCCGTGTGGTCCCGGTAGCCGAGCAGGCGCAGGCCCTCGGGTGTGCAGGCCGCGAGCTTGGCAGTCGTCTCGGAGTCACCGCTCGCGAACAGCGTGACTTCGTGGCCCTGGCGAACCAGTTCCTCTGTAATCCAGCTGACGACGCGCTCGGTGCCGCCGTAGAACTTCGGAGGGACGGCCTCCGACAACGGAGCGATCTGGGCAATGCGCACGAAGTGTCTCCTGGTTGGCCAATTTGACGGGGGGTCTAACCCTGCCGGCCTGAGCGGGACATGAATGAAACCGACGGCTAAGGTTATGGTTCCTGGCGCACCCGCTGTCCCCCGCCGTTTTGTGCGGCGCGCAAGCCGTCCCCGAATTCCCCCGAATCAGCACGGACGAAACGGCCGCTGCCCCGCCGGCTCGCCGGCGCGGGTGTCCTGCAGAGAAGCCCGGTCTCAGGGCTCGATACGCCGAAGCCCGGCGACGCGTTCCGTCTGATCTCGATCTCGTGCTCCGATCCGCGGGCGTTGCCGCCGCGTCAGCTTTCTGTCATAAGCCGCCCCGCGTCGAACCGCCCGGCCGATAGGGCTGCCGTGGCGGCTCGTGCTGCTCCACCAGAAGCATCAGCGCGCGAACCTCATCCGATCCTCCCGGATCGGTCCGAGATCATTTCGCGCAACGGAGAGCCAAATGCCCAAGTTGAAGACGAAATCGGGCGCGAAGAAGCGCTTCAAGATCACCGGCACCGGCAAGGTGATGTACGCCCAGGCCGGCAAGCGCCACGGGATGATCAAGCGGACGACCAAGCAGATCCGCAACCTGCGCGGCACCACGACCCTGTTCGAGGGCGATGCCGCCAACGTGAAGAAGTACTTCCTGCCGAACGCGCGGTAAGTCCTTCAACACCCGTTGCCACTGTCTTTCGTCGAATCCAGGAGATAACCGATGGCCCGCGTCAAGCGCGGCGTGACCAGTCACGCGAAGCACAAGAAGGTTCTGAAGGCCGCCAAGGGCTACTACGGCCGGCGCAAGAATACGATCCGCATCGCCAAGCAGGCGGTCGAGAAGGGCATGCAGTATGCCTACCGCGACCGCAAGAACAAGAAGCGCACGTTCCGCGCCCTCTGGATCCAGCGCCTCAACGCGGCTGTCCGCGAGCACGGCCTGACCTACTCGCGCTTCATCGACGGCCTGGCCAAGTCCGGCATCGTCGTTGACCGCAAGGCGCTGTCGGAGCTGGCGATCCACGAGCCGGCGAGCTTCGCCGCCGTCGTCGAGAAGGCGAAGGCCGCGCTGCCGCAGAACACCGCCAAGGCCGCCTGATCCAGGCCTGAGGCGAGACGGACGGAAGGCGCGGTTCCCCTGAGGAGCCGCGCCTTCGTCGTTTACGAGGTCCCGCGCGCCGCGCTTGCGCCCGGGCGCACAACGCGCGAGAGCACGGCCCGATGGCCGACTCCGCCAACCCTGCTCGAAGACAGCGATGACCGATCTCGACACCCTCGAACGCGATCTCCTGGCCCAGGTGGGCGCGGCGTCCGACGAGGCGGCCCTCGACGCGGTCCGCGTCGCCGCGCTCGGCAAGAAGGGCAGCGTCTCGGACCTGCTGAAGACCCTCGGGTCGATGACGCCGGAGGAGCGGAAGGAGCGCGGGCCCCTGATCAACGGCCTGCGCGACCGTGTCCAGGGCGCCGTCACCGCGCGCAAGACCGAGCTGGCCGAGGCCGCCCTGGAGGCCCGCCTCGCCTCCGAGCGGGTCGACGTCACCCTGCCGGTCCGCGAGGCCCCCGAGGTGCGCGGCCGGATCCACCCGATCTCCCAGGTGATCGACGAGATCACCGCGATCTTCGCCGACATGGGCTTCGCGGTCGCCGAGGGTCCGGACATCGAGACGGACGAGCTGAACTTCACGGCGCTCAACTTTCCGCCCGGCCACCCGGCCCGCGAGATGCACGACACCTTCTTCCTGGCGCCGGACCGCGACGGGAAGCGCAAGGTGCTGCGCACCCACACCTCGCCCGTGCAGGTGCGGACCATGCGGGCGCAGACGCCGCCGATCCGCGTGATCATCCCGGGCCGGACCTACCGGCACGATTCCGACCAGACCCACACGCCGATGTTCCATCAGGTCGAGGGGCTGGTGATCGACACGAGCGCCAACATCGCCAACCTGAAATGGGTGCTGGAGGAGTTCTGCAGGGCGTTCTTCGAGGTGGACGGCGTGAAGATGCGCTTCCGCCCGTCCTTCTTCCCCTTCACCGAGCCCTCCGCGGAGGTCGACATCCAGTGCTCGCGCAAGGGCGGCGAGATCCGCTTCGGCGAGGGCGACGACTGGCTGGAGATCCTCGGCTGCGGGATGGTCCACCCGAACGTGCTGCGCAATTGCGGGCTCGACCCGGACGCCGTGCAGGGCTTCGCCTTCGGCGTCGGGATCGACCGCATCGCCATGCTCAAATACGGCATGCCGGACCTGCGGCCGTTCTTCGAGGCCGACGTCCGCTGGCTCGACCATTACGGCTTCCGCCCGCTCGACGTGCCGAGCCTCGTGGGCGGCCTCACGGCCTGAGCCGCCCCGGCCGAGCCGCGGCCCTCCGGCCCCGGTGACGGCCCCGCGATCCTGTTCCTCCGACGGTCGAGCCGATACCGGGCTCTCGAAGGTCCATCATGAAATTCACCCTCGCCTGGCTCAAGGACCACCTCGACACCGAGGCTTCCCTCGACACCGTCGCCGAGACGCTCACGCGGATCGGCCTGGAGGTGGAGGGCATCGAGGACAAGGCCGCCGCGCTCAAGCCCTACGTGATCGCCCGGATCCTGACGGCCGAGCAGCACCCGAACGCCGACCGGCTCCGGGTCTGCACCGTCGATACCGGCGCGGGCGCGCCTGTGCAGGTGGTCTGCGGCGCCCCGAACGCCCGGGCCGACCTCGTCTCGGTCTTCGCGCCGCCGGGCACCTACGTCCCGGGCAAGAACATCACCCTGTCGGTGGGCACGATCCGCGGCGTCGAGAGCCGCGGGATGCTGTGCTCGGGCGCCGAGCTCGGCCTCGGCGATGACCACGACGGCATCATGGAGCTCCCGACTGACGCGCCGGTCGGACAGGCCTACGCGCTCTATGCCGGGCTCGACGATCCGGTCATCGAGATCAACCTGACGCCGAACCGGCCGGACTGCGCCTCGGTCCACGGCATCGCCCGCGACCTCGCCGCCGCCGGCATCGGCACGCTCAAGCGCGAGACCCTGCCGGGCGTGCGCGGCGAGGGCCCCTGCCCGGTCGAGGTCGCGCTGTCCCTCGATCCGGCCGACCGCCACCTCGCCCCGCTGTTCGCCCTGCGGCTGGTGCGCGGCGTCAGGAACGGCCCGTCGCCGGCCTGGATGCAGGCGCGCCTGCGCGCCATCGGCCTGCGGCCGATCAACAGCCTCGTCGACATCACCAACTACGTCACGTTCGACCGCGGCCGGCCGCTCCACGTCTTCGACGCCGCCAAGGTCGCCGGCGCGCTGACCGTCCGGCGGGCGCGGGAGGGCGAGAGCCTGCGCGCCCTGGACGGCCGGACCCACGCCCTCACCGACGATACGGTGGTGATCGCCGACGCGAACGGCGTCGAATCCATCGCCGGCATCATGGGCGGCGAGGCGTCGGGCTGCGACGCCGGCACCACGGACGTGCTGATCGAGTCGGCCCTGTGGGACCCGACCAACATCGCCCAGTCGGGCCGCCGCCTCGGCATCATCACCGACGCGCGCTACCGCTTCGAGCGGGGCGTCGATCCGGCCTTCACGCTCCCCGGCCTCGACCTCGCGACCCGGCTCGTGGTCGATCTCTGCGGCGGCACGCCGACCGAGGCGCGGGTCGCCGGGGCGCCGCCCGAATCCGAGCACGTCATCGACTTCCCCTGGACCGAGGTCCGCCGCCTCGCCGGCATCGACGTCCCGCGCGCCGAGATGCAGCAGATCCTCGAGACGCTGGGCTTCCACGTCTCCGGCACCGGGGACAGGGTGACGGTGCGGCCGCCGTCCTGGCGGCCCGACGTCGAGGGCAAGGCCGACCTCGTCGAGGAGGTCGTCCGCATCGCCGGGCTCGATCGGATCGAGGCCGAGCCCCTGCCGCCGCTCGCCGGGATCGGCCGTCCGCTGCTCACCGTGATGCAGAAGCGGACCCGCCTGGCCAAGCGCGCCCTGGCGAGCCGCGGCCTCATGGAGGCGGTGACGTGGTCGTTCGTCCCGCACGACGACGCCGTCCTGTTCGGCGGCGGCGGCGCCGACCTGATCCTGGCCAACCCGATCGCCTCGGAGCTGTCCGACATGCGGCCGAGCCTGGTGCCGGGCCTCCTGCGCGCGGCCCAGCGCAACGCCGACCGCGGCTACCCGGACGCCGCCCTGTTCGAGGTCGGCCAGTGCTTCGCCTCGGACGAGCCGGAGGGCCAGACCATCCGCGCGGCGGCGGTCCGCCGCGGCGGGGCGACCCTGGCCGGCGCCGGGCGGCACTGGGACGGCAAGGCCGCGACCGTCGACGCCTTCGACGCCAAGGCGGACGCCCTCGCCCTGCTCGGCAGCCTCGGCGTGCCGACGGGCGGCCTCCAGATCACCGCGGGCGGCCCGTCCTGGCTGCATCCCGGCCGCTCGGGCACGCTGCGCTTCGGCCCGAAGACCGAGATCGGCTGGTTCGGGGAGGTGCATCCGCGGACGCTGCAGGCCCTCGACCTGAAGGGGACCCTCGTCGCCTTCGAGATCGTCCTCGACGCCCTGCCCCTGCCCAAGCTCAAGCCGACCAAGGCCAAGGCCGCCCTGGCGCTGTCGGAATTCCAGCCGCTGTCGCGGGACTTCGCCTTCGTGGTCGGCCGCGACGTCCCGGCGGGCGACATCGTCAAGGCCGCCCAGAACGCCGAGCGCAAGCTCGTGACCGGCGTCGACGTGTTCGACCTCTACGAGGGGCCGGGCGTGCCGGACGGCGCCAAGTCGGTGGCGATCGCGGTGCGCCTCCAGCCCGTCGAGCGGACCCTGACCGACGCGGAGATCGAGGCGGTGAGCGCCAGGATCGTCGCCGAGGTCTCCCGCAAGACGGGCGCGACCCTCCGGGCCTGAGGCGCCGCCATGGACCGGATCGCGATGCTCATCGACGACCTCGCGGCGGCCGAGTACCGGCCGAAGGCGGCGCTGCGGGAGGCCCTCAACCACCCGGCCGCCGTCGCGGAGGCGACCCTGCCGCTGCTGGAGGCGGCCGCCGACGGGCGCGAGCTGGCGCCGGAGGAGACGAACCTCCTGTTCTGGGGCCTGCACGTCATGGCCCATGCCCGGGACACGCGCGCCCTGGCGCCGCTCCTCAGGCTGCTCCGGCACGACGAGGAGACCCTCGACGCCGTGCTGGGCGATGCCGTCACGGCCACCCTCGCCCGTGTCGTGGCGAGCCTGTTCGACGGCGATCCGCAGCCGCTGTTCCGGCTGATCCTGGACAGCACGGTCGACGATTACGCGCGCATGGCGCTGATGTGCGCCTGCACCTTCCTGACCCTGGAGGGGCGGATCGACCGGACGGCGATGCACGACCTGCTGGTCCGGTTCGACGACGCGCAGGCCGCCGTGGAGGACGGTCCCGCCTGGGTCGGCTGGGAAGAGACGATCGCGCATCTCGGCTTCCGGGACCTCGCGCCGCGCGCGGCCGCGGCCCGCGCCGACGGACGGCTCACCGACGAGGTCAGCGACGCCGGGTGGTTCAAGGAGGCCCTGCGCAAGGCGGAGACCAAGCCGGACGACCGCGACCGGCTCGGCCCCTACCAGTACGGCTACCTCGACGATCCGGTCGAAGCGCTCGACTGGGCCGAGGAGGGTGCGGGCGAGCCGCAGCGCAACCCGTTCAAGGATGTCGGCCGCAACGACCCCTGCCCGTGCGGCTCGGGGAGGAAGTTCAAGAAGTGCTGCCTCGGCAAGGCGGAGGCGGAGGGACCGTGGATGCCGCCGGAGCCGCTAGGCGGCTGAGGCGCCGCTGCCGCTGAGCGGGTTCTCGGGATCCCAGCCGTAGGTCAGGGTCTCGAACCGCATCGCGCGGGCGTCGACCATGAGGAGGCGCCCGACCAGCGGCTCGCCGAAGCCCGCCACGGCGCGGATCACCTCCATGGCCATCAGCGAGCCCATGACGCCGGCGAGCGCGCCGAGCACGCCGGCCTCCGCGCAGGCGGGCACGCTGCCGGGCGGAGGCGGGTTCGGGAAGAGGCAGCGGTAGGTCGGGTTCGGAGTCCCGTCGGCCCCGGTCTCGTGCGCGCGGATCGTGGTCAGCGTGCCGTCGAAGCGGCCCAGCGCCGCCGTCACCAGCGGGCGCCGCGCCCGGAAGCAGGCGTCCGAAACCGCGTAGCGCGTGGCGAAGTTGTCGGATCCGTCGGCCACGAGGTCGTAGCCGGCGATGAGGTCGACGGCGTTGCCCGCGTCGATCCGGAACGGGTGCCGGACGACCGTCACGTGCGGGTTGAGGCGCGCCACCGCGTCGGCCGCGCTCTCGACCTTCGGCCGGCCGAGATCCGGCGTCCCGTGGATCACCTGCCGCTGCAGATTCGACAGGGAGACCGTGTCGTCGTCGACGAGGCCGATCGTGCCGATCCCCGCGGCGGCGAGGTACTGGATCAGCGGCGCGCCGAGCCCGCCCGCCCCGACGACGAGGATCCGGGCGGCCTTGATCCGGGCCTGACCGGGACCGCCGACCTCGGCCAGGACGAGGTGGCGGGCGTAGCGTTCGATCTCGTCGGGGGCGAGGGCCATAACCTGCCCATAATCCGCGGCGGCGCCGATCGGAAGCGCTGAAAAGACAACGCCGCCCCTGTGAGGAGGCGGCGCAAGTCTCGCGTCCCTGGATCCGGGCCGCTCAGCGCGGCGCGAGGATCATGATCATCTGCCGGCCCTCGAGCATCGGCTCGCTCTCGACCTTGGCGATCTCGGCGGTCTCGCTCTTCACGCGCTCCAGGAGGCGCAGACCGATATCCTGGTGAGCCATCTCACGACCGCGGAAGCGCAGGGTCACCTTGACCTTGTCGCCCTCCTCGAAGAAGCGGTGAACCGACTTCATCTTGGTGTCGTAGTCGTGCTTGTCGATGCCGGGACGGAGCTTGATCTCCTTCACCTCGACGGTCTTCTGCCGCTTGCGGGCCTCGTTCTGCTTCTTCTGCTCGTTGAAGCGGAAGCGCCCGTAATCGAGCAGCTTGCAGACGGGCGGCACGGAGTTCGGCGCGATCTCCACGAGATCGAGACCGACTTCCTCGGCCAGGTTCAGGGCGTCGAAGAAGGGGACGACGCCGCGGTTCTGCCCGGTATCGTCGATCAGCTGCACTTCCCGCACACCGCGAATGTCGCGGTTCGCGCGCGGCCCGTCCTTCTGCGGGGCCGGCATGGCTCTCATCGGTCTACGAATGGCTTAGGTCTCCTGCTGCAACGGCGAAACGGCGGATCCCCAGGAGGATGTCCTGACCGCCTGCCGTCCCGGTTTCATCCGGACATACAACGTTGGTGGAACAGCGCCCAGAGTCAACCGCCCAGCCGCGCGGCGGCGCAATTATTCGGCCGCCGCGTCGCGATTCGAGGCCGGGACCGGTGCCGCCGTCAGGCCGACCGACCGAGCAACCCGGCATAGACCGCCAGCGTGTCGCCGACCATCCGCTCGAGGGAGAAGTGCGCCTCGACATGCGCGCGGCTCCGCCGCCCGAGGGCGTCGCGGGCGCTCGCGCCGAGGGAGAGCGCCTCGGTGAGGGCGGCGGCGAGCGCGGCCGCGTCGCCGGGCGGCACGCGCCATCCGGTGCGCTGGCCCGCGGGGGTCTCGGGCGGTGCCAGCACCGTTTCCGGCACGGCGCCGAGGTCCGAGACGACCACCGGGGCGCCGAGCGCCTGCGCCTCCACGGCCGAGCGCCCGAAGGCCTCGGGCTCCACGGACGGCACCGCCACCACCGAGGCCGCGCGGAAGGCCGCCGGCATGTCGGTGCAGTGCCCGACCCGGCGGACGATGCCCCCGAGGCCGCGCGCGGCGATCAGCGCGTCGAGCTCGCGCTCGTAGGCGGCGCGGCCCTGCGGATCCCCCGCCAGCACCACGGCCAGGTCGGGAACGCCGCGGTCGCGCATCTGCGCGGCGGCCTCGATCAGCACGCGATGGCCCTTCCAGGCCGTGAGGCGGGCGGCCAGCAGGATCACGCGCTCGTGGGGCGCGACGCCCCAGCTCCGGCGCAGCGCCTCCACCCGGGCGGCGCCGACCGCCACCGGGTTGAACACCGCGAGGTCCGTGCCCCGGTGGATGACCCGCACGCGGTCGCCGGCCTGCTCGGCATGCAGCCGGTGGATCAGGTCCGCGGTGTAGTGCGAGTTCGCGATGACCACGTCGCCGCGGGCCATCACCGAGTTGTAGAGCACCTTCACGCCGGTCCGGCCGGAATAGCTGCCGTGATAGGTGGTCACGAATGGCAGCCCGAGCCGGCGCGCCGCCCCGAGGGCGACCCAGGCGGGCGCGCGGGAGCGAGCGTGGATGATCTGCACCTTCTCGCGGCGGCAGAGCGCCATCAGCCGCAGGACGTTCACCGCCATCGAGGCCGGATTCTTCGACGCGGCCGGGAAGCGCAGCCAGTGCCCACCCTTGGCTTGCAACTCGCCGACGAGACGTCCGCCCTCCGTCGCGACCAGGGCGCGAGCGCCCACGGCGGCGAGGCCGCCCGCGACATCGACCGCGGTGCGCTCCGCGCCCCCCGCGTCGAGTTCGGGGATGATCTGCAGGATGCGTGCCCCCGCCAGCGCCCCGACTTCCGCCGGGAAGCCCGACAGGGCGTGGGTTCCGTCGCCCGTTCGCGGGCCCTCGGCGAGGACGCGAAGGCCCCCGACCGGTATCTGCCAAATGCTCGCTGCCATTGATCCAGCATCGCCGCCGGGCTTTACGGTCCGGTAAACGAGAGTTGAAGCCGAACCGTTCAGGACCGGACTTCTTCCACGTTCAGACAGGGATATCGGAGAGATCGATGACGGATACCGCCCCCGAGTTCCTCACCGTCGGCACGGGCGACGCGGCCCGCCGCATCGCCGTGCGGGTGCGCGCGGGCGGCGGGCCGCCCGTGGTCTGGCTCGGCGGGTTTCGCTCCGACATGACCGCCACCAAGGCGACGGCCCTGGATGCCTGGGCGGCGCGGACGGGCCGGACGCTCATCCGGTTCGACTACGCCGCGCACGGCGCCTCGGGCGGGACCTTCACGGACTGCACCATCTCGTCCTGGCTCGAGGACGCGCAGGCCGTCCTCGCGGCCTACGTGACGGAGGCACCGGTCCTCGTCGGCTCGTCGATGGGCGGCTGGATCGCCTGCCTGGCGGCCCGCGACCGTGTTGCCCGCGGGCAGGCGACGGCAGGGCTGGTGCTGATCGCGCCGGCCCTGGATTTCACGGAGGAGCTGATCTGGAACCGTCTCAGCGCGGCGGCCCGCGCGATGCTGATCCGGGACGGCGTCCTCAGGAAGCCCAGCGACTACGCGCCGGAGCCGGACCCGATCACGCGGGCCCTCATCGACGACGGCCGCCGTCACTGCATGCTGGGCGGCCCGGTGGACCCAGCCTGCCCGGTGCATATCCTCCAGGGCATGCGGGACACCGACGTCCCCTATACCCACGCCTTGAAGACAGTCGACCGCCTGCCGGCCGAGGGGACGGTGCTGACGCTGATCGCCGACGGCGACCACCGCCTGTCGCGGCCGCGGGATATCGCGCGGCTCGTGGCGGCGGTGGCCGAGATCGCCTGACCGGCCCCGGGTCGGGCCGGTCAGTGCAGGCTGACGGGCTGCAGGTCGTGCGCCGCGGCGTTGGCCAGGACGACATCCCGCGAATCGGCGAGCATGATCGGGGCGCCGCTCGCCGACAGCAGGGCGAACAGGTCGAGGCCGGGCGTCAGCTCGGGAGCCTGCGGGAAGAAGCGGCGGACCTCGTCGGACCGGATCGGCCGGACGTAGGCGATGTGCCCCTCGCCCAGCGCCGCGAGATCGGCGGGCTGGAACTCCGCCGGGTCGAGATCGGCGGGGGTCAGGGGAGACGGGTTCAGAACGGTCATCAAGCCCTCCTGAGGTGGCAGAGCGTCCACCGCCGATCCTGAAGGCACCGGCGGCTCGACCCTGATGTGGGGATCCGCGCCGGCCAATCAATCGGTCGGCCTCAGCCGCGGGCCCCGATATCGATCTTGCGCACGATGCGGTCCGGCTCCGGCCGGACCAGGTCGATCGACAGGAGGCCGTTGGCGAGGTCGGCGCCGAGGACCTCCATGCCGTCCGCGAGCAGGAAAGCCCGCTGGAACTGGCGCGCCGCGATGCCGCGGTGGAGGAAGTGCCGCTCGCGCTCGTCCACCTGCCGGCCGCGCACGACGAGCTGGCTCTCCTCCAGCATCACGTCCAGCTGATCGCGGGTGAAGCCGGCCACCGCCAGGGTGATCCGGAGGCGCTCGGGCTCGCTCTCGGTGCGGGGCAGACGCTCGATGTTGTAGGGCGGGTAGCCGTCGTTGGCGGCCTTGGAGACCCGGTCGAGGGCCTGCTCGATCTCGTCGAAGCCGAGCAGGAACGGGTGCCCGAAGGGCGAGGATCGGGTCATCGCGGCCATCATCCAGAAAGCGAAGCCTCCGACCCCGGGATCTGCCGCAATCCCGGGATGCCTGAGCACCTCGTCGACAGGAGCCCGCTCGAGGCAGCGCTCCGCCGGACGCGACGACGCCGGCAACACGGAGATATGGCCAAGGCCTTCCGGGCCATCAAGGGAGGAGGCCGGTTTCGCCGGACGCCCGTGCGGCGCGCATATCCGGGATGTTTCGGCAAAAATCTGCGGGATCGATAGGCAAAGCCCCGAACAGCCACGCTTTCTTCTAACAGTTTGGAACTGCTCTGATTTTCTCTCCGGGCCTTGATCCGGACAGCGGGCCTGGATACTGCCGCGACAGGCGACGATCCGGCTCCCGAGATTGATCGCCGCGATCTTTTTACGCGACGCGAGGCACCGGAGCCGTGAGCACGCCCATGACCCCGTCGGACCATGCGGCGATGCGGCGCGTCGCCGACGTGTGCGGCGACGAGGCCGATATCCTGGCCCTGTCGGTGGCCCGTTTCGTGGCGGCCGGCTACATGACCAGCGACGTCGCCTGCTGGAATGCGGCCTTCGACGGTGCCGAGCAGCTGCTCGGCCCGACGGAGGGCTGCCGCTTCGTCGCCTGCGTGGTCGCGATCATCCGGGCGCTGCGCGCGGAGCGCGACGGCGACTGGTCGTTCATGCCGGCGAGCTGCTGCCGCGTGACCGGCCACGAATGCGCGCTGGTGAAGCTGATCAACCGGGGCCGCCAGCGACTCTGGGCGGATCTCGAGGCGGCCGCGGCCGAGATCACCGGCCAGGACGCGGCGCCGCGCCTCGTGGCGGCGGTCCGCGCCGCGGTCGGGCCGCTGGACGCGGCGGCCGAGCGCCTCGCCCCGGCCACCTGCCCCGCCGGAACGGTGCTGCACTGATCCCGCTCCCCGCCAACCCGGTCCGCGCGGCGAAAGCCGGCGGCCGGCGCAAACTCGAAGAGGATTTGGTCACGGTGCTTGCCCTGCGCGCTCCCCTGTACCGCCGTCGGATCGGGCGCATCGCCCTCGACACGGCGGCCTGCTTCGCGCTCTCGGCGCTCTTCGTCGTGTCGGCCCTGGCGCAGGACGCGCCCGAGAAGGCGCCGATCAAGCTGCAGCTCAACAAGGTCGAGACCGCGGGCGAGGCCTGCCGGATCACCATGGTGATCGACAACAAGGGGTCCGGCCTCAAGTCCTACAAGGTGGATCTCTTCGCGTTCGACCCCGAGGGCGTCGCGCAGAAGCGGGTGGCCGTCGAGCTCGGTCCGCTGCCGCCGAAGAAGACCACCGTGAAGATCTTCGATTTCCCCGGCATCGCCTGCAACAAGGTCGGTCGCGTCCTCTTGAACGACGTTCTGACCTGCGACGGCGGCGACGCCGGCCGCGAGGCCTGCCTCGAGCGGACCGAGACCGACAGCAAGGCCGGCCTCCCGTTCGACCGCTGATGCAGGTGGTGTGACGGTCGACGAGACCAAACCGCCCGGCGGCGAGGGCCGCCGGGCGGCCTGCGGCTTTCGCCGCACCCCGAGACGATGGCGGCGCAAGGCCGCGTGAGACCAGGACGCCAGGAGCCCGCGATGGACCCGACACAAGCCCCGATCGAGGCGGCCCACGACTTCTCGTTCCTCGGCCTGTTCCTGCAGGCCGACCCGATCGTGAAGGGCGTGATGATCCTGCTGGTGATCGCCTCGATCGCCTGCTGGACCGTGGTGTTCGAGAAGGTGATCCGGCTCGCCGCCGCGCGGCGCCAGGCCAAGGCCTTCGCGAACTTGGTCCGCTCCGGCGGCAGCCTCGACGGCGAGCATCGCGGCATCGCCGGCCACGTGGTGAAGGCGGCGATCGACGCGTGGCGCGATCAGGATTCCTCCGAGACCCGGGCCGAGCGCCGCGACCGCATCGAGCGGGCGATGAAGGGCGCCCTCACCATCGAGGTGAAGCGCCTGCGCACCGGCCTGTCGCTGCTGGCGACCTCGGGCTCCACGGCCCCGTTCGTCGGGCTGTTCGGCACCGTCTGGGGCATCATGAACTCGTTCTCGTCCATCGCCCGCAGCCAGGACACCTCGCTCGCCGTGGTGGCGCCGGGCATCGCGGAAGCCCTGTTCGCGACCGCGATCGGTCTCGTCGTCGCGATCCCGGCGGTGATGGCCTACAACAAGCTCGCGAGCGACGTGAGCGGCATCCAGAGCACCTTCTCGTCCTACATCTCGGTCCTGGGCAACCGCCTCGCGCGCGACCGCGCCGGCGCCCACCGCGCGGCCGCCGAGTAGAGCGACCGGCGCCCGCCCCCAGAGAGCCGAACGTAAAGGTACCGGAGACGCCCCATGGCGATGGGATCCATTCGCGCGAACGACGACGACGACCTCGACGACGTGCCGATGTCCGACATCAACGTCACCCCGATGGTCGACGTGATGCTCGTGCTGCTGATCATCTTCATGGTCGCCGCGCCGCTGATGACCACCGGCGTTCCGGTCCAGCTGCCGAAGACCGCGGCCCCCAAGGTCGCGCAGTCGAAGAAGCCCGCCGAGGTGACGGTCGACAAGGACGGCAACCCGTCCATTGCCAAGGAGGTGTTCACGATGGAGAGCATCGTGCCGCGCCTGCGCGAGATGGCCGCCGCCGACAAGGACCAGGTCATCCTCGTGCGCGGCGACCGCGACGTGCCCTACGGCAAGGTCATGGAGGTCATGGGCCTCGTCGGGCAGGCCGGCTTCACCAAGGTGTCGCTGATCGCGCAGTCGCCCGGCGGCGCCGCTCCGGCCTCGCCCGCCGCCGCCCCCGCAGGGACCGCGCGCTGACCCGATGAGCACCTACACGTCGACGGATATGCCGGCCGGTCTCGGCGAGCGCCGCCCGTCCGGGCTGCTCGCCGCCTTCCTGGTTGCCCTGGGCCTGCACGCCTGCGTGCTCGCCGCGGTGATGTTCCTGCGGCTCTCCCCGCCCGCACCGCCCGGCGAGCAGCAGATCACCGTCGACCTCGCGCCGCTCATGACCGACGCGGCCACCGAGGCGCCGGCGGAGCAGCAGATGAGCCAGGAGGCCCCTCCGGAGACGAAGCCGGTGGACGCGCCGCCGGACGAGGCCGTCCAGCCGCCGCCGCCGACCGAGATGACCGAGGTGAAGCCGGAGGACACCCAGGCGGTCGATATGCCGCAGGAGGCTCAGCCCGTCGAGGCGCAGAGCCAGGTCATCACCTCCGCGTCCGAGGCCGCCGAGCCGCTGGCACCGCCGCCCACGGAGGTCGCGAAGTCCGTGGAGCCGCCGAAGCCGACGCCCGATCCGGCCAAGCTGAAGGCGGAACGGGAAGCCAAGCTGCGCAAGATCCGGGAGGAGAAGCTCCGCGAGCAGAAGCGCGAGGAGGCCCGGCAGGAGCGCCTGGAGGAGATCCGCGAGGCGAAGGCCAAGGCCGCGCGCGAGGCCAAGGCCCGCGAGGCCAAGGCCCGGGCGGGTGCCGAGCGGAGTTCGGCGTCGGCCTCGCGCGAGAACGCGGCCGGCCGGGCCGCCGCGGGCAACGATCCGAGCGCCATGCGGCAGTGGCAGGGCGCGATCAGCGCGACGATCCACAGCCGGATGAACGTGAACGCGGCCGTCGGCACCGGCGGCGGGACCGCGGTGGTGCGGTTCACCGTGATGCGCTCGGGTCAGGTGACGGGAGCGGGCGTGGCCCGCTCCAGCGGGATCGGCCAGATCGACAGCGCCGCCCTCGCGGCGGTGCGCGGCTCCATGCCGGCCGCACCCGCGGGCGTGACGCAGTCGAGCCTCTCGATCTCCATTCCGCTCAACTTCCGCGTGCGTTGATCGGGCGACGATCGGGCCCGATTCCACTCGGCTGAACATGGGCGCGGTCCGGATCGTCCAGCGGACGCGTACGAATAGTGTGCGCCGTCCGTCCCGGCCGGCGATCCGGATTCGCCATCGGCCGCGCGGGCATGCTAAAGCCTTCGTCAACCTGCCCTCCCCGCGCGCCTGACGGCGATGCGGGAGGGCGCCGATCCGGCCTTGCCCTCCGCCCCTCGAACAGGCCGGACCCGCTTAGACCCCGTCCCGCGCAGGCTGCGCCGGGTCGGATCCGTCGAGCCGGGGTGAAAGGGACAGGATGAGCGACGACACTGAGTACGACCTCGACGAGGTGAATGCCACCCGCGACGCGGAGGCGGAAGCCAAGACCCGCGCCGAGAACCGCGCCGAGCGCGCGGAACGGGCGGAGCGCATGGCTCGTGAGGGCGCCCAGGCGATGGCGGAGCACCACGCGGCCATCAAGGCGATGGACGAGCGGACCGTGCGGCTGCGCTCGCTCCGGCTCGCCAAGGAGGCCGCGGACGCGCAGACCAAGGCGGCCGAGAAGGAAGCCAAGGCGGCCGCCAAGGGCAGCGCGAAGAAGGCCGCGCCGAAGAAGACGACCGCGAAGGGCTAGAGGTCGATGGCCGAAGACCGCAATCGCCGCCGCTTCAGCGACCCGCGCGCGGCAGCCGAGGCGGCGTTCCGGGCCGCCACCAGTCCGAAGCCCGCCGCCCCGCCGCCGCAGGCGGCGCCACGGCCGGCTGCGATCCCGGGCTCGCGGGAAGTGGTGAGCCTGCGCCTCGACAGCGCCGTGCTCGCCCATTTCCAGAAGGACGGGCCGGGCTGGCAGGACCGCATCAACGAGGCGCTCAAGGCCCTCGTCCCGGCGGCCGAGGCCTGAAAGCCGTCGGGCCAGGAAGCCCTCGATCCCGGAACAGGCGCTCAGACCGGCTTCGGCCGCTCGCGAAGGATCCGGTTCACCGCCCGGTCGAGGGCTGACAGGAATGCCGACCGATCGGCGCGCGAGAAGGGCTTCGGCCCGCCCGTGATGGTGCCGGCCTCGCGCAACGATTGCATCAAGTCGCGGGTGGCGAGGGCGAGGCCGATCCCGGCCTCGCTGAACGGCTTGCCGGTGAACGCCAGGACCGTGGCCCCGGCCTTCACGCAGCGCGCGGCCAGCGGGACGTCGGCGGTGAGCACGATGCTCCCGGGCCCGGCCCGCGCGGCGATCCAGTCGTCGGCGGCATCGAGTTCCGGGCCGACGACCACCCGCTCGATCCAGGGCTCGCGCGGAAGGTTCAGCACGCTGTTGGCGACGACGTGGACGGTCAGGCCGTAGCGTTCGGCGACCCGGTAGGTCTCGTCCTTGACCGGGCAGGCGTCGGCGTCGAGGTAGATCGGCGGGCGCGGCGCGACACTCATGGGCGGGGTACAAGCTTCGAGGTGAAGCCTGCCAGGATGAGGAGCACGCCCAGGGCGAACTGCCCGTGCTCGATATCGCCGCCCACCGACAGCACGATGGCGCGGCCGAAGACGACGAGTCCGATCAGCGGCAGCCCGAAGCGCAGCGCCATCTTCACGGCGATCAGGGCGTTCGCCCGCGCGGTGCTCGACCCGGACATCAGCGGGCGACCGCGGCGCGCCGGGGCGACAGGTCCGCCACCGGCGCGGTCTCGGCGGGCCCGCGCTCCAGCGTCGCGACGGACAGCGGCGCACCGCGGCCGCGGAGCGC
Organism: Methylobacterium sp. 22177; assembly: GCF_052045615.1. Classification (NCBI taxonomy): domain Bacteria; kingdom Pseudomonadati; phylum Pseudomonadota; class Alphaproteobacteria; order Hyphomicrobiales; family Methylobacteriaceae; genus Methylobacterium; species Methylobacterium sp. 22177. The sequence goes on along the minus strand of NZ_JBQEPK010000022.1, from coordinate 573 downwards.
GTGGGCGCCGAGGGACCGCGCCCGCACCCCGGCCGGCAGGCGCGGCAGGCGGTTGAGGAGATCCTGCGAGATCAGGATGCCGACGCCGAGGGGGCGGCACAGGGCCTCGATCCGCGACGTCACGTTCACGGCGTCGCCGAAATACGCGATCTTGTGGCGGTCGACCCCGACTTCGGCCGTGACCACCGAGCCGCCGTGCAGGGCCGCCCGCAGCCGCGGCACCGTGCCGAACCGGGCTTGCCAGGCCGCGGCGTCCGCCTCGATCCGGTCGAGCACCTCGAACACGCAGGTCACGCAGCGCGCGTCCTTCAGGCCGCGCTTCATCGGCCACGTGATCATCGCGAGGTCGCCGATGAAGTCGTCCGTGGAGCCGGCGTTGCGCCGCACCGGCTCGGCCAAGGTCGCGAACACCGCGCTGAGATAGGCCTGGGCGCGCAGGTCGCCGTGGGTCTCCGCGAAGGCCGTGGAGCCGACGACGTCGAGGAACAGGAAGATCCGCTCCTCCTGCACCGGCTTGTGGTAGCGGCCGATCATGAAGTTCACGAACACCTCGCCGCCGATCAGGTCGCGCAT
>NZ_JBQEPK010000021.1:45445-108041 GCF_052045615.1 Methylobacterium sp. 22177 | reverse complement strand
TGGTCGCCCACCTCAAGCGCCAGGGCCGCCCCAGCTACCTCGACGCCGTCACCGCCGACGACACCCCCGAGGAGCCCGCCAAGGAGGGCGGCCGGTCCGGCCGGGGCTCCAAGGCCGCCGCGGCCGACAAGGCCGAGCGGTCCGACGAGCCCGAGGAGGAGGCCCCCGTCTTCGACATCGGCGCCTTCGCGGCGGCGACCGGCGGCGAGTCCGACGACCTCTACAAGCAGGCGATCGAGGTCGTGCTGCGCGACCAGAAGGCGTCGACGAGCTACATCCAGCGCCGCCTGCAGATCGGCTACAACCGCGCCGCCTCCATCATGGAGCGGATGGAGATCGAGGGCATCGTCGGCCCGGCCAACCACGCCGGCAAGCGCGAGATCCTGGTCGCCGGGGCGACGCACAGCTCGGCCGGGATGTACGACGACGAGTGACAGGCTCCGTCCCGGGCCGCCCCCCTGCGCGGCGGCCCGGGCGTCGCATCTTCGCCACAGGCCGGGGTTCTACAGGGCCTGCGAAACCCGCCCCGTCCTCGCGAGCGGAGCGACGCAACCCAGGGCAGCGCGACGTCGACGCGCGCGGCGCACCTGGATTGCTTCGCTCCGCTCGCGAGGGCGAAGGGGCACCGAGACGTCTGCGGCAGCCCGCCAACTTATGTTCCGCCCCGTTTGCCGCCGGAGCTTGCCCGCGGTGCCCCAGGAGATTCTGCCGATGATCGGCCGCCGCATCCGCACAGCCGGCTCCGTGATCGCCGCCGGGCTGTGGCTCGCGACCGCCAACCCGGCCCACGCGCAGGTCGGCGCCTTCATCGACAGCCTGTTCGGCCACAAGGAGGAGCCCGCTCCGCAACCGGAAGCCGCCCCGGCGGCGCCGGCGCCGGCCAAGAAGCCCGCGCCCAAGGCCAAGGAGGCGAGCAAGGAGGCGAAGCCCGGCAGCGCCAAGTCCGGCAAGGGTGGCGACAAGGCGAGCGACAAGGCGGACCACAAGGCGCCCGAGCCGAAGGTCGCGGCGGTGGGCGCCCCGGCGGCGATCGTCACCGGCGACTCGGCCGATCCCGCCACGCTGCTGGCGCAGGCCAACGCCTACTTCAACGGCATCAACACCCTGTCGGGCAACTTCGTCCAGATCGGCGCCGATGGCCGCCGGATCGGCGGCAAGCTGACGCTCGCCAAGCCCGGCCGTCTGCGCTTCGACTACGACCAGCCCTCGCCCCTGGAGGTGGTCGCCGACGGGACCTCGGTGGCGGTGCGCGACCGCAAGCTCAACACCCAGGACCTCTACTTCATCGCCCAGACGCCGCTGAAATTCCTCCTGCGCGAGAAGATCGACCTCGCCCGCGATCTCACCGTCACCGACGTGGCGAGCGATCCGGGCAGCGTCCGCATCAGCCTGGAGGACCGCGCCACCCTGGGCGGCACCTCGAAGATCCAGCTGTTCTTCGATGCCGAGATGAAGACCCTGTCGCAGTGGCGGATCACCGACCCGCAGGGCTACGTCACCACGGTGACGCTCTCGAACCTGCAGAAGGGCAAGAGCGTCGACGGCAGCCTGTTCTTCATCAATTACGGGCGCTCCGAGGACAAGGCGATGCAGCAGCAGATCCAGCAATCGCAGAAGTGACGGGGGCGCCCCTCAGGAGGCGCCGAGCCCGGCCGCGCCGCCGGGCCGCCACCGGTTCAACTCCCGATCGATCGCGCCTTCCGTCCCGTGCAGGAACTCCGCGGTCGGCAGGCCGGGAGCCAGGGCGGCGAGGTAGCTCACCACCACCGTGCCGGACCGGGTCGCCGCGCCCCCGGGCCAGAACAGGCCGGAGTTGAGCGCCACCGGCACCACCGGCAGGCCGAGCCGGCCGTAGAGCAACTCGACGCCGCGCTTGAAGCGCAGCGGCTCGCCGATCGCGCCGCGGGTGCCCTCGGGGAAGATCAGCACCGACCGGCCCGCCGCGACCGCCTCCCGACCGCCGTCGATCATGGTGCGCAGGGCCTGGGTGCCCTTGGCCCGGTCGATGACGATCATCGGCGAGCGGCGGAGGAACCAGCCGACCACCGGGATCGCCAGCAGTTCCCGCTTCGCGACGATCGCCACGTCCGGCACCAGGACCAGGAAGGCCAGGGTCTCCCAGGTCGACTGGTGGTTGGCAACGATCAGGCAGGGCTCGTCCGGCAGGTGCTGGCGGCCCTCCTCGACGTAGCGCAGCCCGACGATCCGCCGCAGCCCGCCCAGGATCCCGCGCGCCCAGAGCCGCGTCGCCCGGCGGATCGGCCGCTGCGGCGATCCGGACAGGAGGAAGATCGCCAGCGGCGCGAGGAACAGGGTCGTCCAGGCGGCCCAGTAGACGGCGAACAGGAGCGAGCGGGCGTGTGCCATGGCGGGCCTCGACGAGGGGCCCGGGACAGGGCAGGGCCCGGGCATAGCGCCTGCAGGTCGATCGCGCACGGCCTTTCGCCCGGCAAACGGTGAGCGGACTGTCGCGGGCCGCGAAATCGGCTATCGGAGCGCAACGCCGTCAGAACCCCAGCGCCGCTCGTGCAACTCACCGTCACCACCTGGAACATCAACTCGGTGCGCCTGCGCATCGATCTGGTTCTGCGCTTCCTCGCGGAGCACAAACCGGACGTGCTCTGTCTGCAGGAGACCAAGTGCCCGGACGACGCCTTCCCGCTGAAGGCCCTGCGCGGCTCGGGCTACGAGCACGTGATGTTCGCCGGCCAGAAGGGCTACAACGGCGTCGCGATCCTCTCGCGCTTCCCCCTGCACACCCGCTCGGTGATGGGCTTCTGCGAGCGCCAGGACGCCCGCCACATCTCGGCGGTGCTGGGGCCGGAGGCCGGGGCGGCCTCGGGCATCGTGCTGCACGACTTCTACGTCCCGGCCGGCGGCGACGTGCCGGACCGCGACCTCAATCCGAAATTCGCCCACAAGCTCGACTTCCTCTCCGAACTGCGCGCCTGGGGTGGGAAGCGCGTCTCCGGGCCGGCGATCCTCGTGGGCGACCTCAACGTCGCGCCCCTGGAGCACGATGTCTGGTCGCACAAGCAGCTCCTCGACGTGGTGAGCCACACGCCGCTGGAGACCGAGGCGCTGGAGGTCCTGCGCGGTGAGGCGGGCTGGATCGACGCGGCGCGCCACCTCACCCCGGAGCCGGAGAAGATCTACACGTGGTGGAGCTACCGCTCCCCCGACTGGTCGGCCGCCAACAAAGGTCGGCGGCTGGACCATGCCTGGGTGTCGCCGGACCTCGCCGGGACCGTCCGGAAGGTCGAGGTCCTGCGCGAGGCGAGGGCCTGGGAGCGCCCCTCGGACCACGCCCCGGTGACCCTGACCCTGGAGCTGTGACCGGGCGCGGAACTGCGGCGCGGTCCGAGCATTGCCCGCTCACGAACCCGTGACGCGAGCGAGCCCCGATGCGCAAGATCCTGATCGCTTTCCTCCTCCCCAAGGTCGTGTCCTACCTGCGCCGCCGCTACGGCGGCCCGCACGCCACCCGCAATCGCGCCTTCTGAGACCGCCCGATCAGGGCCACCGCCTGTGACCCCCGGGCGCAGGCGGTGGCCGCCGCGAAGGCCCTAGATCCTGCGGATCCCCCGCCGAGGAGCCGCACACGATGACCCAGGACCCGCGCGAGGCCGGCCCCCGGCCGCCCTTCCCCGGCGACCAGCAGCAGCCCCGCCCGGGCCTCACTACGAAGATGACGCCGCGCCCCGACCACGGCGAGGAGAGCTACGTCGGCAAGGGCCTGCTCACCGGCCAGGTGGCGCTGATCACCGGCGGCGACTCCGGGATCGGCCGGGCGGTGGCGATCGCCTACGCCCGCGAAGGCGCCGACGTGGCGATCTCCTACCTCGAGGTCGAGCAGGAGGATGCCGAGGACACGAGGGCCTGGGTGGAGAAGGCCGGCCGCCGCTGCCTGCTGCTCCCCGGCGACATCCGCGACGCGGCCCAGTGCCGGGATCTCGTGGCGCGCACCGTCGAGGCCTTCGGGCGACTCGACATCCTCGTGAACAACGCCGCCGCGCAGGTGGTGAACGAGGGCCTCGACGATCTGGCGGCGCCCGACATCGAGGGCTCGTTCCGCGCCAACGTCTTCGCCATGTACTACCTCGCCCAGGCGGCGGTGCCGCACATGAAGCCGGGCGGGGCGATCGTGAACAGCACCAGCGTGCAGGCCAAGGTGGCCGATCCCAGCATGCTGATCTACGCCGCCACCAAGGGCGCGATCGCGAGCCTGACCATCGGCCTGTCGAACCTGCTGGCGCCGAAGGGGATCCGGGTGAACTGCGTCGCCCCCGGGCCGGTCTGGACGCCGATCCAGCCGATCGTGAAGAGCCCGGATCAGATCGAGCAGCTCGGCGCGCAGACGCCGCTCGGCCGTGCCGGCCAGCCCGCGGAACTGGCCCCGGCCTACGTGCTGCTCGCCTCCCGCGAGGGCAGCTACATGTCCGGGGCGCTGGTGCCGGTCACCGGCGGCATGCCGATGCTCTGACGCGGGCGCGGCGATCCGGGCGAGCGCCGCCGCGGAGGGGCGGGACGCCGCCCAAAGCCACGAGGACGCCGTCCGTCCGCCTCAGCCGGTGGCGTATTCCAGCTCCGGCGCGAGGACCGCGTCGCTGTCGGGGTGCACCGTGACGGGGATCGTCTTGGCGGCCGGCGTCTTGCTGCCGATCGCGTAGTGCCAGATCGGCATCAGGACATTGCACTCGGGGTAGTAGCCGCCGATGCAGCCGATCGGGATGTCGTAGGCCACGACCAGCAGGCCCGAGAGCTTGCGGTCGACGCCGTCATCGGCGACCGTCCGGAGCGTGACGGGCTGGCCGATCTTGAGGCCCCGCCGGTCGATGTCCGAGCGGTTCATCAGCACCACCTTCCGGGTGTTCTTGATGCCCCGGAAGCGGTCGTAATAGCCGTAGACCGTGGTGTTGAACTGGTCGTTGCTGCGCAGCGTCATCAGCCGCAGGGCGTCGTGGCCGACATCGGGCATGTCGGCGTCCTCGTCGAGCCCGGTCGGGGTGACGAAGTTGGCCCGTCCCGATTCCGTGCGCCACTCGCGCCGGTTCGCCGGCAGGTCGCGCTGGAAGCCGCCGGGCTCCCACATGCGCCGCTCGTAGTCCCAGAACGAGTCCGGCAGCGTCTCGCCGATCTCGCGGCGGATCTCGGCGAAATCCTCGCTGTACGCCGCCCAGCGCACCCGCGGGTTCGGATCGAGGACGCGCTGCGCCAGCTCGCAGATCAGGCGGATCTCGCTGATCAGGTGCGGCGAGGCCGGACGGCGCAGGCTGCGATTGCCGTGCACGCAGGCCGAGGTGTCCTCCATCGAGAGCACCTGCTGGCCCTTGGAGGTCTCGACGATCTCCAGGCGGCCGGTGACCGGGAGGACGTAGCTGATCGCGCCCGGCAGCAGCGCGGTCCGGTTGAGCTTGGTGATGACGTTGACGGTCAGGGGGATCCGGCGCCACGCCGGCTCCATCTGGCCGTGGTCGGGGATGGCGCGGGCGAAGTTGCCGCCGAGCATGACGAAGGCGCTGACCTCGTCCCGCAGGATCGCCTCGCAGGCCTCGACGGTGTTGTAGCCCGGCTCGCGGGGCGGCGCGAAGGCGAATTGCTGGCCCAGCCGGTCGAGGTCGAACAGCTCGGGCTTGTCGGTGATCCCCATCGTGCGCTGGCCCTGCACGTTGGAATGGCCCCGGATCGGGCAGATCCCGGCGCCGGAGCGGCCGATATTGCCGCGCATCAGCAGCAGGTTCACCAGCATCTGGACGGTCTCGACCCCGGCCCGGTGCTGGGTGAGCCCCATGCCGTAGACGCCGATGGTCGCCTTCGCGTGGCTGTAGACGTGGGCGGTCGATTCCATGTCGGCCCGGTGCAGGCCGGAGCGGCGCTCCAGCTCGTCCCAGTCCTGAGCGCGCAGCCAGGTGGCGAAGGCGTCGAAGCCGTGGGTGTTGTCGTGGATGAAGGCCTCGTCGAGAACGGCGTCGCCGCCCCGGGCCCGGGCCGCGTCGTGCAGGGCGAGGACCGCCTTGCAGATGCCCGCGATGGCGGCGAGATCGCCCCCCGCCTTCACCTGATGGTACTGCGAGCTGATCCGCGTCGCCTTGCCGGTGAGCATCTCGGTAGGCGATTGCGGGTTCAGGAACCGCTCCAGGCCGCGCTCGCGCAGCGGGTTGTAGGTGATGATCGGGACGCCGCGCCGGCTCGCCTCCTGCAGCGGGTGCAGCATCCGCGGCGCGTTGCTGCCGGGATTCTGGCCGAAGAACATGATGCAGTCGGAATGGGCGAAGTCGTCGAGCGACACGGAGCCCACGGCCTGGCCGATGCTCACCGGCAGCGCCACCGAGGTCGTCTCGTGGCACATGTTGGACGAGTCCGGCAGGTTGTTGTTGCCGTAGAGCCGGGCGAAGAGCTGGTAGAGGTAGCTCGCCTCGTTCGACAGGCGGCCCGAGCTGTAGAACACGGTGCCCTTCTGCCGGTCCGGGACGGCCCTGAGCTCGCGGGCGATCTCCTCGACGGCGTGGCCCCAGGAGACCGGCACGTACTTGTCGGTGGCCGAGTCGTAGCGCAGCGGATGGGTGAGGCGACCGGTCTGCTCCAGATGGTAATCGTCCCAGTCCAGCAGCTCCGTGACCGTATGGGTGGCGAAGAAGTCCGGCGTGCAGCGGTGGGCAGTGAGTTCCCAGGCCACGGCCTTCACGCCGTTCTCGCAGTACTCGAAGGGCAGCGGGCTCGCGGGCTTCACCCAGGCGCAGCTGTTGCACTGGTAGCCGTCGACCTTGTTGTGCCGGCTGAGCGCGATCGGTCCGCTCGCCAGCACGCCCTCGCGCCGCAGGATGTTGCCGACCGACAGGGCGGAGCCCCACCCGCCGGCGGGCAGGCGGTAGGGCTTGAATTCGGGCTTGTCCAAGGGGGGCGATCTCCGAACCGTGCCGCCGGGAAACAGCGGGCATATCGCGACGTTCCCCGTTGAAACCGCGGGCGTCACCCTTTGTTCGCGAGATTATCCTGATCTTAACGGAGGTTAGTGTGGCGGTCGGTCGGGACTATCTCTTGAGAAAGCCTTCGGGTCCGTCGAATCCGAAGCTGTTCCTCGACACGCAGGTCGTGCCGCTCGCCGTCAATATCGCGGGAAGCTTGGAGGTGGCGCTGGATCGCGCGGCGGCGCGCACGGGCGTCCGGCCCGCTCTGATCCTGGCCGGCGCGACCGGCCTGATCGGTCTCGGTCTGGTCCGCCTGCTCACCCGTCGGGGCGCGGCGAAGGGCCGATTCGAGCGGATGTGAGCGGAGGAGCCCGGATGCCGGTCATCGCCGGGCGGATGTTCGGGGAGACCCTCGACGGCGCGCGCGCGATCAATCAGACCTTTACCGCGGATCGGTTCTCAACGGCGGGACGGCCCCGAAGGCCTCCGGGTCCGGCACGCGGCGACAGCGCCGCTGCGGACCCGAACGCCGCCCCGCGCCATCCGGGCGCCGCCGATCCCGACGGAGACGACCATGAGCGACGCCCAGGCCCGGACCGCGCTGGTGACGGGGGCTGCCCGCGGCATCGGCCTCGCCACAGCGACCCGCTTCCTCGCCGACGGCTGGAACGTCGCCCTGCTCGACATCGACGGCCCGGGCGTGACGGCGGCGACCGAGCGGCTCGGCCGCCCCGAAGCCACGCTCGCGGTGACGGCCGATGTCTCCGACCCCGAGGCGGTGGCGGCGGCGATCCGGCAGGTCGCCGACCGGTTCGGCCGCCTCGACGCCCTGGTCAACAATGCCGGCATCGCGATCTTCAAGCCGCTGACGGAGACCACCTTCGCCGACTGGTCGCGGGTGCTCGCGGTCAACCTGTCCGGCCCGTTCCTGTGCACGCAGGCGGCGGTCCCGCTCCTATCCGAGCGCGGCGGGGCCGTCGTGAACATCACGTCGATCTCGGGCCTGCGCGCCTCGACGCTCCGGACCGCCTACGGCACCAGCAAGGCGGGCCTCGCGCAGCTCACCAAGCAGCAGGCCGCCGAGCTGGCGCAGTACGGGATCCGCGTGAACGCCGTCGCCCCGGGCCCCGTGGACACCGCGATGGCCAAGGCGGTGCACAGCCCCGAGATCCGGGCGGATTACCACGACGCCGTCCCGCTCGGCCGCTACGGGCTGGAGACGGAACTCGCGGAGGCGATCGTGTTCCTCTGCTCGGAGCGCGCCTCCTACATCACCGGTCAGCAGCTCGCCGTCGACGGCGGTTTCGAGTCGACCGGCATCGGCCTGAAGACGCTGCGCGGCGCGCGCAACACGTGAGGGCGCCGGCCCGATCCGCCAAGTTCGGACAGGGTTCGTTAACCCTGCCGCCGTAGCCCGGACGCTTGGTCAACAGGCGCGGGCACCATGCCGAGACTCGGCTCCATGATCGTCGACGGTCTAGCGTTCCTCCTCGTGGCGATCGCCCTCGCGGCGGTCGTCGCCGGCTACGAGCGGAACCTGCCGGATCCGTCGGCGGCACCCGCGCTGGTCGCCGCGGGCGCCCCCGCGTGGACCGACCCGGAGACGACGGGCTCGATCGCGCCGGCCGCGGGCACGGTCGTCCTCTGGGCGGACGCGCAGCCTGCGCTCGCCACGCCCGAGTCGGATCGCGCCGCCGGCGGCGCCTGGGTGAGCCCGCCCCGCCGCTGAGGCGACGGGCCGATCGGCTCACTGGGCTCTCAGGAAGGCCGGTCGGAGCGGCACCGGAGCGCCCAGGTCGCGATCACAACTGATCGTTAACTATGGTTGCCGAACCTTCCACCGCACAGCGAAGCGGAGAGGCATCCATGGCGCGCGACGGCAACCGACCCCACCCCAGCGCCCTCGCGCGCTACCCGGTTCCGATCGAGCTGATCTCGGCCCTGTTCCGCGCCGACGATGCCGAGCGCGACCGGCTGCTCGCGCCGATGCCGGCCTACGGCCGCGCCCGGATCGCCGCCTACTGCGCCGACCACGCGCGGCTCGAGGCGCTCGGCCTGAAGGTCGCGCGGTCCTGCGACGAGGCCACGCTCGTCCGGGCCGCGGGCGAAACGGTCGGCGCCGATCTGTTCGCGCGCTCGCGGGCGCCCGCACCGGCGCCGATCCAGCTCCAGGCCGCCTGATCGACCTCCGCGTTCCGACCCGTCCGGTCGAAGCCGTCGGGTTGATGAATGCCCGGGCCTGTCCCGGTTCACAGCCGCCGGCGCATCCTCCTGTCATCGGCCCGGTGCGTCCGGGACGCAGGTTCAGGAGATCGTGTCATGATGCGCTCCAAGATGCTCGGCCTCGTCGCGATGGCCGCGGCGGGCCTCGCGACCGCCACGGCGGCGAACGCGGCGCCGTTCGGCTACGGCCCGCCCGAGGCCGGCGCGGTGATCGAGCGCGTGGCCGGCGGCTGCGGTCCGGGCTTCCACCCCAATCCCTGGGGCCATTGCCGGCCCAACGATCGCGGCTGGGGCTGGGGCGGCCCGCGCGGACCCTACGGTGGCCGGCCCGGCTACGGCGGCTACGACCGCGGCTACGGTGGCTACGACGGTCCGCGCCGGTCCTACGGCGGCTGGTGATCCGCACCGGCGACCCTCGAACCGGTCGCCGCGTCTCGAGCTCGGCCCGCCGCGCGCCTCCGGATCCGCGGCCGGTCGGTGCTGGACCAGTGCCCGGCCACCGACTTGTCCCCCCGGAACGGACAAAGCCATATTCACGACGGCATAGAGCCATATTAATGTCTTTCGGGACGCAACATAGTGTCCCGGAGATTCTTCGTCATGAGTCGCTATGTATTTGCATCCCTGATGATCGCCGGCGTGGTGGCCGGCGCCTCGCCGGCCGCGGCGCTCTCCGCGAAGGATTGCTCGGTCAAGTACCAGGCCGCCAAGCAGGCGGGCACGCTGAACGGCCAGAAGTGGAACGACTTCCGCAAGGCCGAGTGCGGTGCGGCGGCCGACAACGCCCCGACGACCGCACCGAATCCGGTCTCGCCCACCGCGGCGACGACCGCGCCGGCCGCCCCGCCGGCGGCTCCGCGCGCCGGGACGACGTCCGCCGCCGCGGCGTCGGCCACGTTCCCCCGCGCCGTCGATCCGCGATACGCCAAGGAATCGGCCGGCAAGGCCCGAATGCACACCTGCCTCGACAGCTACAACGCCGCGAAGGCCGCCGGCACGCTGGGCGGCATGAAGTGGATCGAGAAGGGCGGCGGCTACTACTCGGCCTGCAACCGGCAGCTCAAGGGCTGAGCGGCGGCGTTCCGAGGCACCGGAGGCGGGCGCCCCGGAACCTGCGCCGGCGCGCGATCCGGGCGCGTCGGCGGATCCGGATCCCGGGCTCCGCCGCGCGGCCCCGGGACGATGCATCGATACGGCCGGGCCGATCCGGCCCGGAGGTTCGACTCACCCGAACGGGCGGCCCGCCCGGGTGAGGGAGGGCGCAGCCCCTGGACCGGACGCGATCCTAGAACGGGATGTCGTCGTCGAGGTCGTAGCCGCCGCGGCTGCCGCCGCCGCTGCCCGAGGAGGCCGGGGCCGGACGCCGCTCGCCGCCCTGGGCGCGACCGCCGCCGAAATCGCCGCCGCGATCACCGCCCCGGCCACCGCCAAAGTCGCCGCCGCGGCTGATCTGGCCGCCACCCTCGTCCTCGCCGGCGAAGTCGCCGCCGCCGCGCCCGTCGAGGATCGTCATCTCGCCGCGGAAGCGCTGGAGCACCACCTCGGTCGTGTACTTCTCGACGCCGGAATTGTCGGTCCACTTCCGGGTCTGGAGCTGGCCCTCGATGTAGACCTTCGAGCCCTTGCGCAGGTACTGCTCGGCCACCCGGGCGAGGTTGTCGTTGTAGATCACGACCGAGTGCCACTCGGTCTTCTCCTTGCGCTCGCCGGTCGCCTTGTCCTTCCAGGACTCCGACGTCGCGAGCCGCAGGTTGCAGACCGGGTCGCCCGAACCGAGGCGGCGCATCTCGGGGTCGCGCCCGAGGTTGCCCACCAGAATCACCTTGTTGACGCTGCCCGCCATCGCTCTCTCCTAGTCGTACGGATCTCACAGGGCACCAGCCCGGCGGCGCGCGAACCATGCGCCCGGGCTTCCGGAGCGGCAACGGGCGGGTCAGGCTTGTGCCCGCTTTCCGCAGCGCCGACGGATCTTCTTGTTCTATCTCTGTTCCATTCGGGCGGCAAGGCTCCGTCAGGACACTCGGACCACGAGCTTGCCGAAATTCCGGCCTTTCAACAGGCCGATGAACGCCTCCGGAGCGTTCTCCAGCCCCTCGACCACGTCCTCGCGGTAGCGGACGCGCCCGTCCTGGATCCACCCGGTGACCTCCTTGCGGAACGTCTCCGCCTGCTCGGCGAAGTCCCAGACGATGAAGCCCTGGATGTGCAGCCGGTTGGTCAGGACCGAGCGCATCAGGCCGGGCAGGCGGTCCGGGCCGGGGGGCACCTCGGTGGCGTTGTAGGCGGAGACGAGGCCGCAGACCGGGATCCGCGCGAACGGGTTCAGCAGCGGCAGAACAGCCGCGAAGACCGCGCCGCCGACATTCTCGAAGTACACGTCGATGCCCTTCGGGCAGGCTGCGGCGAGCGCACCCGGCAGGTCGGATCCGCGGTGGTCGATGGCCGCGTCGAAGCCGAGCTCCTCCGTGAGGTAGCGGCACTTATCGGGACCGCCCGCGATCCCGACGGCGCGGGCGCCGTGGATCTTGGCGATCTGGCCGACCAGGGAGCCGACGGGGCCGGCGGCGGCCGCCACCACGACGGTCTCGCCGAACTTCGGCCGGCCGATGTTGAGGAGGCCGGTATAGGCGGTCATGCCCGGCATCCCGAGCACGCCGAGCGCCGTCGAGGGCGGAGCGGCGGCGGGGTCGACCTTGCGCGACCCCTTGGCGTCGGTGACGCAGTACTCCTGCCAGCCCGCGAAGGCCGTCAGCAGGTCGCCCACGGCGTGATCCGGGTGGTTGGAGGCGACCACCTCACCGACGGTTTCGGCGGTGATCGGCGCGCCGATCTCGACCGGCGCCGCGTAGGATTTCGCGTCGCTCATCCGGCCGCGCATGTAGGGGTCCAGGGACAGCCAGCGGGTGCGCAGCAGGACCTGGCCGGGTCCGAGCTGCGGCACCGGCACCTCTTCCAGGCGGAAATTCTCGGGCCGCGGCTCGCCGTGCGGGCGCGAGGCCAGGACGATGCGGCGGTTCATGGCGGTGGTCATGGCGGACTCCCGGAAACTGGCTCCCGCTCCGATCTGGGGCGCCGGGCCCGGGAGGCAAAGGCGCCGCCGTGATCGCGCGGACGAGTCGCGCGTTGTCCCGACGCGGGAGCGCGGAGCGTCGGCATGCGGGAGACGGCACTGGGACTCGGACTGGCAGCCACGACAGCCATGGCGGCGGCTGCTGCCCCGGCCGGGCCCCTCGACGGCTTTCGCGACCGGGCGCGGGTCCTGGTCCTGTCGGCGCCCGAGGCCGGGGACGCTCAGCTCCGGGCGCAGCGGGCGGCGCTGGCCTCGGTCCGCGCCGGTGTCGCCGAGCGCGACCTCGTGGTGCTGGAAGCGGTCGGTTCCGGGGCGGAGGCGCGAACCCTGCGCGAGCGCCTCGGCCTCCCCGCGGACAGCTTCCGCGCGGTCCTGATCGGCAAGGACGGGGGCGCCAAGATCACTGCAGCGGCGCCGATCGCGCCGCAGAGGCTGTTCGCCACGATCGACGCGATGCCGATGCGCCGGACCGAGATGCGCGAGCGCCGCTAGGGCCTCGGCCGGGGCCCGATCCCCTGTGCACGGCGGGGCCGCGGACACCATCGGTTAAGCCTACCGGCCTATCACCGAAACGTGTCGACGGCCGTGTACCGGCCGTCCGTTGAGGCCCGCCAGGACGCTCGGACGAGACGCTCGAATCGATGACCCGACAACAAGTCGCCACCGCCATCCGCCGCCTCGTCGACCTGCAGGTCGAGGATATCGAGCGCGCGGTCCGCGACGGCCACAAGACCATCGCGCTGAACGAGCTGGCGGATCTGAACCGCCAGCTCAAGGCCTTCGCGGCCGCACTCAGGAAGGCGCCGGCCCGGATCTGAGCCGGGCCCCGCGCTACCAGCGCGGCCCGCCCCAGCGGCGGGGTGGGATGTCCTCCGGGGGCGGAGGCGGCGGCCCGCGGTCGACGACCGGCTCGTCGCAGACCCGCACCCGCCGCAGCACCGGCTCCCCGTCCGGACCGAAGCGCCGCCGCACGAATTCCCGGCACGCTTCCGGGGACGCTTCGGGGGGCACAGCGGTGAAGCGGGGCCCTCGAACTTCGGGCTCGGGCCTCGGGCCCGGAGGAGGCGGGGGCGGCGGTGGCCGGCGCTCCGGCTCGTCCTCCTGAGCGGGGCCGCCGTAGCCGTGCGGCGGCGGGTACGGGCCGTCGAAATCGGCGGCCAGGGCCGGGCCGGCGGCGAGGAGCAGGGCGCAGAAACCGGTTCGGACGAGGAGTCGACGAGCGGGCACGGTGGCCTCGGCGTGGGCGGGCGCGCGGGGATCGCGGCCATCATCGCCGGAGGGTGCGACCGGGCGCCTGAACCGCCCCCGAGTCGCCGTGTCGGCTGACGTTCAGCCGGCTACTTCTGCATCGCGTTCACTTCGCACTGAGCGTAGTCCGCGCTCGCCTTCACGTAGGCGTTGAGCTTCTGCAGGTAGGCCTCGGCGATCGGCCGGAAGGCCTGCGCCTGCAGGTTATAGGCCTTGATCGCGTCGTTGTAGCTGTAGGCCTCCCAGCCTGGGCAGCCCTCCTTGGCGTCGAGGCAGGCGGGCTTCGGCGGCAGCGCCGGCTTGGCCGGGCGCGCGGAGGCCGGCGGCGGCTCGGGCGGCGTGCAGTCCGCGGCCGCCGGCGCGGCAGCGGCCGGCGGCGGCGCGGCGGGCGCCGCCTTGGCGGCCGGCTTCGCGGGCGTCGCGAAGGCGAGGGTCGGCGCGAGCAAGCCCGCGATCAGGAGAGGCGTGCCGCGCATGGCGTCTCGAAAGCTCCGCTGGGCCCGGGGCCGCCGGCGGCGGAGGACCGGGAGCGGGTTCTGCGGCATCAGGCCGACGGCGACAAGGGCTCCCGGACGGGCTCCCGGACGGGCTCCCGGCGGGCCGCCTGGGCCGGTCGCCTGCCCGGTGCCGGGGCCTTCGGGCCGCGCACGAGCGCCACGAGCGGGAGCGACAGGCCGACGGCCAGCACCCACCAGGCCGGCCGGATCGGCCCGGAGAAGTCCAGGTTGGCGGCGAGGACGAGGTTGGCCGGCACACCGCTGGCGAGGCCGTACCACGCGGCCTCCAGCCCGGCCGTCGCGAGCCCGGCGACGATCGCCAGGAGGAGGAGCGACCAGGGCCGCTCCGGCCACTGGAAACGCCGCATCACCCGCCAGCCCATCAGCAGCAGGAACAGGCCGGCCGAGAAGACCGGGTCGGTGACATCGATCTTCGACTGCAGGAAGTAGTGGACAAGGGCCGCCACGGCGATCGTGTAGGTGAGGCGGTGCAGGCGGTTCCAGTTCGGGCCGAGATTGCGGATCGCCGCGTCCGTGGAGGTCAACCCCAAGGCGATCAAGCCGACCAGGGCTACGAAGCCGATCGTCAGGTATAGCCGGAGTGCGATCTCCGAGATCACCTTGGTGAGGATCAGATTCTGGTCGACGGCGTAGAGGGTGAGGTGGGCCACCGCGTAGGCCATGACGGTGACGCCGAGCATGCGCCGCACGACGATGACCTTCGGCCAGTCCGCGAGGCGCCGCAGCGGCGAGATCGCCAGCGAGAAGAGCAGGAAGCGCACGGCCCACTCGCCGGTGGCGTGGATCAGGGCGGTGATCGGTTTCGCCCCGAGGGCGTCGAGCCGGTAGGCGGCCGCGAGGTAGAGCGCGGGCGCGACGCAGCCCGCGAACACCGCGAGCTTCAGCCAGGAGAGACGGCCGGCCCGGTCGAGCCAGGGGAGCGGGATGCCGAGGGGAGCGGCCAAGCGATCGATCATGGGTCCGAACGGAAGCTTCGCGGTGGACGACGGCGCCGCGCCGATGGCCCGGGCCACCGGCGGGAACGGCTGCCCGGGCCATCGGTGCCGTCACGGGTCGGTTCGCCGCGGGCAGGCGCAGGTTACAGGGCGGCGTTGACCTGTGTTGTGGTTGACCGCGCCGTTCCCGCGGCGAGATAGCGGGACGACGGAGGTTGGAAGGATCCCATGCAGTACCGCACGCTCGGCCGCTCCGGCCTCAAGGTCTCGCCGATCTGCCTCGGCACGATGATGTTCGGCGGCCCCACCGACGAGGCCACGGCCGGCCGCGTCGTCGCCAGCGCCCGGGAGGCCGGGATCAACTTCATCGACACGGCCAACGTCTACACGGAGGGCCGGTCGGAGGAGATCACCGGCCGGGCGATCAAGGCCGAGCGCGACGCCTGGGTCCTGGCCACCAAGGTCGCCAACCCGACCGGGCCGGGCGTCAACGACCGCGGCCTCTCGCGGGTCCACGTGATGAGGGCCGCCGAGGACAGCCTGCGCCGCCTCGGCACGGATGTCATCGACGTCTACTACCTCCACAAGGAGGACCACGACACGCCGCTCGCCGAGACGGTCCGGGCGATCGCCGACCTCGTGCGGGCGGGCAAGATCCGCCATTTCGGCGTCTCGAATCACCGGTCCTGGCGGGTCGCCGAGATCTGCCGGCTCTGCGACGAGGCCGGGATCGACCGGCCGGTGGTGAGCCAGCCCTACTACAACGCCTTCAACCGGATGCCCGAGACCGAGCACCTGCCGGCCTGCGCGCATTTCGGGCTCGGCGTCGTGCCGTACTCGCCGCTCGCCCGCGGCGTACTCACCGGCAAGTACGACCCCGACGCGCCGCCGCCGGCCGAGTCGCGCGCCGGCCGCCAGGATGCTCGGATGATGCAGACCGAGTGGCGCCCGGAATCCCTGCGCATCGCCCGGACCCTGAGGGAGCACGCCGAGGCCCGCGGCATCACGGCCGGCCAGTTCGCCACCGCCTGGGTGCTGAACAACCGCCTCGTCACGGGCGTGATCGCCGGGCCGCGCACGGAGGCGCAGTGGCAGGAATATCTCGGCGCCCTCGACTACGCCTTCACCCCGGAGGACGAGGCGCTGGTCGACGGGTTCGTGGCCGCGGGGCATCCGACGACGCCGGGCTACAACGATCCGGCCTATCCGCTGGAGGGGCGGGTGCCACGCAGCGGCTGAGCAAAGGCGATCTCCGACCGAACCCCTCATCCCGGGGTGCGAGCGCGGTGGGCCTCGAAGGAGGGCTCCTTCGAGGCCCCCGCGACGCTCCGGCACCGCGGGACGAGGCCGAGATCGGGACGAGCGGGCGCGCGCGGCGCGGCGGATCCACCTTGCGCTCCGGGCGCGGGACCGCTATCTAGCTCTCAACAGTTCTGATGGCAGTCGAGAGGCTGCGGTTCGGGAGTGGGCCCCACCGGGTCCGCTCTTTTTTTTCGCCGCACACCCTCTCGCCGCACGAGGCCCCACGCCGCGGGCGGCCAGGCAGGACGCCGCGAAGGTTGCGCGCTGAACATCCATGTCGTCCGAGATTGAAGCGGATCTGTCCGAGAAGCGCCTCGTCCGCGAGGCCGGGGTCGCCGCGCGCGTCGCGCAGGCGATCGAGGGGCCGCTCGCGGGCCTCGGCTTCCGGCTGGTCCGGGTGAGGATGTCCAACGTCAACGGGTGCACCGTGCAGATCATGGCGGAGCGGCCGGACGGCACCTTCACGATCGACGATTGCGAGGCGGTGAGCCGCGCGATCTCGCCGATCCTCGACGTCGACGATCCGGTGGGCGGCGCCTACAACCTCGAAGTGTCCTCGCCCGGCATCGACCGGCCGCTGGTCCGGGTCTCGGACTTCGCCCGCTGGGCGGGCTACGAGGCGAAGGTCGAGCTGAGCCCGCCGCTGGACGGGCGCAAGCGGTTCCGCGGCATCCTGGGCGCGCCCGATCCGACGGGGACGACCGTCCCGATCGACCTGCCCGACGTGAAGGAAGGGCTGCCGAGCCGCATCGACCTGCCGCTGAAGGACCTCGCCGAGGCGCATCTCGTCCTCACCGACGAGCTGATCCGCGAATCGCTCCGCCGCGGCGGGCCGCCCGCCGCGGATGAGGCCGAAGAGGCCGAGGACGAGGAGGTCGCCGCGGAGAGCGCGTCGTCGCCGGCGCGGGCGCCCTTCCAGCCGAAGGGGCCCCGGAAGGCCAGCCCCGCGGCCAAGCCCCAGAAACAGGCCCGGACCGGCCCCAAGAAGCCGGTCGTGACCAAGGCGTCCCGGCTCAAGGACCGCGACTCCCTGCACTGAGACCCCCGCGTCGGCTGCCCGGCGGCCGGCCCGAAGATTTGACGGAAGAGAAGGACCGACACCGATGGCCGTCGTCAGCGCCAACAGGCTCGAACTCCTCCAGATCGCCGACGCGGTCGCCCGCGAGAAGGTGATCGACCGCTCCATCGTGATCGACGCGATGGAGGAGGCGATCGCTAAGGCCGCCCGCTCCCGCTACGGCGCCGAGACCGACGTTCACGCCGAGATCGACCCGAAGACCGGGGCGCTCCGCCTCTCGCGCCACCTCCTGGTCGTCGATCAGGTGGAGAACGACGCCCGCGAGATCACCCTCGACCAGGCCCGCCGCTACAACCCGGGCGCGCTGGTCGGCGACGTGATCTCCGACACCCTGCCGCCCTTCGATTTCGGCCGCGTCGCCGCCCAGTCGGCCAAGCAGGTCATCGTCCAGAAGGTCCGCGACGCCGAGCGCGCCCGCCAGTTCGACGAGTACAAGGACCGCATCGGCGAGATCCTCAACGGCATCGTGAAGCGCGTCGAGTACGGCAACGTCATCGTCGATCTCGGCCGCGGCGAGGGCATCGTCCGCCG
The DNA here is from genome assembly GCF_052045615.1 of Methylobacterium sp. 22177. Lineage (NCBI taxonomy): Bacteria > Pseudomonadati > Pseudomonadota > Alphaproteobacteria > Hyphomicrobiales > Methylobacteriaceae > Methylobacterium > Methylobacterium sp. 22177. The sequence goes on along the minus strand of NZ_JBQEPK010000021.1, from coordinate 90,228 downwards.
GGACGAGATGATCCCGCGCGAGACCTTCCGGCCGGGCGACCGCATCCGCTCCTACCTGTTCGACGTGCGCTCGGAAGTGCGCGGGCCGCAGATCTTCCTGTCGCGCTCGCACCCGCAGTTCATGGCCAAGCTGTTCGGTCAGGAAGTGCCGGAGATCTACGACGGCATCGTCGAGGTGAAGGCGGTGGCCCGCGATCCGGGCTCGCGCGCCAAGATCGCGGTGATCTCCCGCGACGGCAGCATCGACCCGGTCGGCGCCTGCGTGGGCATGCGCGGATCCCGGGTGCAGGCCGTCGTCGGCGAGCTCCAGGGCGAGAAGATCGACATCATCCCGTGGTCGGAGGATGAGGCGACCTTCATCGTCAACGCCCTCCAGCCCGCCGAGGTGGTGAAGGTGGTGCTCGACGAGGAGGCCGACCGCATCGAGGTGGTGGTGCCGGACGACCAGCTGTCGCTGGCGATCGGCCGCCGCGGCCAGAACGTGCGCCTCGCCTCGCAGCTCACCGGCTGGGACATCGACATCCTCACCGAGGCCGAGGAATCGGAGCGCCGCCAGAAGGAGTTCGCCGAGCGGACCCAGGTGTTCATGGAGGCGCTCGACGTCGACGAGACGGTCGGCCAGCTGCTCGCGGCGGAAGGCTTCCGCAACGTCGAGGAGATCGCCTACGTCGACATCCAGGAGCTCTCCGGCATCCAGGGGCTCGACGAGGAGACCGGCACCGAGATCCAGGCCCGCGCCCAGGACCATCTCGCCCGGATCGAGCAGGCCCACGACGCCCGCCGCACCGAGCTCGGCGTGTCCGACGAGCTGCGCGAGATCGAGGGCATCACCACGCCCATGATGGTCGCGCTCGGCGAGAACGACGTGAAGACCGTCGAGGACTTGGCGGGCTGCGCCACCGACGACCTCGTCGGCTACACCGAGGGCCGCGGTCCCGACGCCGTGCGCCACGCCGGCTACCTCGACGGGTTCGACCTGTCCCGCGCCGAGGCCGAGGCCCTGATCATGGCCGCTCGCCTGAAGGCCGGCTGGATCGAGGCTCTGCCGGAGCCGGAGACCGAGGAAGGGGCCGAGGAGGGTGCCGAGGCGGCCGAGGGCGAAGAGACCGCCCCCGCGCAGGCCGAGGCCTGAGCCGAGAGCCGGCGGAGGCGCGATGGTCGCGGTCGACACGACCCCGCCCGAGGACGGGCTGGAGGCCGGGGGGCTCGATGCCGGCCCCGGCCGCCGCTTGCCCGAGCGGACCTGCATCGTCACGCGCGTCGCGCAGGCGCCGGACGCGATGATCCGGTTCGTGCGCGGGCCGGACGGCAGCGTCGTGCCCGACCTGCGTGCCAAGCTGCCGGGCCGCGGCGCCTGGGTCAGCGCCCGCCGTGAGGCGGTCGCCACCGCGGTGCGCAAGAACCTGTTCGCCCGGGCGTTCAAGGGGCCGACACCGGCCGCCCCCGACCTGCCGGACCGGATCGTCGCGGGTCTCCGGGAGGACCTCCGGCAGGCCATCGCCATGGCCAATAAGGCGGGCTGCGTGGTCGCGGGCTTCTCGAAGGTCGAGGCGGCGATCGGCGGCCAGCCCGGCGCCATCGCTGTGATTCACGCCGCCGAGGCGAGTCCGGACGGCCGGCGGAAGATCGCGTCGGCCTTGCACAGGCGCCACGGTGACGCCATGTCAAGGATCCCGATCATCGATGACCTGTCCGAGGACGAATTGGACATGGCCTTAGGTCGGGATCATGTGATACACGCTGCGCTCGTCGCAGGAGCCGGAGCCGCCGGCTGCCTGTCGCGTTGGCGTCGGCTACGCTCCTTCGAGGGCGCCGCCGCGGCGACCGGGGAGCCCGATCCAGCCCGAATCGGCGGGATCGACGAAGCCTCACGTTGACGACGCAGGACTATTTTGACCGGCGCCACCGGGTGTCGGTTCACGGGACGATGGAAACCCTCAGGGTTCAGGCTGAATGAGCGATACGAACAACCCGGGCGACAAGACTCTGAATCGGACTTCCCCGAAGCCGCTCTCCCTCAAGCGGCCGATCGAGGCGGGCACCGTGCGTCAGAGCTTCTCCCATGGCCGCTCCAAGCAGGTCGTGGTCGAGACGGTGAAGCGCCGCGTCATCGGTGCGGCACCGGCCGCCCCCGCCCGTGAGCCTGCGCCCGCACCGCGCCCGGCGGCCCCTGCACCGACGGCGCCGCCGCCGCGTCCGGCGCAGCGCGCCGCCTCGGGCGTCGTCCTGCGCACCCTGAGCGAGCAGGAGAGCGCCGCCCGCGCCGCCGCCCTCGCCGACGCCCAGCGCCGCGAGGCCGAGGCCCGTCGGAAGGCCGAGGCGGAAGCCGAGGCGCGCCGCCGCGAGGCCGAAGAGCAGGCCCGCCGCGAGCGCGAGGCCGCCGAGGCCCGCCGTCGCGAGGACGAGGAGCGCAAGGCCGCGGCTGCGGCCGCCGCCGCGGCGGCTGAGGCCGCCAAGGCCGCCGAGGTGCAGGCCGCTGCGCCTGCACCCGCTGCCGCTGCACCTGTCGCGACGCCGGCCCGCCCGGCCGAGGCGCCGGCCCAGCCGGCCGCCGCCCGTCCCGCCGCGGCGCCCGCGCGCCCTGCGGCCACGCCGGCCCGCCAACCCGAGGCGGCCCGTCCGGCCGCCGCGCGTCCGGCGGCGCCCGCCGCGGCTCCGGCCGCGCCGCGCCCGCCGCTGACGCCGCGCCCCTCCACGGGCGAGCCGCGCAAGACCATCACGGCCGATTCGCGCAAGCCGCGCGACCTCAACTTCATGGCCCGTCCGGCCCCGGCGCCCGAGCCCGAGAAGAGCGCGACGCCGGCGACCGCCGCGCGTCCCGCCGGCACTGCGGCCGCGGCGCGCCCCGCCGGTCGCGGCGCCCAGACCAACGAGGACGAGTCCGAGACCAAGCGGGTGATCCGCCGTCCCGGCATGCCGCTCAAGATCATCGCGCCGCCGAAGACCCCGAAATCTCCGGGCGGCGACCGGAACCGTGGCCGCCTGACCATCGCCAACGCGACCTCGGGCGAGGAGGAGCGCACGCGCTCCGTCGCCTCGTTCCGCCGCCGCCAGCAGCGGATGAGCGGCCGCGGCCACGTGGAGCAGAAGGAGAAGCTGTCGCGTGAGGTGACGATCCCCGAGACGATCACCATCCAGGAGCTCGCCAACCGCATGTCGGAGCGGGCCGTGGACGTGATCCGTCTGCTGATGAAGCAGGGCCAGATCCACAAGATCACCGACGTGATCGACTCGGACACCGCCCAGCTCATCGCCGAAGAGCTCGGCCACACGGTGCGCCGCGTCGCTGAGTCCGACGTCGAGGAGGGCCTATCCTCCGACGAGCCGGATCTGGAGGAGGATCTCGATCCCCGTCCGCCGGTGGTCACCATCATGGGACACGTCGACCACGGCAAGACGTCGCTGCTCGACGCGATCCGAAAGGCGAACGTGGTCGAGGGCGAGGCCGGCGGCATCACCCAGCACATCGGCGCTTATCAGGTCGCGTCGCCGTCCGGCGACATGATCACCTTCATCGACACGCCCGGCCACGCGGCGTTCACGTCGATGCGCGCCCGCGGCGCCAAGGTCACCGACATCGTGGTGATCGTGGTCGCGGCCGATGACGGCGTGATGCCCCAGACCATTGAGGCCATCCAGCATGCCAAGGCGGCGGGTGTCCCGATGATCATCGCGGTCAACAAGATCGACAAGCCGGATGCCAAGCCGGAGCGGGTCCGCACAGAGCTGCTGCAGCACGACATCCAGGTCGAGTCGATGGGCGGTGAGACCCTCGAGTTCGAGGTCTCGGCCAAGACCGGCGCCGGCCTGCCGCAGCTTCTGGAGGGTATCCAGATCCAGGCCGAGATCATGAATCTGCGCGCGAACGAGAAGCGCGACGGCGAGGGCACGGTCATCGAGGCCCAGCTCGACCGCGGCCGCGGCCCTGTGGCTACGGTTCTGGTCCAGCGCGGCACCCTGTTCACCGGCGACATCGTCGTGGCGGGCGCCGAGTGGGGCCGCGTGCGCGCCCTGATCGACGATCTGGGCGAGAACGTGCAGTACGCCGGCCCCTCGGTTCCGGTCGAGGTGCTGGGCTTCAACGGCACGCCGGACGCCGGCGACCGCGTGATCGTGGTGCCGAGCGAGGCCCGCGCCCGCGAGGTCACCGAGTACCGCGCCCGTCAGAAGCGCGAGCGCCAGAACGCGCGGACCGGCGGTGCCAACCGCTCGCTGGTCGACATGATGCGCGACCTCAAGGAAGGTGCCGGCCGCAAGGAGCTGCCGGTCGTCATCAAGGGGGACGTGCAGGGCTCGGTCGAGGCGATCTCGGGCGCGCTGGAGAAGCTCGGCAACGACGAGGTCGCGGCCCGCATCCTTCTGGCGGGTGTCGGCGGCATCACCGAGTCGGACATCACCCTGGCGCAGGCCTCGAAGGCGGTCGTCATCGGCTTCAACGTGCGCGCCCACAAGGAGGCCCGCGAGGCCGCCGAGCGGGCCGGCATCGAGATCCGGTACTACAACATCATCTACGACCTCGTGGACGACATCAAAGCCACGCTGTCGGGGATGCTGCCGCCGACGCTGCGCGAGGAGCGTCTGGGCGAGGCCACGATCCAGGAGGTCTTCGAGGTCTCGAAGGTCGGCAAGGTCGCGGGTTGCCGCGTCACCGACGGCATCGTGGAGCGGGGCGCCCATGTCCGCCTGATCCGCGACAGCGTCGTGATCCACGAGGGCAAGCTCAAGACGCTCAAGCGGTTCAAGGACGACGCGAAGGAAGTCACCTCCGGCCAGGAGTGCGGCATGGCCTTCGAGAACTTCGAGAACATGCGCGCGGGCGACGTGATCGAGTGCTACCGGGTCGAGGAGATCCGCCGCACCCTCTGACGCTCCGGACTCATCCGGACAGGGCGGCCGCGGCACCTGCCGCGGCCGTCTTTTCTTTTTCAGGACGTGCGCCGACCGCTCCGGCGGGCCGGCCCGAGACAGAATGGCTCAGAAACCGACCTCCACCGGCCCCTCGCAGCGCCAGCAGCGCGTGGCCGAACTCGTGCGGCACGCGCTCGCCGAGGTGCTCCAGCGGGGCGACATCCAGGATCCGGTGCTCGGCACGCATGTCGTGACCGTGCCGGAGGTGCGGATGTCGCCGGACCTGAAGCTCGCCACCGCCTACGTGATGCCGCTCGGCGGCCTCGACGAGGCGCCTGTGATCGCCGCTCTGGAGCGCCACCGGAAGGTGCTGCGCCAGGCGGTGGCCCGACGGGTGAACCTGAAATTCGCGCCGGAGCTGCGGTTCCGGCGGGACGAGACCTTCGACGAGGCGGCGCGCATCGACAGGCTGCTGCGGGACGAGCGGGTCCAGCGCGACCTCGACTCCGCGCCCGAGGACGACGAACCGGAGACCGGGACGGGGCATTGAGTCCCGATACCAAGCAGAAAGGGACGGGGCATCGACCCCGGGGGACACGCGGACATGACGGTTTCCATGGAAGATTTGCCGCCGGCCGAGCGCCAGGCTCCCCTGCCGAGCGCTGAGCGCCGCGGGCCGGAGGGGCGCCGTCCTCAGCGCGGGCCGCGTCCCGACCGGCCGAAGCGCCGGGACGTCTCGGGCTGGGTGATCCTCGACAAGCATGTCGGCATGACCTCGACGCACGCGGTCGCGGTGGTGAAGCGCGCCTTCAACGCCAAGAAGGCCGGCCATGCCGGCACCCTCGACCCGCTGGCCTCCGGCATCCTGCCGATCGCCCTCGGCGAGGCGACCAAGACCGTCCCGTTCGTGATGGACGGCCGCAAGGCCTACCGGTTCACCGTCCAGTGGGGCATCGAGACCGACACCGACGATGCCGAGGGGCGCCCCGTCGCGACGAGCGATGCCCGCCCGGACCGGGCGGCGGTCGAGGCGGCGCTGCCGGCCTTCGTGGGGGCGATCGAGCAGGTCCCGCCGCGCTACTCCGCCATCAAGATCCAGGGCGAGCGTGCCTACGACCTCGCCCGCGAAGGCGAGACCGTGGAGCTGGTCGCCCGGCCGGTGCAGATCGACCGGCTCGCGGTGGTCGAGCACGACGGCGAGCGCACTGTGATCGAGGCCGAGTGCGGCAAGGGCACCTACGTGCGGGCGCTGGCCCGCGACCTCGGGCGGATGCTCGGCTGCTACGGCCACGTGGCCGCCCTGCGGCGGACCCGCGTCGGGCCCTTCTCGGAGGCCGAGGCCTGCGCGGTCTCGGCCCTGACCGACGGCAGCCCCGAGGCCGCCCTCGCCTACCTGCGCCCCGTGGAGACGGCCCTCGACTCCATCCCGGAGGTCGCGGTGTCGCGCGATCTGGGCCTGCGCCTGATGCGGGGGCAGCCGGTCATCCTGCGGGGCCGCGACGCCCCCGTCGAGGGCAAGGCCTTCGCGACCTGCGCCGGCATCCTGGTCGCCGTGGGCGACGTGGAGCGCGGCGAGCTGATCCCGCACCGGGTCTTCCACCTCGGCGGGACGGCCCCCGGCCGCAGCGCCTGACATCCCGGCTCCGCGCCGCCCGGGCGGGCGGGCGCGGGGCTCCGGCCGGTGCAGGTCGGGCTGAGACGTGAGCGCGCAGGCGGAACGAACCTGAGCCGTGACGCTTTGGCCCCGGCGGACGGTCCGGGATGCTGATGCGCGAGCTCGACTACGACGTGGCGGTGATTGGTGCCGGGACCGCCGGCATCGCGGCCCATCGCGCCGCGACGGCGGCTGGGGCGCGTTCGGTGCTGATCGAGCGCGGACCCGGCGGGACGACCTGCGCGCGGGTCGGCTGCATGCCCTCGAAGCTCCTGATCGCCGCGGGCGCTGCCGCCCACGCGGCGCGCACCGCGGACCTGTTCGGCATCCGGATTCCGGAGGTCGCGGTGGACGGGCCCGCCGTGCTGCGGCGCCTCCGCGCGGAGCGCGACCGGTTCGTCGGCAGTGTCCTCGACGGCCTCGACGATCTCCCCGAGGGCGAGCGCCTCGACGGCACGGCCCGGTTCGAGGACGACCGTACCCTCCTGGTCGACGACGCGACCCGGATCCGCTTCCGGGCGGCGGTCATCGCCACGGGATCGAGCCCGATCGTCCCCGGGCCTCTGCGCGGCCTCGGCGCGTTCGTCCTCACCACCGACACCCTCTTCGAGATCCCCGACCTCCCGGCTTCGCTGGCGGTCCTCGGCGCCGGAGCCGTCGGAATCGAGATCGCGCAGGCGATGGCGCGGCTCGGCGTCGCCGTCACGGTGATCGACGCGGGCGACACCGTCGCCGGCCTGACCCAGCCCGACCTCGCCCAGCAGGCCGCCGCGATCTTCGGCGCGGAGCTGGATCTCCACCTCGGCGCCGAGCTCCGGAAGGCCGTTCCGGAAGGCGACGGCGTGTGTCTCCACTGGACCGACCGCGCCGGCCGCGAGCGGACCACGCGGGCGGCGCGGGTGCTGGCCGCCGCCGGCCGTTCTCCTAATCTGGAGGCCCTCCGGCTTGAGGCGACCGGTCTATGCCTCGAGCCCGAAGGCATGCCGGCTTTCGACCGGCGCAGCCTCGTCTGCGCGGGGGCACCGATCCTGATCGCGGGCGACGTCGACGGCTGGAGGCCGGTGCTGCACGAGGCGAGCCGCCAGGGTGGGATCGCGGGCGCCAACGCGGCAGCCCTCGCGGCGGGCCGCCCGGTCGCGACCCCGGAGCCGTGGACGCGCCTCGCGATGGTCTTCACCCATCCCCAGGCGGCGGTGATCGGCGCGCCCTACGATCCGGAGGACGATCGACGGATTGTCGGCGCCCTGGATTTCTCGGATCAGGGGCGCGCCCGCGTGGAGGGGTTGAACCGCGGCGGCATGCGGATCTGGGCCGATCGGTCCGGGCGACTGCTCGGCGGCGAGATGCTCGGGCCGGCGGTGGAACACCTCGCGCACCTGCTCACCTACGCCGTCGCCGACGAGAAAACGGCCCAGGCCGTGCATGACCGGCCGGTATATCATCCTACGGTTGAAGAAGGGCTTACTAGTATTATGTCTAAGATGATACAGAGAAGCTGAGGCGTTGATCTTGCCGATATCACAAGCATTGCGCTCGGCCATTTCGGTCGCCATACCCCGCTGAATACGCCGGTTTCGTTCCTGATGCCGCCCAGTCAGATCCCCGATACGGACGTCGATCTCGACGCCATCGCGCCGGAGGCGCTCGACCGCCTGGACCAGGGCGTGATCGGCCTCGACCCGGCCGGCACCGTCGTGGCCTTCAGCGAGGGCGCGAGCGCGATCTCCGGGCTGTCGCGCGAGGCCGTCCTCGGGCGCGACTATTTCCGCGACGTGATGCCCGGCACGAACGTGCCGAGCTTCCGCGGCCGGTTCCTGGCGGGCGCGCGCCGCGGTGCCCTCGACGAGACCTTCGACTACGTCTTCGGCCGGCTGCCGCAGCCGCTCCGGGCCCGGATCCACATGCGTCACGGCCAGATCGGCGGCCTGCGCCCCGTGACGTGGCTGACCATCGATCCCGTCGAGAGCCTCGGGGCCGACCTGTCGCGCGAGGCGGTCCTGGCGGCGATCGGCCAGCGGGTGCGCGCCGAGCCCGTGGATGCCAGCATCTGCGAGCGCGAGCCGATCCACATTCCGGGCTCGATCCAGCCCAACGCCGTGATGCTCGCGGCCGATGCCGGAACTCTCTTGGTCGCGGCCTACTCGGCCAATGTCGGCGAGATCATCGACCCGATCGAGCCGCCGCTGGCGGGCCGGCCCCTGGCGGACGTGCTGCCGGCGGAGTTCGTCGCGGCGATCCGCGCCCGGCTCGCGAGCGGGACCCTCGACGACGGCGCCTCCATGCGCCGGACCCTGACCATCCCGGACCGCGGCGCCGCCTACCACGCCGTCGCCCACGCCCATGCCGGCCGCGTCATCGTCGAGCTCGAGCTGGAGCCGGATTCGGCCGACGATTTCGCCACGGCGAGCCAAGTCGACACCGAACTCGCCGTGGGGCGCCTGCGCGAGGCCGGGACCCTGGCGGAGGCCGCCCGGATCGCGGCCCTCGAGATCCGCGCCCTCACCGGGTTCGAGGCGGTGCTGGTCTACCGCTTCGACGTGGACTGGAACGGCGAGGCCGTGGCGGAGGACAAGGTGCCCGGCTGGTCGCGCAGCCTGCTGGGCCTGCGCTTTCCCGCCTCCGACATTCCCGCCCAGGCCCGGGCCCTCTACACCAAGGCCAAGAGCCGCTTCGTCATCGACCGCGACAGCGTCCCGGTCGGGCTGGTCGCGGCGCCCGGGGCCGGAAACGGCCCGATCGACCTGACCTTCGCCCAGCACCGCACGCTCTCGCCGATCCACCTGGAGTACCAGCGCAACCTCGGCGTGAACGGCTCGATGTCGATCTCGATCATGGTCGAGGGACGGCTCTGGGGCCTGATGATCGGTCACCATCGCCGCCCGCACTACGTCACGCCGGAGACGCGCGCGGCCGCCACGGTGCTCACCGACGCCTTCGCCATGCGGGTGGAGGAAATCGAGTCGCGCCGGCTCTGGGCCGAGCGGCAGGCGCATCTCGACGTCGAGGGACGCCTCGTGCGCGGCCTGACCCGATCCGACGACTTCGTCGCCGCCCTGACCGCCGGGACGACGACGCTGCTCGACCTGTTCAGCGCCACCGGCGCCGGCATCGTCTCCGGCGAGCGGGTCACGCTGATCGGACGGACGCCGCCGGCCGAGATGGTGGCGGCGATCGCGGGCTGGCTGCGGGCGCGCGTGCCGGAGGGCGAGGTCGTCTACAGCAGCGACAGCTTCAGCGCCGACTATCCGGAGACCGGGCCGCATCGCGAGATCGCCAGCGGCCTGCTCTCGGCCTTCGTGGACGATTCGCGCGAGAACCTGCTGGTGTGGTTCCGGCCCGAGGTGCCCAGCACGGTCACGTGGGGCGGCGACCCGCGCAAGCCCGTCCTCGCCGGAAGCGGTCCCGTGGCGGTGCTGCCCCGCCGCTCGTTCGAGCGCTGGGTCGAGGAGCGCACCGGCTTCGCCGCGCCCTTCGCGGAATGGCAGGTCCAGCTCGCCGGCTCCCTGGCCGAGGCGGTCGAGGGCGTCGTGTTGCGCCAGCGGCGCAAGATCGACGAACTCACCGGCCTGCTCGCCGAGAAGGAGCGCCTGCTCGAGCAGAAGGATCTCCTCACGCGGGAGATCGACCACCGGGTCAAGAACTCCCTGCAGATCGTCTCGGCCTTCCTGCAGATGCAGCGGCGCCAGATCGCCGACGGCGAGGCCCGGCAGGCCTTCGCCGACACCTCCGCGCGGGTGATGAGCGTCGCGCGGGTGCACGACAGCCTGTACCAGGCGGATCGGTTCGACGAGGTCGATCTCGGCCAGACCATCGAGAGCCTGTGCAACGACCTCGCGGGGCTGGCCGGCGACGGGCACGCGGTCGACATGTCGGCGGAGCCCGGCCTGATGGTGCCCTACCGCAAGGCGGTGGCGCTCTCGCTGATCGCCACGGAACTCGTCACCAACGCCTTCAAGTACGCGGCGAACCCGGCCGGCGGCGGCCGTGTCGAGGTCAGCGTCTCGGCCTCCGGCCCCGGCGAGGTCCAGCTGCGCGTCTGCGACGACGGGGCCGGCCTGCCCGACGACTGGGCCGACGCCAAGGCGCGGAGCAAGGGCTCGGGCCTCGGCATGAAACTGATCCGGGCGATGCTCGACCAGATCAACGCCAAGCTCACCGTCGCCAACAATCCCGGCGCCTGCTTCACGATCACCGCGTGAGGTCCCGCGACGGCCTGCACGCGCGGCTGCGCGCCGCGACCGATCCGGCCCACCGGGCGCTGGAGGTGTCCCTCGACTGGCAGGCGCGGGTGGCGACGCTCGACGGCTACCGGGACCTGCTGGGGCGCCTCTACGGCTTCCACGCGGTCTGGGAGGCGGCCATCGGATCGGGACTCGCCGACGAGCCGTTCCTGGCGCCGCGGCGCCGTCTCGCGCTCCTCGCGGCCGATCTCGACCATCTCGGCCTCCGTCCGGACGCGGTCGCGGCGCTCCCGCGGCCGGCCGCTCCGGCTCTCCACGGGCCGGCCGCCGCCACGGGCGCGCTCTACGTGCTGGAGGGATCGACCCTCGGCGGGCAGCTGATCGGCCGGCACATCGCCGGCCTGCACGGATTCTCCGGCGCGGGGCTCGCCTATTACCGGGCGCACGGGCCCGCCGCGGGGGCGATGTGGGCCGCCTTCCGCGCGCGCCTGGACGCGTTCGGCGACGACCCGGCCGCGGAGGCCGCGCTCACCGGCGCGGCCGTGTCGACCTTCGCGGCGATGCGCGCGTGGCTCTGCCCGGTCCCGGACCTGCCGGCCGCTGCCTGAGCCGTTCGGGCGCCGCCGAGGGCGTCGCGCTCTCCCCCGGATGGACCATCAGCCGCGACGCCGCGGAAGTCGCGACGGGCGGGACTCGGCATGCCGGAACGCATGGACGCGGGCCGGCGCGGCGTTTGACGGCACCGGCCGGGACGGGCGTCAATGCCGCCCGCCGTCCCGACTGAGAGGTCCGTCCCGCAATGCTCGCCTTCGCGCTCTCCGCCCTGCTCGCCGTGCTGGCGGGCGCCGGCCTCGTCCTGCAGCAGATCCTGAACGCGAATCTGCGCGCGGGCCTCGACTCGGCGTCCTGGGCGGGCGTCTCCAGCTACGCGGTCGGTCTCGCCTGCATGGCGCTCCTCGCCGCCGCCCTGCGCGACCCGGTGCCGACCGCCGGCGCGGCGGAGCGGATCCCGTGGTGGACCTGGAGCGGCGGCCTGTTCGGCGCGGTGTTCATCGGCCTCGCGATCCTGCTCGTCCCGAAGCTCGGCGCCGCGACCTTCTTCGCCCTCCTGGTCACGGGCCAGATGCTCGCCTCGGTGCTGTTCGACCACGCCGGCCTGCTCGGCCTCGCGCAGCGGCCCGTCGACCTGCCGCGCCTCCTCGGGATCGCGCTCCTGATCGGCGGCGTCGTGCTGATCCGTCGCTAGGGCCGGATCACGGCGTCTCGGCCAGCAGGCCCTCGACGAAGGGGGCGAGTCCGGTGCGGCGCGCCCGCCGGAGACGCTCGGCCGCCAGGATCCCCTGGAGGGCCCGGAAGGCGTTCTGCAGGTCGTCGTTGACGATGACGTAGTCGTACTCGACCCAGCGCTGGATCTCCGTCCGGGCGTTGGCGAGACGCTTCTCGATCGTCTCGGCGGAATCCTCCGCCCGGCGCTCCAGGCGCTGGCGCAGCTCGGCCATGCTGGGCGGCAGGATGAAGACCGTCACCACGTCCTGGGCGAGCTTGGAGCGAACCTGCCGCGTGCCCTGGTAGTCGATGTCGAAGATCATGTCCCGGCCGGAGCCGAGCACCTTCTCCACTGGCCGCCGGGGCGTGCCGTAGAAGTTGCCGTGGACCTCGGCCCATTCGAGCAGGTCGTCGCGGTTGCGCAGGTCGTCGAACGCCTCGCGATCGATGAAGTGGTAGTGCCGCCCGTCGATCTCCGAGGGCCGCCGCCCCCGCGTGGTCACCGAGATCGACAGGTCGAGCGCCCAGCTCGGATCCTGCGCGATCGCCCGCGTCAGGGTGGTCTTCCCCGCCCCGGAGGGCGAGGAGAGGATCAGGATCAACCCGCGCCGCGCGATCGAGTCGGAGACGTTCCCGGCCGCCTCGGTCATGCGCGTGGCTCCCCGACGTTTCGCATCCGCATCCTCACGTCCCGATCCGGCATCGTGCCCGGCATCACTCGATGTTCTGCACCTGCTCGCGGAACTGCTCGACCACGGCCTTCAGGTCGAGTCCGATCCGCGACAGGCTGATATCGTTGGCCTTGGCGCACAGGGTGTTGGCCTCGCGGCCGAATTCCTGGGCCAGGAAGTCCAGCCGCCGGCCGATCGCCCCGCCGGCCGCCAGCAGGTCCCGGGCGCTCGCCACGTGGGCGCGGAGCCGGTCCAGCTCCTCGCGGACATCCGCCTTGCCGGCGAGCAGCATCGCCTCCTGGTGCAGGCGGTCCGGGTCGAGGCCGCTGCCGCCGAGGGCCGCGACGGCCGCCTCCAGGCGCGCCCGCACGGCCTCGGGCTGGCGGGCCGGATTCTCCTCGGCCGCCTGGGTCAGCGCGGCGATCCGCTCGACCTGGCCGGTGACGACCTGCTCGAGCTGGCGCCCCTCGGCGCGGCGGGCCTCGACGAGATCCGCGACCAGCTGGACCACGCCCGCGGCCAGATCCCGGGCGAGGGTGTCGGTGTCGGCCGCCTCGTCCTCGACCTCGATCACGCCGCGCACGCCGAGCAGCCCGTCCATCGTGGCGGGGGCCACGCCCTCGGGGACCGGCACCCGGGCCACCGCCTGGGCGAGGCTCGCCAGGAGCGTCTCGTTGATCCGCACCCGCGCGGTCGTCTCCGGCTTGGTGAGGGTCAGCGTCAGCTGGCACTGTCCGCGGGTCAGGGTCTTCTGCAGGGCGGTGCGGGCGGTCTCGCCGAGCCCGTCGTAGCCGGCCGGCACGCGGGTGCGCACGTCGAGGCCGCGCCCGTTGACGCTGCGGACCTCCCAGGCCCAGTGCACCGGTCCGGCACTGCCCGCCGTCCGGGCGAAACCGGTCATGCTCGCGATCTGGGCCACGCCGACCCCCGTCTCCTCGAAGATCGGGGCCTGTAGCACGGATCTCTCCGAGGGGAAGAGGCCGGTCGCCGCCGTCGCGCCGCGACCGGCACCGCGCGACCCGTGCAAGGCGACCGCAGGCTCGGCCCTGTAGGGCGGTGCGGCCGGGACGCGCCGGGATCCTTGCCCGGCCGGGGATGGCTGTCCGCGACCGTGACCGCGGCCGCGCGCCCGTCGTCATCGCCCGGTCGGGCTCGCCACGTTTCCGCTGTCGTGTCGCGCGGCCGACGTTGCATTTGGCAGTGAAGGTGTGCTCGAAATCTCGCACGTTTGCACATGACCTCGGATGGCGCATGCCGCGATCAGTATTGGGGTGGGCCGCGCTCAAGCCGTTCGGGATGTCCGCGCTGGGCGTCGGCATCTGGGAGGATGCGCCGCACGAGGGCTGGGTGCGCGGCGATGCGACGATGGCGCGGATCTTCGGCCTGAGCGAGGCCGAGGCGGCGGAGGGGATTTCCTGGGAGCAGCTCTCCGCGATCTTCCACCCCGAGGATCTCGCCCGGGATCAGAGCGAGCGCCGCCGCGTGCGCGAGGAAGGCGGCCTCTTCGCCTGGGAGCACCGCATCGTGCCCGCCCCGGGGCTCGTGCGCTGGGTCCTGGCGCGCGGCCGGTTCGAGCGGCGCCCGGACGGGCACGTCTACGGCCGCGGCATCGTGATCGACATCACCGACAGCCGGATCGACGGCCCGCTCGAGCCGCCGGCCGGCTTTCTCGGCGCCCCGGCCGAGCAGGGTACCGCGGTCGAGCGGATGGCGGATTACGCGATGCGCCTGTGGGAAATGGTCGGCGATCTCGGGCCCGACGAGGCGGCTCGGGTTCAGCCGCTGCTCGAGGCCCTGCTGTATGAGCTGGGACGCCAGATCGCGGCCTCCCTGTCGGGCAGCCCTCCGGACGTGGCGCGGCGCCCTCGGAACCCGAAGGCGCACTGAGGCCGGCGCGACGGCGTCGCGGCCGGCGCCGCTCCCTAGCGGCGACCCCGGGGCGCCGGCGCCGGCTCGCTCAGGGTCGGGACCGTCTTGGGCGAGCCCAGGTCGTAGGTGCGGTTCTTGAGCGGATCGAGGCGCGTGCCCTCGGAGGCGTCGAAGGCGCGCGTGCCCGGCGTGCCGGTATCCAGGGCGAAGGCCGCGTTGGTGTTGATCCCGTTGCCCGCGGGGGCGCCGCCCGGCGCGTAGGCCGAGGCGCGGCCGGGCGTCGCCGGATCGGGGCCCGGCTCGACCTTGTCGACGGCGTCCGGCGGCGCCTGCCGGCTCTTCTCCACCGCCCGCCAGCGGGCGACGTTGCGCTGGTGCGCCTCGAGGGAATCGGCGAAGGCGTGGCCGCCGGTGCCGTCCGCCACGAAGTACAGATCCTTGGTCCGGGACGGGTTGGCCACCGCCTCCAGGGCGGCGCGGCCGGGATTGGCGATCGGGCCCGGCGGCAGGCCCTCGATCACGTAGGTGTTGTAGGGGGTCGGCCGGTCGATCTCGGAGCGCAGGATGCCGCGGCCGAGGGTGCCGCGCCCGCCCACGAGCCCGTAGACGATCGTGGGATCGGATTGCAGCTTCATCCGCTTGTTGAGGCGGTTGATGAAGACGCCGGCCACCCGGGGCCGCTCGTCGGCGCGGCCGGTCTCCTTCTCGACGATGGACGCGAGGGTGACCATCTCGGCCGGGGTCCGCACCGGCACGTCGGCGCTGCGCCGCAGCCAGATCTGGTTCAGGACCTCGCGCTGCTTGGCCTTCATCAGGTTGACGATCTGCTGCCGGGTGGCGCCGCGCTCGAACTTGTAGGTGTCCGGCAGGAGCGAGCCCTCCGGGGGAATCTCGTTGATCTCGCCGGCGAGCACGTCGTTGTCGTTGAGGCGGTTGACGATCTGCTCGGAGGTCAGGCCCTCCGGGAAGGTGATGGCGTGCTGGACCTGCCGGCCCGTGGCGATCGTGTCGAGCGCGTCGGAGATGCTCGCGTGCGCCTTGAAGACGTACTCCCCGGCCCGCAGCGCCGGCCGGCCGCCGAAGCGGGCGGCGAACTCGAACAGGCCGGTATGGTCGATCACGCCCTCGCGCTTGAGGGTCTCGGCGATCTCGGCCGTTCCGCTGTGGGTCGGAATGACCACGACCTTGTCGGCCGCGAGCGGTCCCGGCTCGCGCACCTGCCGCTGGAACAGCGTGATCCCGATCATCGCCGCGATGGCGATGACGACCGCGAAGGTGAGGGCGCCGCTGATCAGGCCCACGAGCCCGCTCCGCTCGCGCTCGGGCTTCTCCGGCGGCGGGGGCGCGACCGTCGGCTTGATCGCCTCGCCGGGCGAGCGCGGCGACAGCCGCTGCGGCAGGGCGGGCTCGTCCGTCGGATCCTGCGCGGTGGTCTCGGGCGCGGGCGTCTTTGAGCGGCGGAAGAACATCGGGATCCTGTCTGGGCCCGCGCGACCCGTCACGCGTCGCGGGCCGGGATCGGCTGCCCGCAACCGGGTGCGCACGTCGAGGGCTCTAACCCTAGTCGGGTTTGTGGCGAAATTGCCGTTCCGCGGCGCGATAGGCGCCGGCCGGCACGCTCAGCCCGGGGGCTGGCAGGTGGCGCAGAAGAAGGTCGAGCGGTTGGCCTGCACGATGCGGGTGATCGCGCCGGCGCATCCCGGCCGGCTGCAGGGCAGGCCGACCCGGTCGTAGACCCGGAAGGCGTGCTGGAAGGCGCCCGCGCTGCCGTCCGTGTGGGCGTAGTCGCGCAGGGTCGAGCCGCCGGCCTTCACGGCCTCCTCGAGGACCTGCACGATCGCCTTGGCCAGGGCGTTGGCCTCGGGCGTCGGGCGCCCGTCCGGCCGGGCGAGGCTCCCGGCCAGGGCCTCCGGATGCAGGCGCGCCCGGTGCAGCGCCTCGCACACGTAGATGTTGCCGAGGCCCGCGATCAGGCGCTGGTCGAGCAGGGCGGCCTTCAGCGGCGCGATCTTGTGCCGGAAGAGCCGCGCGATCACCGCCCCGGTCAGTCCGTCGAGGGGTTCCACGCCCATCCGGGCGAAGTGGCGGCAGGCCGCGAGCTCCGCGCTCGGGACCAGATCCATGAAGCCGAAGCGGCGGGCGTCGTTGTAGGTCACCGTGGCGCCGGTGCTCATCGCCATCACCACGTGGTCGTGCTTGGGCGTGCCCTGGGCGCCCTCGAGGTAGAAATCCCCCGGCGACAGGTTGCTGCCGTCGGGCAGAACCACGTCGAAGCGGCCGCTCATGCCGAGATGCATGACCAGCGTCTCGCCGGAATCGAGCGCGGCGGTGAGGTACTTCGCCCGGCGCGCGAGGCCCGTGACGGTCCGGCCCTCGAGGCGGGCGGCGAAGCGCTCGGGGAAGGGGAAGCGCAGGTTGGCCCGGCGCAGGGTGACGCGGCTGAAGCGCGCGCCGACCAGGGCGGGCGCCAATCCCCGCCGCACGGTCTCGACCTCGGGAAGCTCCGGCATCTCTCTCGCGGCTTTCGCGTGCGCGGCGCCCGGTGCGCCGGCCCCGGATATCGGCGGGATCGGCCCGGGCCGCAACCGCGCGGAACCGGCGCGGTTTGCCGCGCGGCCCCTGACGAGGCCCGCCCTACCGGCGGCGCAGGCGAACGTAGAGCGCGCCGCCGCCGCCGTGGTGGCGGGCAGCCTCCTCGAAGCCGAGGACGATGCCGCGCAGATCCGGCCCCCGCAGCCAGTGCGGCACGCTGCGGCGGAGCACGCCCCGTTCGGAGAAGGCGTCCGCGTAGCCCGGCCCGCCCTTGCCGGTGACGACCAGCACGTAGGAATGCCCGGCGGCCCGGGCGCGGAGCAGGAATCCCGTCAGCGCGGCGTGGGCCTCGGCCTGCACCATCCCGTGCAGGTCGATCCGCGCCTCGATCGCGAGCCGTCCCCGGCGCAGGCCGAGCTTGGCGGTCCGCTCCAGCCCCGCGGTCGGCGCGTGCCGCTGCGGGGGAGCTTGGTACGGCAGCGCGGTGGCCGGGCGCGGCGGCTCGGGCGCCGGCTTCGGCGGATGCTTCGGCCGCGGCGTCTTGGCGGCCGGCGGCGCGCTGGGCTTCAGGATCGGAGCCGAGAGGGCCGGCATGGTGGCGGTCGGGCCCGGCCCTGGCGGAGGCGCTTCGGGCATCGGGGCTGCGCGGCCCGGCAACGGGGTCACCAGCTTGGCGATCGCGTCCCAGAGCCGGGCCTCGCCCGCGGTGAGGCGGCGCCCGCAGCGCGGGGCCCTCACGGCGCGGCTCCGGATGCACCGCCGCGACGCGGCAGCAGGACCACGAAACCCACGGCGTCGCGGAGGTTTCCGGCGACCGCCCCGGCCTCCGGACCGGTGCCGACGAAGAGGTCGCCGCGGGCGGGGCCGACGATCGCCGAGCCGGTATCGGCGGCGACGACGAGGCGCCCGGCCGTGTCCGGCGCGCCGGCTTCCGCCTCCGCGGGGAGCGGACCCGCGAGCCAGAACGGCAGGCCGTAGCGCCAGAGGGTCGAATCCACCGCCAGGCTGCGGCCCGGACTGAGCGGGGCGTTCGCGGCGCCCGGCGGCCCGAGGGCCGGGTCGGCGACCGGGGCGAGGCGGAAGAAGATGTAGGAGGCGTTGGCGCGGATCAGGCGCTTGGCGGTCTCGGGATGGGCGCGCAGCCAGCCGGTCCAGCGGGCGAGCGTCAGTCCTTCCAGGGGCAGGTGGCCCTCTTGGACGATCAGCTTGGCCACCGCCGTGTACGGGCGGCCGTTGCGGCCGTCGTAGAGCACCCGGACCGCGCGCCCGTCCGGCAGCCGGACGCGCCCGGAACCCTGGACCTGCAGGACCAGCAGGTCGACCGGGTCGCGCAGCCACAGGATCGGCTTCGCGCGCGCGCCGAGGGCACCGTCCTCGATCGCGGCGCGGTCGGGGTAGGGGGCGAACCCGTCCGCCGTGGCCCGGGCGGCGCGCAGGCCGGGATCGAGCCCCGGGCGGGTCTCGCCGGGGCCGAGGGAGATCAGGTCGTCGGGGCGGGCGAGCACCGGCGTCGGGAAGTCCGGGCCCGGCTCGAGGGAGCCCGTGAGTTCCGGCTCGAAATAGCCGGTCAGGAAGCCGGGTCGGTCCGCGCCGGGCCGCGCGACGCGGAACGCCGCGAACCGGTCCCGGAAGAAGGCGGCCGCGTCCGGCACGGGGTCGGCGGCGGCCGCGCAGGCCTCGGCGAGGGCCGCCGGATCCCCCGCGACGCCGTCGGGCTGGGGCAGGGCGGGCGGCGGAGCCGCGCAGACCCGGCGGAAGGCGGCGAGCGCCGCGTCCGCCCGCGCGCCGGGGAAGCCCGGCAGGTCGGCCGCGGCGACGGGGATCAGCACCGCGTCGCCGACCGCCGCCGGCGCGGCGGACACGGCCTGGCTCAGGAGGGACGCGAGGAGGGCGGCCGGGACTGCTCCGGACCGGGCGCGGGGGATCGGCACGGCGAGATCGTCACGGCACGCCGGTCACGGGCTCAGGCGCCGGCCTCGGTGGCCACGAGCTGCCAGTTCGGATCCCGCGAGCCGAGCGTGCGGGCGAAGGTCCAGACATCCGGCACCTCGACCACCGTCTCGGCGCTGCCGTCCACCACCTTGCCGTCGGCGTTGCGGGTGGCGGTGATCAGGTTTGACAGGAAGCGCACGGTGACGTGCGCCACGCGGTTGCGCACCTCGACGGCGACGATCTCGGCCTTGTCGATCGACACGAAGGTGGTCTCGAGCGTCTGCCGGTTGCGCTCGCGCTCCGCGATCGCCCGCTCGAACGCCTCGCCGACCTCCTTCGACAGCAGGCCGCGCAGGGTCTTCCGGTCACCCTTGGCGAACGCGATCATGATGGCTTCGTAGGCGGATTTCGCGCCCTCGATGAAGGCGCGGGGATCGAAGCTGGGCTCGGCCTGGATGCAGGCCTCCAGGCCGCGGGCGACCTCGGATCCCGGCTCGGCGATGCCCCGCCAGTCCCGCGGCGCGGCGGCGGGCGGCGGCGCGGCCTGGACCCGGTCGGCACCGGGCAGGCGCACGACGTTGTCGCCGTCGGAGCGCGCCTGCGGCTCGGTGCGGCTGCGGTCGACCGGCTTGAACGGGGAGCGCTCCGCCCCCGTCTTCTGGCCGAGCACGGAGCGCAGACGCCAGATCACGAAGACGGCCAGCGCGAGGAAGATGATCGTCGTAACGTCGAAACTGTCCTGCATCACCGATCCGATGGTGGCCGCGGCGAGACCCTGTGCCCCTTGCTCAGGCCACGCGCGGTGCGGCGCCGGCTAAGCGCGCAGAGGTCTGGCCGACTCATATCCGACCAACGCGTCGGGAGCGAGCCGGTTGTGTCGGCCGGACGATCGAACCCACGCGTCAATTGCGATACCGGCCGATATGGGTCGCGGGGGCCGCGGGCGCCAGCGCCGCGCCCGCTCGCTCGCTTGTCCAGGCTCGGCCCGCGTGTTAGCGGCCCTGCCGTTTGGGCAGTTCCGCGGCGTGATCCAGCCGCTCCCGCCGCGACAACAACCCGCGCCGGCCCTGCCGGTCGATCGAGAAGGATGATCCGCATGGCCGATTCCCCGGCAGCGAACGGCAACGGCGGCGGCATGCCGCAGGGCGATGTGCCGACCATCAATGCCCTGGCGCAGTACACGAAGGATCTCTCCTTCGAGAACCCGAACGCGCCGCGCTCGCTCCAGCCCAAGGAGGGCCAGGGGCCGCAGATCAACATCCAGGTGAACGTCAACGCGCAGCAGCTCTCCGAGACCGATTTCGAGGTCGAGCTGAAGCTCGAGGGCGACGCCAAGATCCAGAACGAGGTGCTGTTCGCCTTCGAGGTGACCTATGCCGGCGTGTTCCGGCTCCTCAACATCCCGGCCGACCAGATCCATCCGGCGGTGATGATCGAGTGCCCGCGCCTGCTCTTCCCCTTCGCCCGCCAGATCGTGGCCGAGGCGGTGCGCAACGGCGGCTTCCCGCCGCTGTACATCGATCCGATCGATTTCGTCGGCCTCTACCGGCAGAAGGTGATGGAGCAGCAGGGCGCCCAGGGCCCGCTCGCTTCCTGAGTCAGGACGGGCCGGCGGCCGCTCTGCGGCCGCCGGGGCCGCGATAGGCGCCCGTCAGCGCGCGCAGGGCCGCCGCTGGGCGCCCGGCCGGGCGGCGAGCGCCTCGGCGTCCGGGTGACGCTGCCGAGATCGACCACGCGTGTCGGATCCCGGCCACGGACCCGACGATCTCGGGATCCGGCGCCGCGACCGCCCCGTCATCGTCCAGATCCGCGCCAACGCCGCGCAGGGCACGGCGCAGAAGCGCGCCCCCTGCGCCGCGGTGAGCCGCAATCTCGCCCGCGACCCCGGCGTGGCACCGGCGGACGTCTTCATCAACTCCGTCGAGGTCAGCGCGGAGGCCCGATCGCTCGGGAACGGGCCGATGCAGGACGGGCCCCGGAGCCGTGAGGCCGGCGCGGCGAAGCCGCCGCGGGCGCGGTGCGGCGATGGCGGCCACGATCCGGGCTTGACCGTTCCGGGGGCGGAGTACAGGTCCGGGGCCCGAAACGGCTCCAGGATCGCATGGCCCCCACCGCAAACCTCGCCCTGATCAACCTGTTCATCGGAGACATCCAGGGCGGCCTCGGACCCTTCCTCGGGACCTGGCTGGCGCAGTCGGCCTCGTGGAGCCCGGCCCGGGTCGGGTTCGTCATCACGCTGGTCGGATTCGGCACGCTGTTCCTGAGCGGTCCGTTCGGCGCCCTGGTTGACCGGTTCCCGCGCCCGCGCCTGCTGATCGCGCTGGCCTGCGGGGCGATCCTGGTGGGGACGCTGCTGCTCCTGCCGGCCCGCAGCTTCCCGGCGGTGCTGGGCGCGCAGCTCCTCGCCGCGGCCGGCGGCACGCTGCTGCTGCCGGCCGTCGCGGCGCTGACCCTGGGCATCGTCGGGAAGGACCGGTTCCCCGCGCAGCAGGGGCGCAATCAGGCCTTCAATCACATCGGCATCCTGATCGCGGCGGGCGGCATCAGCCTCGGCACCGGCTATTTCGGGCCCGCGATCGCCTTCTGGGTGCTCGGCGGCATGGCGCTGGCGGCGATCGTCGCGACGGTGACGACGCCGGCCGGAGCCTGGAACCGCCGCCGCGCCGTCGGCTGGAAGGAGGACGATGCCGACGAGCCGGAACGCAGCGGCATCCGCCAAGTCCTGGGGAA
This sequence comes from Methylobacterium sp. 22177, assembly GCF_052045615.1. NCBI lineage: Bacteria > Pseudomonadati > Pseudomonadota > Alphaproteobacteria > Hyphomicrobiales > Methylobacteriaceae > Methylobacterium > Methylobacterium sp. 22177. The sequence goes on along the minus strand of NZ_JBQEPK010000021.1, from coordinate 68,545 downwards.
CCGCCGCCTGCTGGTGCTGACCGTGGCGCTGACCCTGTTCAATCTCGGGAACGGCGGCATGCTCTCGCTGCTCGGCCAGAAGCTGGTCGCGACCGCCTCCGACGCGACGACCTGGACGGCCCGCTACGTCATGGTGGCCCAGCTGGTGATGGTCCCGGTGGCGCTGTTCGCCGGATCGCTCGCCGACAGGCGCGGCCGCCGCCAGCTGCTCATGGTCGCCTTCGCGGTCCTGCCGGTGCGGGCGCTCCTGTCCGGCCTGATCGACGATCCGGTCTGGCTGATCGCCGCCGAGGTGCTGGACGGCGTCGCCTCGGGCATCGTCGGGGTGGCGGTGCCGGTGGTGGTCGCCGACCTGACCTGGGGATCCGGCCGGACGCAGACGGCCCTCGGCAGCGTCAACGCCGTGCAGGGCGTCGGCGGGGCGCTGTCGGGCTGGTACGGCGGCCTGTCCTACGGGCTGTTCGGCTGGACCGGCGCCTTCCTGGCCCTCGGCGTGCCGGCGCTCGTCGCCCTCGCGCTGGTGATCTGGCTCGACGCGACGCCCGAGCCCGGCCGCCGCCGCCGCCGCCGGGAGCGGCGCGGCGCCGCCGTTCAGGGAGCCTGAATCGGCCGCGCCGTCGCGGCCTCGCGTCCGGACGGCGGGGCGCCGAACGACTGATGTCTGACATGCGGGAGCCCGGCCTCGGGGCCGGGCTTCGGGACAGCGACGCGACCGAGGGTCAGCCGATATGCGGGCTGCCCGTGGCGGCGGGGAAGCGGTCGGCCAGGGCGCGGCGCAGCTTCTCCAGGGCCCGGTTCTCGATCTGGCGGACGCGCTCCTTGGAGATGCCGAGCCGCTGGCCGAGGGCCTCCAGGGTCGCCTGATCCTCGGCGAGGCGTCGCTCGCGCAGGATGCGCAGCTCGCGCTCCGACAGGACCGTCAGGGCCTGCTGGAGCCAGCTCAACCGACGCTCGCCGTCGACCGTGGCGCTCACGGTCTCGTCCGGCAGGTCGGCGCCGTCGACGAGGAAGTCCATCCGCTCGGAGGAGGCGTCGCTGTCCTCGCCCACGGGCGCGTTGAGCGACATGTCAGGCCCGGACAGGCGCGCGTCCATCAGGGCGACGTCGTCGCGGGAGACGCCGATGGCGCTGGCGATGCGGCGGTGGATCTCGTCGCCGACATGCTCCTCGGTGGACTGCATCAGCCGGGCGCGCAGCCGGCGCAGGTTGAAGAACAGGGCTTTCTGCGCGGAGGAGGTGCCGCCGCGCACGATCGACCAGTTGCGCAGGATGTAGTCCTGGATCGAGGCGCGGATCCACCACGTCGCGTAGGTCGAGAAGCGGACATCCCGCTCGGGCTCGAACCGGGCCGCGGCCTCCATCAGGCCGACATGCCCTTCCTGGACGAGATCGGCCATGGGCAGGCCGTAGTGACGAAAACGCCCCGCCAGGGCGATGACGAGGCGCATATGGGCCGAGATCAGACGGTGGAGGGCCCGCTCGTCGCGCTCGTCCTTCCAGCGGACGGCGAGGCCGCGCTCTTCTTCCCGGGCCAGGAAGGGTGCCTCCATGGCAGTCCGTATGAACTGCCGTCGAATTCCCGCGATCTCAGCCATCCGCCTGCCTCTTGTTGTCGAGTGCTGTTGCGGCGTCGAGCCAATAGCCCGACGCGCAGGCGCCACCGGGGGGCGACGCCAGGCAACCGACAACGGAAGGCAAAACGCGAAAGTTCCGTCCCGATGCCCCACAATGCGACAGTCGGGCGGCCACGAAATCGTGTTCTGTCTCGATCAGATGGGATCCGGCCCCGCGCCGTCCAGGCCGCAAGTCCCGAAACGACCGCGTTCGGCGCTCCGGTCCGGCCCGCAGGCACAAAAAACCCGGCCACCAGGGCCGGGTTCGATGCCGTTCGCGGAGAAAGGCGCCTCAGGCGGCCTCCTCCTGGATGTCGTCGCCCTCGCTGTCCCCGTCGGCCTCGGCCTCGGGCTCCGCCTCGCTCTTGGCGCGGCGGGGCGACTTGGCGAGGCTCTGCTCGATCAGCTTCAGGGCCTCGGTCTCGGTGATGCGGTTCACCGACGAGATCTCGCGCACGATCCGATCCAGCGCGGCCTCGTAGAGCTGACGCTCGGAGTAGGACTGCTCCGGCTGGGCCTCGGACCGGAACAGGTCGCGCACGACCTCGGTGACGGCGAGCAGGTCGCCCGAGTTGATCTTGGCCTCGTATTCCTGCGCGCGGCGCGACCACATGGTGCGCTTGATCCGGGCACGGCCGGTCAGCAGGTCGAGGGCCTTCTTCACCAGCTCCGGCTCGGCGAGCTTGCGCATGCCGACGCTGTTGGCCTTCGCGGTGGGGACGCGCAGGACCATCTTGTCCTTCTCGAACGATACGACGAACAGCTCAAGCTTGTAGCCGGCGATCTCCTGCTCCTCGATCGCGGTGATGCGACCGACGCCGTGGGCCGGATACACGACAGCCTCGCCGGTCTTGAAGCCCTGCCGGCCTGCGGTCGTCGTCTTCTTGGCTGTGGTCATGCGAGAAGGGCCTCCACTGGCGCGCAGCGTTCGGCGCCGCGCGAAACCGTGTTCTTCCGGGCGGGACACCCGGTCTGCCTCGCCGCTCCCGGACCCGGCGCCGAGCGCACGAATCCGGACGTTCCCCGGCGCGGCCGTGCGAACGCCTGGCCCGTCCGCCGAAGTCTCCTTCAGCGGTCGAGCGCGTACTACTCCTAACCCACGAAATTCGAAGGCGTTTCGGCCGGAGGGAGCACGTCAGGCGCGAGCGACGGCAGGCAGATTGTCTACCACAATCCGGCGCGCAGATCAAAGCATCCCTGAAGACGCACGCGCGGACCGAGCGCGGCGCCAAAGAGTTTTACACTGGTGCGGCGGGACAGGAATGACCTGGCCGCGTATCAGGGCTTCGTATGACGCAGCCCCGCCGCGCGGTTCAGCGGCGGGATGGGCTCGGCAGATCTTCCTGCGATCTGGAGAGCGAGCCGCGGGCCGACGCCAGAACCTCCGAGGCCGGGCTTCAGTCGCCCGAGCCGGGGTTGGGCGAGAAATGCGCCTCGAGCTTCCCGGTCTTGCCGTCCCACTCCTTGGCGTCGGCCGGGGCTTCCTTCTTCTGCGTGATGTTCGGCCAGCTCTTGGCGTAGTCGGCGTTCAGCTTCAGCCACGTGTCGAGGTTCGACTCCGTGTCGGGCTTGATCGCCTCGGCCGGGCATTCCGGCTCGCAGACGCCGCAGTCGATGCACTCGTCCGGGTGGATGACGAGCATGTTCTCGCCTTCGTAGAAGCAGTCCACCGGACAGACCTCGACGCAGTCCGTGTACTTGCACTTGATGCAATTGTCGGTGACGACGTAGGTCATCGGATGTCTTCGTCCTAAAACTCGACTTGGCCCGGGCGGAGCCTGGAGACGGCCCGCGCGCCCGGAGGGTGCTGCGAGGGGAACGCCGGTGAGACACGGCACGGAGCCGGGCCTCGGAGGCCCACGGCTCTAGACGCTGCCTCCCGGACTGACAAGCGTGCGGGCGCCGCATGGGTTCGCGCCGGGTCGCTCGCGCGGCCGCTGTGGCCCGGCCTCATCACTCGGATGGCCCCTCCGGGCCGGCCTCGACGGACAGAGCACCGCCCGACAGGTCGTCGTAGAGCAGCCGCGCCTCCGGCGCCGGGCCGCGGCGCAGGCCGAGACCGAGCACCCGCACCGCCAGCGTCGCGTGCGGCGCGGCCACCGTCACCACGTCGCCGACGCCGATGGCCTTCGCGGGGTTCTCGGCCCGGCTGCCGTTCACCCGCACGAAGCCGTCGGAAGCCAGCCGCGCCGCGAGCGACCGGGTCCGCGCGAACCGCGCGAACCACAGCCACTTGTCGAGGCGCTGCCGGTCCTCGCGCATCCGCCGCGGGTCAGCGCTTCCCGCCGTCGCCGGCCTCGAGCTGCGCCTTCAGGGCCGCGAGCTTGGCGAACGGCGAATCCGGATCGGGCGCCCGCTCGCGCCGCGGCGGCCGCTGGTCGGGCCGCGGGCCGGAATGGCGCTGCTCCGCGCTGCGCTGGTCGTCGCGGCGCTCCGGCCGCCCACCCTCGAACCGGTCGCGGCGCGGGCCGCGATCCCGGCCGGGACGCGGGCCGTCGCCCTCGGCCCGGCGCTGCTCGGGCCGGCCGCCCTCGGGCCGACCCTGTCCCGGGTGCTGGCCCTGCTGGCTGCCGTCACGGCCCCGGCCGCCCCCGCGAGGGCGGTTCTGCGGGCGCTGGTGAGCCGGGCGCTGGTGGCGCTGCAGGCGCCAGACCTCGATCTGCGGGATCTCGGCGGCACCCTCGCCCTCGGCACCCGAGGCGTCCGCCATGTCGGCCGCGGCGGGCTGCGCCTCGGCGGCGGTCTCGGGCGCGGTCTCCTCGGCGGATGCGGCCGGGGGCTCGGCGATGGACTCGGCCATGGGTTCGGTGACCCCGTCGGCCGGCTGCTCCGCCCCGGCGTGGGGCGCGTCGGTCGCGGAAGCCTCGGCCGCGGAGGCCTCGGTCGCGGCGGCCTCCTCGACGGGCGCGCCGGCCGCGTCGTCCGGAACCTCGCCCACGGCGGGCGCCGCCTCGGCTTCGGCGGCCGGGGCTTCCTCGGCCGCGGGAGCGTTGTCGGCGGCGGTCTCGCCCTCGGCGTCCGGAACCTCGTCGCCGACCGGCTCGGCGGCGTCCGCCTGCGCGGCGACGGCCTCCTCGGAGGATGCCTCGGCGGCGACGGCCGGTGCCGCCGGCGCGGTGGCGGCGGCGGGGACGAGCGGCACCGTGATGGCCGGGCCGGGGCGCGCTTCGGCCGTGTAGCCGAGCGACTTCAGGATCGAGGCGAAATCCTCGCCCGAGCAGCCGACCAGCGAGGTCATGCCGACGGTGGCCACGAAGCCGTCGCCGTCGGCCGTGCCGTCCGGCGGTGCGCCCGGGGTGGTGCCGGGCCGGTAGGCGATCGCCGGGCGGATCAGGTCGGCGAGCCGCTCCAGGATATCGACGCGCACCGCCCGCTCGCCGCTGACCCGGAAGCCGGCGGCGCGGTAGAGCCCCTTGGCGATCTCGCGATCGACCTTGATCGAGGTGCGGCCGGAGCCGGCGAGATGCGCGATCTCGTCGAGGCCGCGCTGGTCGAGGCCGCCGTTGCGCAGGGCCCAGAGCTGGGCCGCGAGCGTGCGGGGCGCCGGCTTCAGCAGGGCCGGCAGGAAGATGTGGTAGGCGCCGAAGCGGACGCCGTGGCGGCGCAGGGCCCCGCGGCCGTCCTGGTCGAGGCTGCGCATCTCGTGCGCCACCTTCGAGCGCTCCAGGACGCCGAGCGCCTCGACCACCTGGTAGCCGATCCCCTTGGCGAGGCCGGTGAGGTCGGCCGCGGTCTCGATCTCCATGAGCGGGCCGAGCAGCCGCACGATGTAGGCCTTCAGCCACGCGTCGAGGCGGCCCTCGACCTTCTCGCGATGCGCGCCGGTCAGGCTGTCGTCCGCCAGCAGACGGATCTGCGGGGCGAACAGCTTCTCGCCGGGCGTGAGCTTGGCGACGGGCGCGCCGGTCCAGCGGATCGTGCCGTCGTGCGAGAGCACGAGGGTCGAATCGGCGGCCGCGGCGAATCGCTCGGCCCGCGCCTCGATCTCGCCCGCGAGCGCCTTCTCGGCGGCGCTCCTCAGTGTCTTTGCCTCGTGCCCCTCGGCGCTGGCATCGGGAACGAACAGGAATCCGTGAAGGTGGCCGACATGCTGACCCTCGACGGTGACGTCACCGTCGGCGGTGATCTGGGCTTCGAGCATCGTGTTCTCTCTCAGGCGCCGCATCAGGACGCTTGTGCGCCGGTCGACGAAGCGGCTCGCGAGGCGTTCGTGCAGGGCGTCGGACAGCCTGTCCTCTACCCGACGCGTCTCGCCCTGCCAATGTTCTGGGTCGCGCAGCCAGTCGGGACGGTTCGCCACGAAGGTCCAGGTGCGCCCCTGCGCGATCCGGCGGGACAGCGTGTCGATGTCGCCGTCGGTCCGGTCGATCATCGCGACCTGCTCGGCGAACCACGTGTCGGGGATGCGGCCCGCCATGCCCTTCATGAGGAACCGGTAGAGCTGGGCCACGAGGTCGGCGTGCACCTGCGGGTGGACCTTGCGGTAGTCCGGGACGCCGCAGACGTCCCACAGGCGGCGCACCGCGGCGGCGCTGCGCGCCATGTCGCGGATGTCGTCCTCCTTCATGAGGATCTCGAGGGCCTGCTGATCCTCGCCCATCGGGGCGCGGGTCAGGCCCGATTCGCGCGGGTGCTCGTCGAGGCTCGCCTGCAGGCCGTCCAGGCTGCCGAAGGTGAGATCCGGGTTGCGCCACTGCAGGATGCGCAGGGGATCGAAGTCGTGGCTCTCCAGCCGCTCCACCAGCTCGGCCTCGAACGGCGGGCAGCGGCCGGTGGAGCCGAAGGTGCCGTCCGAGAGGTGGCGCCCCGCGCGCCCCGCGATCTGGCCCATCTCGGCGGGCGTGAGCTTGCGGAAGCGGGTGCCGTCGTACTTCCAGTTGGCCGCGAACGCGACGTGATCGACGTCGAGATTGAGGCCCATCCCGACCGCGTCGGTGGCCACGAGGTAGTCGACGTCGCCCGCCTGGTACATCTCGACCTGGGCGTTGCGGGTCCGCGGCGACAGGGCACCGAGCACCACCGCGGCGCCCCCGCGCTGGCGGCGGATCAGCTCGGCGATCGCGTAGACCTCCTCGGCCGAGAACGCCACGATGGCGGTGCGCCGGGGCAGCCGCGACAGCCGCTTCTCCCCCGCGAAGGTGAGCTGCGAGAGCCGCGGCCTGGTCGTGGTGTGGACGTTGGGGATCAGGTCCTGGACCAGCGGCAGCATGGTCGAGGAGCCGATCAGCAGGGTCTCCTCCCGGCCGCGGACGTAGAGCAGGCGGTCGGTGAAGACGTGGCCGCGATCCATGTCGGCGGCGAGCTGGATCTCGTCGATGGCCACGAACGCCACGTCGAGGTCCCGCGGCATCGCCTCGATGGTGCAGATCCAGTAGCGCGGCCGGTCCGGCTTGATCTTCTCCTCGCCGGTGACGAGGGCGACCTTCTCGGGGCCCACCTTCGCGACGACGCGCAGGTAGACCTCCCGGGCGAGCAGCCGCAGGGGCAGCCCGATCATGCCGGTCGGGTGCGCGAGCATCCGCTCGATGGCGAGATGCGTCTTGCCGGTGTTGGTCGGCCCGAGGACCGCGGTGACGCCGCGGGCGCGGGCCTCGCGGGACAGCGAGCGACTGGACGTGGGGCGGAGCAGCGCGTCGATGGTCGGCGGTTCCTTCGAGCGGGAAGGCCGTCGCGGCGCCGTCGCGGCGCGGGCGGGGAGGCGGGTCCGACCGGCCGGCCGCGTCGGGGACGTTAGGGCCGGTACGGTCCTCCCTCATATGGGATGCCGCCGCCGCCAGGTCCAATCTGCGGCGTGATCATCGGGTAGATATCGATCTGCGTCGTCGGGGTGCCCGGCTGCGGCGCGAGGTCGGCGCAGAGCGTGTCGGGAGTCGCGACGAGGGGACCGCGGCGGGGCGGCCTGTTCTCGACGACTTCGGCCGACGAGAAGGCGTCACCGCCGCAGCCCTGATCGGCGGATCCGGCGCTCAGGGGCTGTGCGGCGGCCGGGCCTGCGAGCGCGGCCAGGGCGAGGGCGATTCGGAGGGCAGGCGAGCACATCCGGGCATTATCGCCGGGAACGTGAAGATTCCCTCCACCCGCGCGGCTGCGGACCTCGCCGCGTGCGTCCCCACCGGCACGGCGAGCCGGGAGAGCGGTGAGGGCCGGCTCCGCGCCTCCCAGGGGCGTTTCGCGGACCGCGCGGAATCCGGGAGCAACCCAGACGTCGATCAGTCGACACCCTCGACGAGCACCACCTCGCCGATTCCCGCCGGCCGGCGCTTGGCCACCGCGGCCTGGTACTCGGGCGAGAAGTAGTAGCTGCGCGCCGCCTCGTAGGACTCGAATTCCAGCACGACGTTGCGCGGACGGCCCTCGCCCTCCAGCGCCTCGCACCGGCCGCCGCGCACCAGCGGCTTGCAGCCGTAGCGGCGCATCGCCTCGGAGGCCATGGCGGCGTAGTCCTTGTAGGTGTCCGGATCGGTGACCGTCATCCGGACGATGATGTAGCCCTTGGGCACTGCTGACCTCCCCGCGCGGCTGCCGCGCCGCGCCGAGGTGCCGGGAAACCGGCCGCCGGTCAAACGCCTGGGCGGCGGCGCTACTGCCCGGCCAAGCTCGCCTGCGCGACGCTGTTGCCGGCCACGCCGGTGCCGGCCGTGCCGGTGGTCGTCGGCGTGCCGCTCTGGCTCCAGCGCGTGGCCTCGATGATGTTGGTGCCGATCGTGGTGAGCACCGAGATGCGCAGCGGGATCAGGACGCGCGTCCCCTCGACGGGGGCGAGCCAGACCGACATCTCGCGGTTCTCCTCCATGAACTTCACCCCCGGCCGGTCCGGGCGGTGGCCGGCGACCGCCTGGTAGCGGGCATTGCAGACGAGTACCGGGCCGGCATAGCCGGGCTTCTGCACCGGGCGGGTCTCGGCGTAGCTCAGCACGACGTTGAAGCGGGTGGCGCCGTCGAAGACCGGCAGGGTCCGGTTGCAATTCTCCGGGTCGAGGGGCTCGCCGCGCCCCTGGGTCGGCATCAGCAGGGCGCTCACCGGGTCGATGATGCCGCGCTTGTTGGCCGGTGTGACCGGAACGCGGTCCTGCATGTCGATCAACGGCGGCGTGATCTCGGCCTGGACGACGTTGCCGTGCGCCAGGGCCATGCGCACCGCGATGCCGGAACTCGCCGTCTGAGTGGCGATGGCGAAGGCGCCGGGCTGCGGCGCGGCCGAGAAGCTGCCCGAGGCCCGGGCGGAGCCCTTCCCGCCGGTGATCGCCCCGACGAGGCCGGTGAGCACCGCCGACACGTCCATCATGTAGCGGTCGCGGTCGAAGGAGCCGGCGAGGCGCGCCGTGCCGATCGGGAGGCCGGCGAGGTTGATGCCGTAATCGACCGCCACGGTCGCGGCGGCGGGCGCGGCCCGCTTGGCCCGCGACACCCGCGCCCCGGCATCGGTCGGGGCCGCGAGGGCCGCGACCGCGAGGAGGCTGCCCGCGAGCCGCCCGACAGCGTGCTTCGTCGACGGCTCGGTCAACGGCTTGATCATCCGACGGACTGGCGTGGCGCTCATGATCCGGATCGCATCCCAGGGCGGGCGGGCCAAGACACTCGCTCGAACGCGCCCTCTCGAACACACCCGCTCGCCAGCGTCCTCTGCGACGCACGGAGCGGGGAGAGGCGCCTTCCTGCAGGTGGAAGAAGGCTATATCCCGGCATCGTGGTTAACAGACCGTTGGGCGTCGGGCGCGGCTCCGGCACCCGTCGGCACCTTGACGCACCGCGCCTTCGTCGCCTATAGGCTCGCGCCTTCAACAGGACTCCGCCGGACCTGGAACACGCAACGGGCGCCGCCTGCTGCGACGAAGATCGCGCCGGCCGCGATCGGGTCTCTACCGGGCGGAACGAGACGGGATCGTTTTTTATCATGGCGCGCCGCTGCGAACTCACCGGCAAGGCCGTTCAGGTCGGCCACCTCGTGAGCCACTCGAACCGCAAGACCAAGTGCCGGTTCCTGCCGAACCTGTGCAACGTCACCCTTCAGTCCGACGCGCTGGGCAAGCGTGTCCGCCTGCGGGTCACCGCGCACGCCCTGCGCTCGGTGGAGCACCGCGGCGGCCTCGACGCCTTCCTGATCAAGGCCGGCGAGGGCGACCTGTCGCAGACCGCGCGCCTCCTGAAGCGCGAGATCCACAAGAAGCTCGCCGAGACCCCGGCCGCCGCGGCCTGAGTCGTCGGGCTTCACCGTTCCTGACCGGATGGTTTCAACCGCCGTGACCCTCGGGGCCGCGGCGGTTTCCGCTTGCGCGACAGGCAGACTGATCCGGACAGTCCCATGCATACCGTCTCCGGTCGATGCCTCCGACGCCGCCGTCATCGCGGGCGGAGCGAAGCAGACCAGTGGCGCTGCGCCCACCGGGGTCGGGGCGCCCTGGATCACTGCGCTTCGCTCGCGGTGACGGTAGGGACGCGTCAGTCGCGGCGCTCGGGCGCCTCGGGATGAGGCCCCGGATCGGACGGCCCGAGAGCCAGAGCAGCGGCTCGGTCGGACCGGCGATCAGCGCCGCCCGCCCGCCGCGCGCAGCATGCGGCCGGTCGGCGCCGCGCCGTCCTCCTCGAACAGCTCGGCCAGCTTCTCGGTCATCGCCCCGCCGAGCTCCTCGGCGTCGATGATCGTCACGGCGCGGCGGTAGTAGCGGGTCACGTCGTGGCCGATGCCGATGGCGAGGAGCTCCACGGGCGAGCGCGTCTCGATCTCCTCGATCATCCAGCGCAGGTGCCGCTCGAGGTAGTTGCCGGCATTCACCGACAGGGTCGAGTCGTCCACCGGCGCGCCGTCGGAGATCACCATCAGGATCTTGCGCTGCTCCGGCCGCCCGAGCAGGCGCTTGTGCGCCCAGTCGAGCGCCTCGCCGTCGATGTTCTCCTTGAGCAGCCCCTCGCGCATCATCAGCCCGAGGTTCTTGCGCGCGCGCCGCCAGGGCGCGTCGGCCGACTTGTAGACGATGTGGCGCAGGTCGTTCAGGCGCCCGGGATTCGGCGGCTTGCCGGCGGCGAGCCACGCCTCGCGGCTCTGGCCGCCCTTCCAGGCCCGGGTGGTGAAGCCCAGGATCTCCACCTTCACGCCGCAGCGCTCCAGCGTCCGCGCCAGGATGTCGGCACAGGTCGCCGCCACGGTGATCGGCCGGCCGCGCATGGAGCCCGAATTGTCGAGGAGCAGCGTCACCACCGTGTCGCGGAAATTCGTGTCCTTCTCCTGCTTGAAGGAGAGCGGCTGGTAGGGGTCGATGACCACGCGGACCAGCCGCGCCGGGTCGAGCTGACCCTCCTCCAGGTCGAAATCCCAGGCGCGGTTCTGCTGGGCGAGCAATCGCCGCTGCAGCCGGTTCGCGAGCCGGCCGACCACGCCCTGCAGATGCGAGAGCTGCTTGTCGAGGTAGGAGCGCAGGCGCGACAGCTCGTCGGCGTCGCACAGCTCCTCGGCGTGGATGACCTCGTCGAACCGCGGATTGAACACCTTGTACTCGGGCCCGCGCGCCTCGTTGCCCTGCCGCTGCGGCGGGCGCGAGGCCTCCGACGCCTCCTCCGACTCCGCGTCCTCGGCCTCCTCGGGCAACTCACCGGACGGCGCGTCGGCGGATTCCTGCGCACCCTCCTCGATCTCGTCGGAGGCCTCCTCGGAGGTCTCGATCTCGGCGCGCTCGCCCTGGCTCTTCTCCTCCGAATCGCCCTCGCTGGGGTTCTGCTCGTCGTCCTGGGCGTCGTTCTCGTCGTCGTTCTCGTCGTCCTCGGCGTCGAACGGCGTCTCGTCCGACATGTCGAGGGAGGTGAGGAGCTCGCGCACCGAGCGGGCGAACTTGCGCTGGTCCTCGATCGAGCCGAGCAGCCCGTCGAGGTTCGGGCCGGCCTTGGCCTCGATGTGCTCCCGCCACAGATCGACGATCTTGGTGGCGGCCTCGGGCGGCTTCTGGCCGGTCAGGCGCTCGCGCACCATCAGGGCGACGGCGTCCTCCATCGGGGCGTCGGCCCGGTCGGTGATGGTCTCGTACTTGCCGCCCCGGTGATAGCGGTCCTCCAGCATCGCCGAGATGTTGCTGGCGACGCCCGCCATCCGGCGCGAGCCGATCGCCTCCACGCGCGCCTGCTCCACCGCGTCGTAGACCGCCCGGGCGGCGCTGTTCTCGGGGGCGAGGCGGCGGTGGACGGCGACGTCGTGGCAGCCGAGCCGCAGCGCCATGGCGTCGGCGTTGCCGCGCAGCACCGCGACGTCCTGCGCCGAGAGCTTGCGCGGGGGCTCGGGCAGGCGGGCCTTGTCGCCGGTCAGCGCCGGCCGGTCGGTGGCGTAGGTGACCTCGACCTCGGAGCGCCGGGCGATGGCGCGCAGGCATCCGGCCACCGAGCGCTTCAGGGGCTCGGCCACGGGTTCGCGGCGCTCGCCGGGTTTGCGGTTGGAGATGGACATCAGCGCTACCGGTCGTCCTCGAACGCGAAGGGGCGGTTCAGGATCTCATCCCAGCTGTAGGGACAGTCCGCGGGCAGGGTTTTGGGCGAGCGCTTCATCTGCCGGGCTGCCCCGAGGCGACCGAGCCGGAAGCTGTCGTGCCGAATCTCATTGAGGCTCGACTTCAGGCCCGGGCTCTTCCGCAGTTGGATCGTGGCGCGCTCCCGATGCTCGGCGATGCTGAGTGCCCAACTGCGGCTTCGCCGTTCCGGCTGATGGTCCCACTTCAGCATGTGAAGGATAATGATTTCGACCGCACTCTGGAGCCGGTAATACTCGCTCAGGCCCACGTCGCTCAGCTCCTCGGCGATGTTGTCGAGGTCGAGCGCGTCCACCCGGCCGGCGCGGAGCAGGGCCACCTGCTCCTGAACCCAGGTGTAGAGATCGTCCGCGTGGCGCGTCCGTCCCCGGGCATGCGCAGTCGCCGGGGCGTCCTCGCGCGCGGGGGCCGGATGCGCCATCGCGTCCTCCATGCGGGTCAGCTCAGCGCGACGTTCACCGCGCTCTCGGGCAGCTCCTTGCCGAAGGCGCGCTGGTAGAACTCGGCCACCAGCGTCCGCTCCAGCTCGTCGCACTTGTTGAGGAAGGTCACCCGGAACGCGAAGCCGATATCCTTGAAGATGTCGGCGTTCTCGGCCCAGGTGATCACCGTGCGCGGGCTCATGACGGTCGAGAGGTCGCCGTTCATGAAGGCGTTGCGGGTCAGGTCCGCCACGCGCACCATCCGGTTGACGATGTCGCGGCCCTGGTCGCCCCGGTAATGGGTCGCCTTCGAGAGCACGATGTCGACCTCGCGGTCGTGCGGCAGGTAGTTGAGCGTGGTGACGATCGACCAGCGGTCCATCTGGCCCTGGTTGATCTGCTGGGTGCCGTGATAGAGGCCCGACGTGTCGCCCAGGCCCACCGTGTTGGCGGTGGCGAACAGCCGGAAGGCCGGGTGCGGGCGGATCACGCGCTTCTGGTCGAGCAGCGTCAGCCGGCCCGAGAGCTCCAGCACGCGCTGGATCACGAACATCACGTCCGGGCGGCCGGCATCGTACTCGTCGAACACGAGGGCGACGTTGTTCTGCAGCGCCCAGGGCAGGATGCCGTCCTGGAAGGCGGTGACCTGCTTGCCGTCCTGCAGGACGATGGCGTCCTTACCGACGAGGTCGATGCGCGAGACGTGGCTGTCGAGGTTGATCCGGATGCACGGCCAGTTCAGCCGGGCGGCCACCTGCTCGATGTGGGTCGACTTGCCGGTGCCGTGATAGCCGGTGACCATCACGCGACGGTTGCGGGCGAAGCCGGCCAGGATCGCCAGCGTCGTCTCCCGGTCGAAGATGTAGTCCGGGTCGACATCCGGCACGTGCTCCTCGGGCTCGGCGAAGGCCGGGACCTTGAGGTCGAGGTCGATGCCGAAGACATCGCGGACGGAGACGGTGCGATCGGGCAGCGCGGCGGGCGTAGCGTCAGAGAGCATTCGGAACCTCGTGAGGCGCGGGCGCTCCACTCCCAAACAGTGAAGCATCCGCGCGGAAGAACGTCGAGCCGGGCCTCCGCGGCGGGGCGGAGCCATCCTTAGACGGCGGCGCGCTCGCGCGCCACCGACCGGCATGGATCCCATATAGGGTCGCCCCGCGCGGTTTGCCCTATCCTGGCTGCGAACCGGCGTGCATCGTTCGTGCCGCTCAGCAGAGACCCGCCGCGCGGAGCACGTCGTGGGCGCGGATGATGTCGCGCAGGCGCTCCTCGAACGACCGGTCGCCGCCGTTGGCGTCGGGGTGGAAGCGCTTCACCAGCACCTTGTACTGCGCCTTGATGGCGGCCGAGTCCGCCCCCTCCTCGAGGCCCATCACGTCGAGGGCGCGGCGCACCGTCGCCGAGTGTTTGGGCTTGCGCGGCTCCTCGGGCTGGCGGGCGCGCCGGCGCGCGTCGCCGACGCCCTCGCCGCGCAGGATGCCGAGCGGATCGACGTAGGCCCAGTCGCGGGCCGGCTCATTCTCCGGCTTGGCCTGACCGGTCCGGTTCACGCCCATCGCCCAGGTCGGACGATGCCCGATGATCGCGTCCTTCTGGTAGGCCTGCACGGCGGCGTCGTTCATGCCGTCGAAGTAATTGTAGGTGGCGTTGTAGGCGCGGACATGGTCGATGCAGAAGCGCCAGTACTGGCCCTCGGCCTTCCGCCCCTTCGGTGCCCTGTAGAGGCCCGGATGGGTGCAGCCCGGACTCTCGCAGACGGCCTCGGCCGCGGCCTTCGGCTCGTCGCAGGACGGTTTGATCCGGATGCTGTCGAACAGGCGCGAGTTGAGATCCATGACGGGCCGATTATGAGGGGGCGGACCTGAGACACAAGGGCACCGGGCCTGATGACGCATGCGCGGGATCGGGCTTGACGGCGCCCACGGACACGACGCGAGGGCACGATGGCGGACGGTGCGGGCGCGGGTAGCACCCTGCGGGACTGGATGGAGGCGCGGCTGCGGGAGCAGCTCGCGCCGGCGCGGCTCGACGTGATCGACGAGTCGCATCTGCATGCCGGCCACGCCGGAGCGCGGCCGGGGGGCGAGACCCATTACCGGCTCGACATCGTCGCGTCGGCGTTCGAGGGCAAGAGCCGCGTCGAGCGGCACCGCTTGGTGAACGCGCTGCTCGACGACGCGTTCAAGCGGGGTCTGCACGCCCTGGCGCTGCGCGCCCGCACGCCGGCCGAGGCGGCCTGAGCCGACGCGCGGCGACCGGCGGCGCGGCCCGGGTCGCTCCGTCCGGGAGGTTGCCGGAGATCGCTCCGACGGGGCGCGGTGAGCGGGGCGGGAAGCACAGGACAGATATGGTGATGGAGCCGCCGATCCGCATCCGCCCGCGCGCCGTCATCGCGCTGCCGGGGAGGCCGCCATGCCCCTGCGGGTGACGCCGCGCATCGCCATCGACGAGGACGAGATCGAGCTGTCCTTCATGCGCGCCTCGGGCGCCGGCGGACAGAACGTCAACAAGGTCGAGACCGCCGTCCAGCTCCGCTGGGCGGCGCTGGCGTCCCCCGCCATCGACGAGCGGGTGAAGGCCAATCTCGCGCGGCTCGCCGGGCGGCGGATGACCAAGGACGGCGTCCTCGTCCTCGCGGGGCAGCGGCACCGGACACAGGAACGCAACCGGGCCGACGTGCTGCAGCGGCTGGTCGATCTCGTGGCGGAGGCGGCCAAGCCGCCGCCGCCGATCCGCCGGCCCACGAAGCCGACCCGGGGCTCGCAGGAGCGGCGCATCGGCGCGAAGAAGAGCCGCGCCGCGATCAAGCAGGGCCGGGGCAGCATCCGGGATTCCGACGGCTGACCCCACCTGCCCCGGTCGGGTCTCAGTGGATCGCGTCGATGACCTCGGCCTTCGGGCTGGCATCGGGTGCCGGGGACGATCCGGCGACCAGGGTGCTGCCCGGCTTGGCGACGGTGAGGGCGATCGCGATCAGGGCCAGGATGGCGGCCAGAGCCGCCGGGAACAGGAAGGCCGATTCGCCGTAGCGCATGTCGAGCAGGCCGCCCACGACCGCGCCGGTGCTCAGCCCGGCCCAGAGCGGCGCCTGGATCCAGAAGGAGGGCGCCACCGTGCCGAGCAGCAGGTTGGCGCAGCCCGTGCCGAAACGCACCACGGCGCCCGTGACGTAGGTGAGCGCCAGGGAGCGGCCGCCCTCGTCCTGCAGCGTCGCGTTCTGGAGGCCCAGCGCCAGGACGATCGGGTAGGCGTGCAGCGGGTAGGCGAAGGTGCCCCAGGGCATCAGCAGGCCGCCGGCGAGCAGCAGGGCCTGGAGCGTCAGTAGCACGGCGAGGCGCCAGCGCCCGACCCAGGCGGCGATCAGCGTCCCCAGGAAGGCGCCGAAGCAGAACATGCAGATGGTGCTGGCGACGCGGCTGACATTCTCCCAGTCGCCGTTGGCCACCGCCACGCCGAAGCGGGTGGTGTTGCCCGACATGAACGACATGAAGAGCTGCGAGAATTCCAGGAAGCCGATGGAGTCGGCGCAGCCCGCGAGCGCCGCCAGGGCGATCGCGAAGGGAATTCGGGTTCGCGGGTCGGCGGGAAACGACTTGTCGGCTGGAGGCTCAGGTTTCCGCTCCGGTGCTGCTCCGCCTGTCCGACTTCCGTATTCCGCCATGCTGATCCCCCGATCGAGCCGCCGCGCCCAGTCGCGGTCGACTGACAATGGACGAATAGCGGGGCGGTTTCATGCCGATGTGCGCCGCAACACAACGACGCGGCCCGGTACCGGCCGTCCTCCCTCCCGCCGGACTTCCGCGGGCCTCGCCGCCAGCCGTTCCAAGCCGGACACGGCGGCCGTCGCCGCCAGATGGGCATCCGCGTGGGCGTAGCGGCCGTCCTCGCCCAGGACGGAGCCGGGGCCGTCGTGGGATTGCACCGTGAAGGCACCGAGGCCGCCGGGCCGCAGGACCCGCCCCACGCCCGCCAGGAACGACGCCAGATCCGCGACGTAGATCAGGACGTCCGCGGCGAGGCAGAGGTCGGCCGAGGCCTCCGGCAGGTCGGCCAGGGCGGCGGCGACGTCGCCCTCGACGAGGCGCTCGTAGAGCGGCCGACCCCGCGCCGTCTTGGTCCGCGCCAGCGCCAGCATCCCGGGGGAGAGGTCGATCCCGGTGAGATGATCGACCCGGTCGCGCACGACCTCGCCCATCAGCCCCGTGCCGCAGCCGAGATCGAGGGCGACCGCGAAGCGCTCCGGAACGCGCGGCAGGGCGTCGCGGACGAGTTGCGGGCCGACATAGCCGAGGCCCTCCACGAGGTGGCGCTCGAAGCGCGGTGCGTAGTCGTCGAACAGGGCGCGGACATAGGCCGGCGACAGGACCGGGAGGGTATCGCCACCGCCCAGGCGGACGAGATGCGCGCGCACGCCCAGCCGGTCCTCGGGATCGATGTCGAGGGCGCGGGCGTAGGCCTGCGCCGCCGCGTCGCGCAGGGCCGGATCGGTGCCGGAGGCGGCCAGACCCGCGCGCGCCCGGCCCAGCAGGAGCCAGGCCGGCGCGTAGCGCGGGGCGCGCTCCAGGGCCTGCTCGGCGAGGTCGGCGGCGCCCGCGTGGTCGCCGTCGGCGAGGCAGGCCTCGGCGTAGCGGTAGCGGCGATCGGCGAGGAGGTCGCCGGAACTGAGCTGCGAGGCCATGCGTCTGCCGGTTCGGGGGCGCCTATATACCGGGGCCACCGGCGGACTCCACCGGCAGCACGGACCCGATGCCGATACGCGCCAGCGATCTCCTCACCCTGACCCGCGAGGGTCTCTACTGCCCCCTCGGGCGCTTCCACGTCGATCCGACCTGGCCGGTGGAGCGCGCGCTCATCACCCACGGGCACGCCGACCACGCCCGCGCGGGCCACGGCCACGTGCTGGCGACGCCCGAGACCCTGCGGATCATGGCGGTGCGCTACGGCACGGATTTCTGCCGCCAGCGGCAGGAGGCGCCGCTCGGGGCGGCGCTCCGCGTCGGCGACGTCACCGTGCGCTTCGCCCCGGCCGGCCACGTGCTCGGCTCGGCGCAGATCGCCATCGAGCGGGACGGCGTCCGCGTCGTGGTCTCGGGCGACTACAAGCGCGCGCCGGACCCGACCTGCCTGCCGTTCGAGGTCGTGCCCTGCGACGTGTTCATCACCGAGGCGACCTTCGGCCTGCCGGTCTTCACCCACCCCGACACGCGGGGCGAGGTCCGCAAGCTCCTCGAATCGGTCAGACTGTTCCCGGAGCGCGCCCACATCGTGGGGGCCTACGCGCTCGGCAAGGCGCAGCGGGTGATGGCGCTCCTGCGCGAGGAGGGTTGGGACCGCCCGATCCACCTGCACGGCGCCATGGAGAAGCTCACCACGCTGTACAAGGAGGAAGGCGTGCCGCTGGGCGACACGCCCAAGGTCGTGGCCGCCGAGCGCAAGGACCTGCACGGGGCGATCGTTCTCTGCCCGCCCTCGTCGATCCAGGACCTGTGGTCCCGCAAATTCCCCGACCCGGTGACCTGCTTCGCCTCGGGCTGGATGCGGGTGCGCGCCCGCGCCCGCCAGAAGGGCGTCGAGCTGCCGCTGGTGATCTCCGACCATTCCGACTGGCCTGACTTGTGCCGCACCATCCGCGACACCGGCGCCGAAGAGGTCTGGGTGACGCACGGGCAGGAGGACGCGCTGGTCCACTGGTGCGGGACGCAGGGCATCCGGGCGAAGCCGCTCCACCTGCTCGGCTACGGCGATGACGGCGAGGTCGAGGGGACCTCGGAGGCGAGCTCTGAGGCGGAGGCGGCCGCGTGAACGAGTTCGCCCATCTCCTCGACCGCCTCGCCTACGAGCCGCGCCGCAACGCGAAGCTGCGCATGCTCCAGGACTACTTCGCGCGCACGCCCGACCCCGAGCGCGGCTACGCGCTGGGCGCCATGACCGGTACGCTGAGCTTCCGCGAGGCCAAGCCGGCCCTGATCCGCGGGCTGGTGGAGGAGCGGATCGACCCGGTGCTGTTCCGGCTCTCGCACAACTACGTGGGCGACCTCGCGGAGACGACGGCGCTGATCTGGCCGGGACCGACGGAGGCGCCGCGGGAGCCGGGCCCCGGCCACAACAATCCGCCGCCCCACGTCCCGACCCTGGCCGAGGTCGTGGAGACCCTCGCGACCATCCCCAAGCGCGAGCTGCCCCGCCATCTCGCGGACTGGCTCGACGCCCTCGACGAGACCGGGCGCTGGGCGCTCCTGAAGCTCGTCACCGGCAACCTGCGGGTCGGCGTGTCGGCGCGGCTCGCCAAGACGGCCGTCGGCGCGCTGGGCGGCCACGACGCCGACGCCGTCGAGGAGGTCTGGCACGGCCTGACCCCGCCCTTCGAGACTCTGTTCGCCTGGGTCGAGGGCCGGGCCGAGCGGCCCGAGACCCTGAACCCCGCGCCGTTCCGGCCGCCGATGCTGTCGCACCCGATCGAGGAGGAGGCCGACCTCGAGAAGCTGGAGGCCGAGGCCTTCTCGGCCGAGTGGAAGTGGGACGGCATCCGCGTCCAGCTCGTCGGCGGTCTCGATCGGGCCGGCCAGCAGGTCGGGAAGGTCTATTCCCGCACCGGCGAGGACATCACCGGGGCGTTCCCGGACCTCGCCGAGGCCATCACCTTCGCGGGCGCCCTCGACGGCGAGCTGCTGATCCTCCGCGAGCGGCGGGTGCAGAGCTTCAACGTGCTGCAGCAGCGCCTGAACCGGAAGGCCGTGACGGGCAAGCTCCTGGAGGAGTTCCCGGCCCACGTGCGGGCCTACGACCTCCTCACCCTGGAGGGCGACGATCTGCGCGGGGAGCCGTTCGCGGCCCGGCGGCAGAAGCTGGAGGCGCTGGTCACGCGCCTCGACCACGCGCGGATCGACATCTCGCCGCTCGTGCCCTTCGCGGATTGGGAGGCCCTGGCGGCCGCCCGGGCGGATCCGGCCTCGGTGGGCGCCGGCGCGGATGCCGACGCCATCGAGGGCGTGATGCTCAAGCGCCTCAACAGCCCCTACCTGCCGGGACGCCCCAAGGGGCCGTGGTGGAAGTGGAAGCGCGAGCCGCACATCGTCGACGCCGTGATGATGTATGCCCAGCGCGGGCACGGGAAGCGCTCGTCCTTCTACTCGGACTACACGTTCGGGGTCTGGCGGGAGGCGCCCGAGGGCGGCGACGAGCTGGTGCCGGTGGGCAAGGCCTATCACGGCTTCACCGACGCCGAGCTGGCCAAGCTCGACCGCTACGTCCGCAACAACACCACCAAGCGCTTCGGCCCGGTGCGCGAGGTCGCCCACGGCCGCGAGGCCGGGCTCGTCCTCGAGATCGCCTTCGAGGGCGTGCAGCGCTCGACCCGGCACAAGTCGGGCGTGGCCATGCGCTTCCCCCGGGTCAGCCGCATCCGCTGGGACAAGCCGCCCGCGGAGGCCGACCGGATCGACGTGCTCGAACGGATCCTCGCCCGGGGCGAGCGCGAGATCGCGCCGGGCGCGACGCTGATGGAGAAGACCGCATGAGGCAGGGACACGGCCGGGAGGGCAGGATCGGGCCGGTCGAGGCGCTGGCCTCCGGCCCGGTGGCGCGCCACGCCAGCGGCCGCCTCACCGTCGCGACCCCGGGGCCGGGCTTCACGGATTTCACCGCGGCGGTGGCCGAGTTCGTGCGCGGCAGCGGCGTCCGGGACGGGCTCGTCACGGTGTTCTGCCGGCACACCTCGGCCTCGCTGACCATCCAGGAGAATGCCGACCCCGACGTCCAGACCGACCTGATGACCGCGCTGGACGGGTTCGCGCCGCGGCAGGCCGGCTACGTCCACGGCGCCGAGGGGCCGGACGACATGCCGGCCCATATCCGCACCCTGGTCACCGATTCGGCCCTGACCATCCCGCTGGTCGGCGGGGCGCTGGCGCTCGGCACGTGGCAGGGGATCTACCTGATCGAGCACCGCGACCGGCCGCACCGACGGGAGATCGTGCTGAGCGTCCTCGGGGCGTGACCGCTCCGCCGGCGTCGCGCGAGCGGCGCGCCGACCCAGCAACACGCGGTCACACACCGTCGGTTAACCATATCGGGCTCTTATCGGCCTCCGTCGGATCGGGGACCGTGCCGCTCCGGCGAACGGAGACCCCGATGGGCCTTTTCACTGCGCTCTCGAACTCGATTTCCGGCGCCTCGGCGCAGTCGCTGGCCCTGAACAACATCTCGGGGAACATCGCCAACACCCAGACGGTGGGCTTCAAGTCCACCGAGACGCGGTTCGCCGACATGCTGGCCGAGACCGGCGACAGCACGCAGCTGGCCGGGGGCGTGCTGCCGAGCACGCGCAACAGCCTCAACATCCAGGGCACGATGCAGTCGACCGGCGTGTCGACCAACCTCGCGATCTCGGGCAACGGCTACTTCATCGTCAAGAAGAACACCGGGACGCCGGACAGCCCGGCCTTCGGCGGTGATACCGGCTACACCCGGCGCGGCGACTTCGCGCCGGACGCCAGCGGCTACCTCTCCAACGGCGCGGGCTACTACCTGTTCGCCGGCCCCTCGGCGACGACCCCCGTGCAGGTCCCGACCGGCGCCAGCACCCTGGCGAGCCTCGCGGTCTCGCCCGCCGGCACCCTCACGGGCACGGCCGCGGACGGCAGCACCCTGGCCCTCGGGACGCTGCAGCTGGCGCAGTTCGGCATGCAGGACAACCTCGCCTCCCTCGACGGCGGCACCTACGTGGCCACCGGCCAGTCCGGGACACCGAGCTACGGCCTCAACGGCGCGACCGTCACGGCCGGCTCGGTGGAGCAGTCGAATGCCGGGATCTCGGATCAGTTCTCGAAGATGATCGAGACCCAGCAGGCCTACACGGCCAACACCAAGGTCATGAGCACCACCGACCAGATGCTGCAGGACGCCATCGCGATGTACACCTGACGCGACCCCGTCAGAGGAACTTCAGCGGGTCCTTCTCGGGCGGGGGCGGCGCCACGTCGGCGCGGTTCCACCAGCCGCCGCCCAGGGCCACGAACAGGGCGGCGGTGTCGGCGTACTGGGTGGCCCGCGCCGCCGCCGAGGTCACCAGCGCCGAGAGATAGCCCTGCTGGGCGATCAGCACCTGCGAGGAGGTGATCGCCCCGGCGGTGTACTGCTTGCGGATCAGCGCGAGGCTCTGGTTCGTGGCGCTCACCGCGGCGTCGGCAGCGGCCACGGCCTTCGCGTCGGCCTGGAGCGCCCGCAGCGCGTCCGCGACGTTCTGGAAGGCGGTGATCACCGTCGCCTTGTACTGCGCCTGCGCCTCCGTCAGCGATTCCTCGGCGGCGCGCTGCCGCCGGAACAGGGTGCCGGCATCGAAGATCGGCGCCGTCGCCTGCCCGATGATCGTGAAGAACGCCGCGCCCGGACTGGTCACCTGCGCGATCCGCGTGGCGCTGGAGCCGCCCGTGGCGGTCAGGCTGAACTGCGGCAGGCGGTTCGCCACCGCGACGCCGACACTGGCGCTCGCCTGCTGCACCAGGGCCTCCGCCGCCTTCACGTCGGGCCGCTGCTGCACGAGCCGCGAGGGCAGGCTCACCGGAAGCCGGGTCGGCAGGCGCAGGGCGGCGAGGTCGAAGGTCTCGGAGACCTCGTCGGAGGGCAGGCGTCCTGCCAGCGCGGTCAGCAGGTTGCGCTGCTGGGCGAGCGCCTTCTCCAGCGGCGGCAGCAGCTGCTGCGACAGCGCCAGCGCCGCCTGCTGCTGCACCACGTCGGCCCCGGCGATCTGACCCAGCGACAGCTGCTTGTTGTAGAGCTGCAGCACCTCGGTCTGCGCCTGGATCACCTTGCGGGTCGCGTCGATCTGCGCGCGCAGGGACGCTTCCTGGATCGCGGCGGCGACGACGTTGGCGGTCAGGCTCAGGTAGGCCGCTTCCAGCTGGAACCGCTGGTTCTCGGTGGTGGCCTCCAGGGACTCGATCTGCCGGCGGTTCCCGCCGAACACGTCGGGATTGTACGAGACCACCGCCTGCGGCGTGGACAGGCTGTAGAGATACTGGTTCTGGTTGTTGAGGGGCGATTGCAGGTCGAGACCGGGCGCCAGCGCCCCCTGGATCTGCGGCGTCGCGGTCAGGCTCGGGTAGAGCGTGCCCTTCTGGGCGAGCACGTTCTGCTGCGCCACCCGCAGGGAGGCCTGCGCCGCCTCCAGCGTCGGGTTGTTGGCGAGCGCCTGCTCGACGAGGCGGTTCAGTGCCTTCGAGTGGAACAGGGTCCACCACGAGCCAGGAATATCGGCGCCGGAGACGAAGCTCTGGTCGGCCGAGCCGCCCTGCCGCGTCCGGATCTTGTCGGCCGCGGAGGGATTCTGCAGCGGTTCCTTGGTGTAGCGGCCGACCGGCGGAGCCTCGGGCGCCACGTAGTTCGGGCCGACCGCGCAGGCCGACAGGCCGAGGGAGGCCGCCAGCCACGCGGTCGCCCGTCCGCACCGTCTCGGCGCAAAGCTCACCATCCCGCCCCCGAAAAGCTCACCTCGGTAGAGCGGCGCGACCCGCTGCCAAGTCAATCCGACCGGTCCCAGATGGCGCGCGCGGCGAGGCC
>NZ_JBQEPK010000021.1:0-45403 GCF_052045615.1 Methylobacterium sp. 22177 | reverse complement strand
CGCGCGCTCCTGAGCAGGCTCACGCGGCGGCCCGGTGCGCGGGCCGCGCCTGGGCGTCCGGGTTCGGGCGACGCCGGGAGAACAGGGAGATCAGCACCGGGACGATCACGAGGATCAGGTTCGGCGCCAGGATGATGCCGCCCACCACCACGAGCGCCAGCGGCTTCTGCACCTGCGAGCCGATGCCGGTGGAGACCGCGGCCGGCAGCAGGCCGACGCAGGCCGCCACGCAGGTCATCATCACCGGGCGCATGCGCACCACGGCGGCGTGCCAGACCGCCTCCTGCCGCTTCCAGCCCTCGTCGAGCAGCTGGTTGTAGTAGGCGAGCAGGATCACGCCCTCCATGGTCGAGATCCCGAACAGCGCGATGAAGCCGATCGCCGCCGAGATCGAGAACGGCGTGCCGGTCAGCGCCAGGGCGAAGATGCCGCCGATCATCGCCATCGGGATGACCGACAGGGTCAGCAGCATGTCGGCCACCGACGAGAAGTTGATGTAGAGGAGCAGCGCGATCAGCAGCAGCGTGATCGGCACAACGAGGCTGAGGCGAGCGGCCGCCTCCTTCAGGTTGGTGAACTGCCCGACCCATTCCAGCCGGTAGCCCGGCGGCAGGTCGACCGCATCGGCGACCTTGCGCTGGGCCTCCAGCACGGCGCTGCCGAGGTCGCGGCCGCGCACCGAGAACTTCACCGGGATATAGCGCTGCTGGTCCTCGCGGTAGATGAACGAGGCGCCGGAGACGAGGTCGACGTCGGCGATCTCGGAGAGCGGCACCTGGATCACGCCGCCGTTGGGGTTCTGGGCGCCGACCGCGATGTTGCGGATGCCCGCGAGCGAGGAGCGGTACTCCTTGGCGAGCCGCACCCGCATCGGGAAGTGGCGGTCGGAGCCGTACTCGTAGAGGTCGCCCGCGGTCTGGCCGCCGATCGCCGCCTGGATCGTGGTGTTCACGTCGCCGATCGACAGGCCGTAGCGCGCGGCCTTGTGGCGGTCGACGTCGATCCGCACCGTCGGCTGGCCGAGGGATTCGAACACCGACAGGTCGGTGACGCCCGGGACGGTGGCGAGAGCGGCCTTGACGGCGTTGGCGGTCTTGGTCAGCTGGGCGAGGTCGTTGCCGTAGATCTTGACCGAGTTCTCGCCCTTCACGCCCGAGGCCGCTTCCTGGACGTTGTCCTCGATATACTGCGAGAAGTTGAACTCGATGCCGGGGAATTCCGCCTCCAGCTTCTTGCTGAGGTCCTGGATCAGCGTCTCCTTGTCGAGGCCCTTGCGCCACTGGTCGATCGGCTTGAGCGGCGCCAGGATCTCGACGTTGAAGAAGCCGGTGGCGTCGGTGCCGTCGTTCGGGCGGCCCTGGTGCGACAGGACGGTGGTGACCTCCGGAACCTCCTGGAAGATCTTGCGCATGCGCTGGACGTAGGCGTTGCCGGCCTCCAGCGAGATCGAGGACGGCATCGTCCCGCGCACGTAGAGGTTGCCCTCCTCGAGACGCGGCAGGAACTCGAGGCCGAGATTGCGGGCCGTGAGGCCCGAGACCAGGAGCACCGCCAGCATCACGGCGATCGCCAGGACGCGGTTGCGCAGGCCGAAGCGCAGAGCCGCCTCGTGGCCGACGCGCAGCACCCGCACGATCAGGGTGTCGCGCTCCTCGAGCTTCTTCGGCAGCATCAGGGCCGAGAGCGCGGGCGAGACCGTGAAGGTCGCGAGCAGGCCGCCCAGCAGCGCGTACGCGTAGGTCTTGGCCATCGGCCCGAAGATGTGGCCCTCGACGCCGGTCATCGTGAACAGCGGCAGGAAGCCGACGATGATGATGGTCGCCGAGAAGAAGATCGCCCGGTTCACCTCGCGGCCGGCGACCGCGATGGTGCCGAGCCGGCCCGTCAGGCCGCTGGGCGGGGCCTCGCCCTTCACGTGGTCGGGCTCGGCGATGTGGCGGAAGACGTTCTCCACCATGATCACGGTCGCGTCGACGATCAGGCCGAAATCGATCGCGCCGAGCGACAGGAGGTTGGCCGAGTCGCCGCGCACAACCAGGATCAGGATCGCGAAGCCGAGCGCGAACGGAATCGTGGCCGCCACGATGATCGCGCTGGTGAGCGAGCCGAGGAACAGCCACTGCACCACGAAGACCAGCACCACGCCGAAGACGAGGTTGTGCATCACCGTGTGGGTGGTGGTGTGGATCAGGCCCGAGCGGTCGTAGATCCGCTCGATCTTCACGTCGGGCGGCAGGATCGTGGAGCTGTTGATCTTGTCGATCTCGGCCTCGACCCGCTCCAGCGTCGGCAGGCTCTTGCCGCCGCGGGTCATGAGCACGATGCCCTCGACGATGTCGGGCTGGTTGTCGTGGCCGACGATGCCGAGGCGCGGGGCGTTCGACACGCGCACCTCCGCCACGTCCCGCACCAGCACCGGGGTGCCGTTGACGAGACTGATCATCGTGTCCCGGATGTCGTCCATGTCGCGGATCAGGCCGATGCCGCGCACCACCGCCGATTGCTGCCCGACGTTCAGCGTCTGGCCGCCGACGTTGATCGAGGCGTTGTTCAGCGCGTTGGTCAGCTGCACCAGGGTCAGGCCCTGGGCCTGGAGGCGGTTCAGGTCGACCGCGACCTCGTACTCCTTGGCCTTGCCGCCGAAGGCCGTGACGTCGACGACGCCGGGGATCGCCTTGAACCGGCGCTGCAGCACCCAGTCCTGCAGGGTCTTCATGTCCATGGGCGAGTAGCCGGCCGGGCCGACGAGCTTGTAGCGCATGATCTCGCCCACCGGGCTCGTCGGCGAGATCTGCGGCGTGGCGCCGTTGGGCAGCGTCGGGGCCTGCGACAGGCGGTTGAGGACCCGCTGCAGCGCCTGCTCGTACGTGTACTCGTAGTTGAACTGGACCTTCACGTCCGAGAGGCCGAACAGCGAGATCGTCCGGACCACCTGGGCGTTCGGGATGCCGGCGAGCGCCACCTCCAGGGGAATGGTGATGTAGCGCTCGATCTCGTCGGCCGACTGGCCCGGGTTCTGGGTGATCACGTCGACGAGCGGCGGGACCGGATCCGGGTAGGCCTCGATGTTGAGCTGCGTGTAGGCGCCGTAGCCGACGCCGAGCATCACGACGAACAGCAGCACCACCAGCACGCGCTGGCGCAGCGAGAAGGCGATCAGGGCGTTCATCGGACCGGATCCCCGCTCAGGACGCCTTGTCGCCGGTGGCCGCCCGGTCGATGAACAGGGCCCCCCGGGTGACGACCTGCTCGCCCGCGCGCAGGCCCTGCACGACCTGGGCGTTGTCGCCGTTGATCAGGCCGAGCTTGATGTCGCGCGCCTCCACGGCGCCGTCCGGCCGGGCCACCCAGACGTGGGTGCGGTCGCCCTCGTACACGATGGCGGCCACCGGCACGCTCGGGCTCGGCTCGCCCTTGCCGGTGATGATCGTGTAGGTGGCGAACATCTCCGGCCGCAGCACCCGGTCCGGGTTGTCGACCTCGCTGCGCACGGCGAGCCGCCGCGTCGCCGGGTCGAGGCTGGAGGCCATGTAGTTCACCCGGGCCTTGAACACCCGCGCGCCGAAGCCCGCCACCTTCGCCTCGACCTCCTGGCCGATGCGGATCTTCGGGATCTCGCTCTCGCGGACGTTGGCCACGAGCCAGACCGTCGACAGGTCGCCGATCACGAAGACCGGGTCGCTGGAGGCGGAGAGGTACTGTCCGATGCCGACCTTGCGCTGGACGATCGTGCCGGCGATCGGCGCCCGGATCTGCGTCTCGGCGCTCATCGTGCCCTTCTTCTCGAAGGCGGCGATCTCGGCGTCGGTCTTGCCCAACAGGCGCAGGCGGCTCTTCACCGCGTCGAGGGCGCCCTCGGCGGTCTTCAGGTCGCTCTGGGCGGCGATGACGTCGTTCTGCGCCGACTGGTAGTCCTTCAGCGCCGTCGCGTGGGCCTGGAACAGCTCCTGCTGGCGCTGCGCGATGGTCTGGTCGAGCTTCAGGAGCGCCTGCTGCTTCTGGAGGTTGTTCACGGCCGCCTGATAGTCGTTCTGCGCCTGGACCATGTCGGTGGCCTCGAGCGTCAGCAGCACGTCGCCGGCCTTCACGTCGTCGCCGGCGCGGACCAGGACCTTCGTCACCCGGCCGGCATAGGGCGAGACCACCGGGACGTTGTCGTCCTCGTTGAGGGCGATGCGTCCTTCGGCCGTGCCCTCGGGCCGGAACACGAGGTTGGCGACCGGCAGGATCTCAAAGGCGGCGCGCTGCTCCTTGGACGGCCGGAACACCCGCTCCACCGGACCGGCCTTCTCGACGTCGATGCCCGGGTCGGGGTTGCCCGGGGCGAACAGCCCGGTCACCGCCGCGACGAGGTGCGCGACGGTCTCGCGGGTCCGGTCGGGAAACGCGAAGGCGGCGCCGAGGGCGAGCGCGAGCAGCACGACGGCGACCAGCAGGCCGGGCCACCGGCGCCCGCGCGCGGGCACGGTGACGGCCTCGTCCTGGTCCAGCGGATTTCGGGCGTCCATGCGGATGATCTTCTAGGTCCGGGCCGAGAGTCCGGGCTGCGTGACGAGAGTACGATTCGTGACCGGGCGACGCCTACATCAATGCGGTCGCTGGTGCTTTTCTATGGCGCGCCGCGGGAAGATTCCGGCGGTCCCGCGTGCCTAGAGCAAAGCTTGTCAGACAGGCAATCGATCCGGCGCCCCGGTCGCGAAACCGTGTGGCCCCGTCTTCCTTTGACGGGATTTGTTACAATATGACAACGCTCGCGGGTCCAGGCCCGCGCGATCCCGCACCTGCCACCGAAGAACCCGTCATGTCCGATACGAGCAACGCTTCCGTCCCGGCCGCTCCCGGTTCAGCCGCCGGCAAGATCCCGGTCACCGTGCTCACCGGCTATCTCGGCGCGGGCAAGACCACGCTCCTCAACCGGATCCTCACCGAGAACCACGGCAAGCGCTACGCCGTGATCGTCAACGAGTTCGGCGAGATCGGCATCGACAACGACCTCGTCGTCGGCGCGGACGAGGAGGTGTTCGAGATGAACAACGGCTGCGTCTGCTGCACGGTGCGCGGCGACCTGATCCGGATCATGGACGGGCTGGTCAAGCGCCGGGGCAAGTTCGACGCGATCATCGTCGAGACCACCGGGCTCGCCGACCCGGCCCCCGTGGCGCAGACCTTCTTCGTCGACCAGGATGTCGGCGAGGCCGCCCGCCTCGACGCCGTGGTGACGGTGGCCGACGCCAAGTGGCTGTCCGACCGCCTGAAGGACGCGCCCGAGGCGAAGAACCAGATCGCCTTCGCGGACGTGATCCTGCTCAACAAGAGCGACCTCGTCTCCCCGGCCGACCTCGACCGCGTCGAGGCCGAGATCCGCACGATCAACCCGCTTGCCAAGCTCCACCGGACGCAGAACTGCGCGGTGCCCCTCGACGCCGTGCTCGAGCGCAACGCCTTCGACCTCGACCGCATCCTCGACGTCGAGCCCGACTTCCTGGAGGCGGGTCACCACCACCACCACGATTCCGACATCCGCTCGGTCTCGGCGAAGATCGAGGGCGCGGTCGACCCGGACAAGTTCATGCCGTGGATCTCGAACCTGACCCAGTCGCAGGGGCCGGACATCCTGCGGTGCAAGGGGATCGTGGCCTTCCCGGACGAGCCGAAGCGCTTCGTCTTCCAGGGCGTGCACATGATCCTCGACGGCGACGTGCAGGGCGACTGGGGCAAGGACGAGGAGCGGGTCTCGCGGGTGGTGTTCATCGGCCGCAACCTCGATCCGGCGGCGATCAAGGAGGGCTTCGAGGCCTGCCGCGCCTGAACCGGCGGTGCGCCGCCGAGGGGCGCGGCGCGCCGGGAAGGCGATTCTCAACGTTTGGATGGCATCACCGACGGCGCGGGCCAGCGTAACCGGCCCGCGGAGCCCGCGTATCCATGGCCCACACCGCAGCGCCCGCAGGCCCGGTCCCGTCCGGGTCGGTGGGCGGAGTCCCGCTCATCGCGGCCGTCGAGGGGCTGGCCAAGGCGCTGTTCGCGGCGTTCATCTTCTTCGCCTGCTTCGCCTTCTCGGAAACCTCCCCCTACGACGCGGTCGCGATCCCCACGATCCTGCTCTGGCTCTGCCTCGGCGTGCGGCTGCACCGCGGGGCGGTGCCCCTGGTGGCGCTCCTCCTGCTCTACCTCGCGGCCATCGTCACCGCGCTGCTGCCGTACCTGAACGAGGACTTCCCGGTCACCTGGACCGTGCAGCTGATCTACCTCTCGATCACCTGCATCTTCTTCGCCATGTTCTTCGCGGACGACACGCACGCCCGGATGGAGCTGGCGCTCAAGGCCTACACGGCGAGCTGCGTGTTCTCGGCGGCGCTGGGCATCGTCGGCTACCTGCAATGGCTCGGGATCGAGGACCTGTTCTACAAGTACGACCGGGCCTCGGGCACCTTCCAGGACCCGAACGTCTTCGGCTCGTTCCTGACGCTGGGCGCCCTCTACCTGATGCACGGCCTGCTCACCGGCTCCACCCGCCGGCCGCTCGTGTCCCTCGCCGGCCTGCTGGTCATCGTGGCCGGCATCTTCCTGTCGTTCTCGCGCGGGTCCTGGGGCGGGAGCGTCGTCGCGGTGCTCCTGATGGTGGGATCGGTCTATGCCGGCAGCGCCTCCCCGCGCCTGCGCCGCCGCATCGTGCTCCTGACCCTCGCGACGCTCGTCCTCGGCACCGCCGCGGTGATCGGGCTGCTCTCGGTCGACCACGTCCACAAGATGTTCGAGACCCGGGCGGCGCTGACCCAGGACTACGACCAGGGCGAGACCGGGCGCTTCGGCAACCAGATCCGCGGCTTCGCCATGCTGCTGGAGCGGCCGTTCGGGATGGGGCCGATGCACTGGCGGCTGACCTTCGGGCTCGAACCGCACAACTCCTACATCGGCTCCTTCGCCAACGGCGGCTGGCTCGGGGGCGCGGTGTTCATCGGCCTCGTGGCGGCGACCGGCCTCGTCGGGTTCCGGCTCCTGGCCCGGCCGTCGCCGGTCCGGGCGCACGCCCAGATCGTCTGGCCGGCGCTGCTGATGTTCTTCCTGCAGGCGGTCCAGATCGACATCGAGAAGTGGCGCCACGTCTACATGATGCTGGGCATGGTCTGGGCGCTGGAGGCCGCGCGGTTGCGCGCGGGCACGCCGCCGCAGGCGGGCGCGCTTGAAACGCGGCGCTAGGCGCGGCATCGCTCGGTGGCGGCCGAGCTGCCGATCGGCACCCGGAGACGGTACGTGAACACACAGCCGGACAGCGAGCGCGACCGGCTCGCGGCCCTCGAGGCCCTCGCGATCCTCGGGACCCCGTCCGAGCCGCATTTCGAGGCCGTCTGCCGGACGGCCCGCCGCCTGTTCGGCGTGCGCACCGCGTTCGTGGCCTTCCTCGACGACACGCATCAGTGGCTCAAGACCCCCTGCGCGGAGCTGCCGACCACGCTGCGGCGGGCGGAGACCTTCTGCCAGCACACGATCCGCAGCGACGCCCTCGTGGTGGTCCCCGATGCCCGGCTCGACGCGCGCTTCCGCGACCTGACCATCGCCGCCGAACCGGGCGGGATCCGGTTCTACGCGGGCATCGCGCTGAGTCTCCAGCCGGGCCTCCGGATCGGGACCCTCTGCCTCGCCGATCCCCGGCCCCGCTCCGATTTCTCCCCCGAGGACGCGGCTGCCCTCCGCGACCTCGCCGAGGTCGTCGTGGCGCATCTGCGCCTCACGGAGGCCAATGTCCGGCGCGACCGGGAGATCGCGCAGGCGGCGATCCGCGAGGCGGTCATCCGGGAGCAGCACCGGGAGATCAACGCGCGGGCCCGCGCCCAGGAGGCGGCGAACCACCAGCTCACCATGGCCGAGCAGCTCGCCGGCGTCGGGAACTGGCGCATCGAGCTCGGGGACGGGCAGCCGGTCTGGTCGGCCAGCCTCTACGCCATCGCGGGCCGCGACCCCGCGACCCCGCCGCCGCACCTCGACGTCTTCTCGGAGATCTACCATCCCGACGACCGTGCCCGGCTGGAGGCGATCGTCGCCGACGCGGTCGCCCGTCGGACCCGGTTCGATTTCGAGGCCCGGCTGCTGCGGCCGGACGGCGAACTCCGCGACGTCGTCGTGCGCGGCATGGCCCGGGGGGAGGGGGCGAGCGCCGGCCTCTTCGGCGTGCTGATCGACGTGACCGAGCGCCGGCGCGCCGAGGACGAGGTGCGCCGCAGCGAGCTGCGCTACCGGGGCCTCGCCGAGGCTCTGCCGCTCCTCGTCTGGACCATGCGGGTCGGGGACGGCCGGGCGACCTACGTGAACGCGCAGTTCCAGGCCTATTACGGGCCGATCGGGCCCGAGCGCGCGGAGCGCCTCGTCCGGAATCACCCGGAGGATGCCGCCGCCATGGAAGCGGCCTGGATCCGGGCCGTCGAGACCGGCACGGGATACAGCGGCCAGTGGCGGATCCGCCGTCACGACGGCGTCTACCGGTGGCACAAGCTCTCGCTGATCCCGATCCGCCTCGATCCGGCGGACGGCGCGGTGGCGGAGTGGCTCGGGACCGCGCTCGACGTCGACGACATCGTCACGGCGCGGCTCGCCGTCGAGGAGGCCCGCGGCCTGCTGGACATCGCCCTCGACGCCGCTGAGGCCGGCACCTGGGACTGGGACATGCGCACGGGGCTCGCCGTCCTCAGCCCGGAAAGCGCGCGGATGCACGGTCTGCCGGATACCGGCGGTGCCCACACGATCTCGGCGTCCGCGTGGACGGCGCTGATCGATCCCGACGACGTGGCCGATGTCTGGACCGAGATCCGGCGGGCGGTCGAGTCCGGCACCCCCTACGCGGCCGAGTTCCGGGTCGGCGCGCGCTGGCTCTACGCGCGGGGCCGGACGCTCTCCGGAGCCGACGGCCAGCCGCAGCGCATGGTCGGCCTCCATCTCGACATCACCGAGCGCAAGGCGGTCGAGGCGGCCCTGCGCACCGCCACGCGGGACGCCGAGGCGGCCCGCACCGAGGCGGAGCGGGCGAGCGCGGCCAAGAGCGAGTTCCTCGCCGCCATGAGCCACGAGATCCGCACCCCGCTGAACGGCATCCTGGGCTACGCCGATCTGCTCCTCGACGGCGACGCGATCCAGAACGAGGACCGGCGCCGCCTGGAGCTGATCCAGAGCTCCGGCGCGGCCCTGCTGACGGTCGTCAACGACATCCTCGACTTCTCGAAGATCGAGGCGGGCGAGCTGACCCTGGATCCGGTCACCTTCCCGCTGGTCTCGATCGTCGACGGCACGGTCTCGATCGTGCGGGGCAGCGCGCTCCGCAGCGGCCTCGCCATCGAGGCCCGGATCGACCCGGCCCTGCCGACCTTCGTGGTCGGCGATGCCGGGCGCCTGCGTCAGGTGCTGCTCAACCTGCTGAACAACGCCGTGAAGTTCACGCCCGAGGGCTCGGTCACGGTGATCGTGGAGCGGGAGGACGACGGCGGCGCGCCCGGCGGGCGGCCCGGCGACACGGTCCGGTTCTCGGTGGTCGATACCGGCATCGGCATCGCGCCGGCGCAGCAGGACCGGCTGTTCAAGCGGTTCAGCCAGGTCGACGGCTCGATCAGCCGGCGCTTCGGCGGCACCGGCCTCGGCCTCGCGATCTCCCGGCACCTCGTGACGCTCATGGGCGGCGAGATCGGGGTCGAGAGCCGCGAGGGGGCGGGCTCGACCTTCTGGTTCCGGCTGGTGCTGCCCCGCGCCGAGCAGGGCGCCGCGGCCTCGGGCGCCGCGGCCGACGCGGGTGCGCCGCCGCGGCCGCCGCCGGCCGCGGCTCCGGCGGCCGGGGATGCCCGGGGGGCGCCGCTGCGGCTGCTGCTCGTCGAGGACGTGCCGCTCAACCAGGAGCTCGCCTGCGCGGTGCTCGAATCCCAGGGCTACGCGGTGGACGTGGCCGGAGACGGCGCCGAGGCGATCACGGCCGTCGGGTCGTCCGTCGCGGCCGGCCGGGCCTACGATCTCGTGCTGATGGACGTCCAGATGCCCCGCGTCGACGGGCTCACGGCCACGCGCCGCATCCGCGCCCTGGCGCCGCCCGCCTGCGACATCCCGATCGTCGCCATGACCGCCAACGTCCTGCCGTCGCAGATCGAGGAGCTGCGCGAGGCCGGGATGGACGATTACGTCGGCAAGCCGTTCCGGCGGGCCGACCTCTTCGCCACGATCAGCCGCTGGACGGCGCCGGGCGCGCGGCGGCCGGCGCGGGCCGAGGAGCCGCGCCGCCTGCCGCAGGTGGATTCGGCGGTGCTCGACGCGGCTGTGCTGACCGAGATGGAGGCGAGCTTCGGGGCCGACCGCGTCGGGGCGCTGCTCGATCTCCTGGCCAACGAGCTGTCCGAACGGTTCCGGCCGAGCGAGACCGACCGCCTGCAGATCGCCCACGACGCGCACGCCCTGGTGGCGGCGGCCGGGCTCCTGGGCTTCGTCGGGCTGTCGAGCCTGTGCCGCGAGGTCGAGGCCGCCGCCCACGCCGGCGCCGACCTGATGCCGCTGATCCGGCGCCTGGAGATCCAGCGAGCGACCGCGCTCCGCGCCATCCGGCAGCTGCGCGCGGCCTGACCCGGTGCGGCGCCCGCCGGCGCCGCACCGCTCTCAGGGGCCTTCCGCCGCGTCGGCCTCGGGCAGCGGGTCGCCGGTCCAGGTCGTCGCGAAGGCGGCGAGCTCCCGCGCGTCGGCGAAAGCCGCCACGGTGACCTCGCGCGCGGCCGGCTCCGCGCCCGGATAGGGCGCCAGCAGGACGCGCACCCGGGCGAGCCGGCCGCCGGGTGCCTTCTCGGCGATCCAGGCCTGCGCCTCCGGCGTGAAGCGCTCCGGGCCGTCGAGGGCCCGGGCGTCGGTGCGCAGCACGACCACGTAGGTGCCGAGGCTCGGATCGGCCTCCTGCACCGCCTTGACGATGTCGATCACGGGTTCTCCGCGAAGTCGTTGAGCTGGACCTGGGCCTGCGCCGAGGTGAAGTTCGGGATGTCGGCGAAGATCTCCTCGCCGTGGGCGGCCACGGCCTTCTTGAAGGCGTCGACCGATTCGAAGGTGAGCAGGGCCATCACCTGGAACGGGGCGGCGCCGCCGTCCGGCGTGCCGGCGCCCTTGACGACCTTCGCGTCGTGGAGGCCGAGGGACGACCAGCGCTCGCGCACCAGCGGCATGTGGTGGCCGAGATAGTAGCCCATGTCGAAGCTCGGGCCGGCCGGGTACATCACGCTTACCAGGATCATGGTGTTTCCTTCCTGTGGCGCGCCCGGTCGATCCGGGCGCCCGTCCTCGGTTCGTACGGCGACGGTCAGTGCAGCTTCACCCGCGGCTCGGTGCGCCGGGTGAGCGCGCGGGCCAGGGTGTCGAGGGCAGTCTTGGCCGTGCCGTGCAGCGCCCGCTCGTGCATCTTGTAGAGCGAGCGGTACATCATCCGGGCGAACAGACCGGCGATGAGCATGTTCTTGCCGCGGACGAAGCCCATCAGGCTGCCCACGGTCGAGTACTCGCCGAGGGAGACCAGCGAGCCGAAATCCTTGTACCGGAACGGCTTCAGCGGCTTGCCGTCGATCTTCGCCTGGATCTGGCCGATCAGGTGGCTCGCCTGCTGGTGGGCCGCCTGCGCGCGCGGCGGCACCGGCGTGTCGGATCCGGCCTCCACCAGGTAGGCGCAGTCGCCGATGGCGAAGATGTCGGGATCGCGGGTCGTCTGCAGCGTCGGCGTCACCACCAGCTGGTTGGTCCGCGTCGTCTCCAGGCCGCCGATGCCCTGCAGGAAGGGCGGCGCCTTCACGCCCGCCGCCCAGACGACCAGCTCGGACGGGATGAAGGTGCCGTCGGCGAGCTGCACGCCGTCAGCGCGCACCTCGGTGACCCGCGCCTTCACGCGCACGTCGACGCCGATCTTGTTGAGGAGCTGCATCACCTCGGCCGAGAGGCGCTGCGGCACCGCCGGCAGGATCCGGTCGGCGGCCTCGACCAGGGTGATGCGGATGTCCTTGCCCGGGTCGATCTTGTCGAGCCCGGTGGAGACGACGTGGCGCAGGGTCCGGTGCAGCTCGGCGGCGAGCTCCGTCCCGGTCGCGCCCGCGCCGATCACCGTGACGTGGAGCTGGCCGGGCCGGACCGGGCCGGCCTGCGTGTGCGCCCGCAGAGAGGCGTTCACCAGACGCTGGTGGAAGCGCACCGCCTGGTCCTGGGTGTCGAGGGCGATGGCGTGCTCGGCGACGCCCGGCGTGCCGAAATCGTTGGTGGTGGAGCCCACCGCCATCACCAGCGTGTCGTAGGGGACGGCGCGCTCGGGCGTGACCTCGCGCCCTTCCGCGTCGTAGCTCGCGGCGAGCTGGATCGTGCGCGCCTCCCGGTCGAGCCCGGTCATCCGCCCGATCCGGTAGCGGAAGCCGTGCGTGTGGGCGTGGTGCAGGTAATCCACCGCGTGGTGGCCGACGTCGAGGCTGCCGGCCGCCACCTCGTGGAGCAGCGGCTTCCAGATATGCGTCCGGGCGCGGTCCACGAGGGTGACGTGCGCGCGCTTGCCGCGCCCGAGCTTGTCGCCGAGCTTCGTGACCAGCTGCAGTCCGGCGGCGCCGCCGCCGACTACCACGACGCGATGAAGGCCCGACTCGTTCTCGACGGATGCCATCGACACTCTTTCTCCCCCCGGACCGGGATCAGTCGCCGGCCTCCTTACACGGCCTGGGTTGCCGAATACCACATCGCCGGCCGCGACCCCCGGTCACGAGTGCGACGTCGCGCACCGGGCGGGCGGCGCGCGGAGCCCGGTCACCCCTGCGGGGCGCCCGGCTGGCGCAGCGGGTGTGCCTCCGCGACCGCCGGCAGGGCGAGGCAGGCCTCGGCGATTCGCGCGACCGTCGGGTAGGCCGCCGTGTCGATGCCGAAGATGCCCGTCCCGACCCAGAGGCTGACTAGGCAGAGGTCGGCGTGACTCACCGAATCGCCCTGGCAGAACCGGCCCGTTCCCGGCTCGGTGGCGAGGCGCGTCTCCAGGGTCCGGAGGCCGGTCTCGAAGGCGTTGCGCAGGAAATCCAGCATGCGCTCCCGTGGCAGGCCGTAATGCTCCATCAGGAAGGTGCGCACCCGGGGCACGTAGAGCGGGTGGGTGTCGCACGCGACCACCTGCGCCAGCGAGCGGGCCCGGGCCCGCGCCCGGGGCTCCTCGGGCAGCAGGCGGACGCCGCTGCGCGTCTCCTCCAGGTAGTCGAGGATCGCCAGCGACTGGGTGAGCGGCGGGCCGTCGCCGTCGAACAGCGCCGGCACCGCGCCCTGCGGGTTGATCCTGCGGAACTCCGGCTTGTGCTGGTCGCCCGCGTCGAGGTCGATGAAGGTCTCCTCGTACGCGATGCCCTTCAGCTTCAGGGCGATCCGCACCCGGAAAGCCGCGGCCGAGCGCCAGTTGCCGTACATGTGCATGGGTGAGCGATCTCCGCCGGGGCCGGAGGAGCACAGCCGAGTTTGCGGCGGGCCGCAAGGGGGGCGCGGGGGGGGGGGCGCGGGCGCGGCGGCCCCCGGGGGCGACAAGCGGTCCCGCCGGGCCCATATCGGTCTCCCCCACCGGAGAGCCCGCACGATGGCCGATCAGACCGACGCCCGCCGCTTCATTCCCCTGAACATCGCGGTCCTGACCGTCTCCGACACGCGCCGTCCGGAGGACGACCGCTCGGGCGACACCCTGACCCAGCGCCTCACCGAGGCGGGGCACAGTCTGGCGGCCCGGTCCATCGTTCCGGACGAGATCCCGGCGATCCGCGAGCGGGTGGAGGCGTGGCTGCGCGATCCCGGCGTCGACGTGGTGATCACCACCGGCGGGACCGGCTTCACCGGCCGCGACGTCACCCCCGAGGCGCTGGAGCCGCTGTTCGAGAAGCGCATGGACGGCTTCTCGGCCGTGTTCCACCGGATCTCGTACGACAAGATCGGCACCTCGACCCTGCAATCCCGCGCCACCGCGGGGGTCGCGCGGGCGACCTACGTGTTCGTGCTGCCGGGCTCGCCCGGCGCCTGCCGCGACGCCTGGGACGGGATCCTGGCCCAGCAGCTCGACTACCGGCACCGGCCCTGCAACTTTGTCGAGATCATGCCGCGCCTCGACGAGCACCTGCGGCGCGGCGCGAGCCTCACCGTGTGAGGCGGCGCTAGGCCAGATTCCCCTCCTTGCGGCGCAGGACAGAGTGCTTGCGGCCGTAGAAGAAGTACACGACGAGGCCGATCGCCATCCAGATCACCAGCCGCAGCCACGTGTCGAGGGGCAGGCCGATCATCAGGAGCAGGCAGGACAGGATGCCCAGGATCGGCACGACCGGCACGGCGGGCGCCCGGAACGGCCGCTTCATGTGGCGCTCGGCGCGCCGCAGGTAGAGCACCGAGCCGCAGACGAGGATGAAGGCGGCGAGCGTGCCGATGCTGACCATCTCGCCGAGGATGTGGATCGGCACCAGGGCCGCCACCACAGCGACCGCGGCCCCGATGAGCGCCTGGCTGCGATACGGCGTCTGGTAGGTCGGGTGGACGTGGGAGAACATCTTCGGCAGCAGGCCGTCCTGGGCCATGGTGAAGAAGATCCGGCTCTGGCCGTAGAGCAGGACGAGGATCACCGTGGTCAGCCCGGTCAGCGCCCCGAGCTTGATCAGGAGGGCGAACCAGCCGATGCCGATCACGTCGACGCCCTTGGCGATCGGGTCCGGGACGTTCAGCTCCTTGTAGGGCACGAGCCCGGTGAGCACGGCGGCGACGAGCACGTACAGGATCGTGCAGACCGCCAGCGAGCCCAGGATGCCGATCGGCATGTCCTTCTGGGGTCTGCGCGCCTCCTGGGCGGCGGTCGAGACCGCGTCGAAGCCGATGAACGCGAAGAACACCACGCCCGCGCCGCGCAGGACGCCGCTGGTGCCGAAATGTCCGAAGGTCCCGTCGTTCTCGGGGATCAGCGGGCTCCAGTTCGCGGCGTTCACATGGCTCCAGCCGAGAACGATGAAGGCGATCACGACGGTGAGTTTCACCGCGACCATGACGTTGTTGAAGCGCGCCGATTCCTTCGTGCCCCGCATCAGCAGGATCGTGATCAGCGCCACGATCAGCACGGCCGGCAGGTTGAACAGGGCGGTCCCGCCGCCCTCGATCGGCGTGCCCGGCGCGTTGGCGAACTGCGCGGGGATCACGATGCCGACACTCTTGAGGATGCTGGTCATGTAGCCCGACCAGCCGACCGCCACGGTGGCGGCGCCCATGGCGTATTCGAGGATCAGGTCCCAGCCGATCAGCCACGCGAAGAACTCGCCGAGCGTCGCGTAGGTGTAGGTGTAGCTCGAGCCGGCGACCGGGATCAGCGCGGCCATCTCGGAGTAGCAGAGGCCGACGAAGGCGCAGGCGATGCCGCCGAGCACGAAGGACAGCATGATCCCCGGCCCGGCATACTGGGCCGCGGCGGTGCCGGTGAGGACGAAGATGCCGGCGCCGATGATCGCCCCGATACCCATCGCGGTGATCGAGAGGGCGCCGAGCGACTTCGAGAGCTGCTGCTCGCCCTCGCCGCTCTCGACGATGTCGTCGACCGACTTCCGCCCCATCAGGCCCGACGAATCCATGGCACCATCCTTCCAAGTCGGGGAGATTCAGCGCGCGTCGACACGGCCGGAGGCGGCGCCGTTTCTGCCGCGCTTCCAGAGTTGTAGCGGCGAATCGACCGACAACAACGTGAGCCGGCGCAAGATTCGCACGGTCGCGATTCTTCCGGTCAGGCGCGCTCGATCCGGGCGATCAGCGGCCTGACCTTGAGGCGGCCCGCGAACGCGCCCTCGGCCCGCAGGGCCTCGCGCCGGACGACGTCGCCGGCCCGGGCCTGCCGGGCGCCGGCGACGGTCTCCGCGCGCCTGACGAGGCGGCCGAGCCAGCCCCCGGCCGGGCGGTGCAGGCGGCCGAGCGCCGTCTCCGGCCGCGCCGTCCCGACGAAGCGGTCGAGGGTGCGGATCCAGCCCTCGGCCGGGACGTCGCCCGCCTCCAGGCACAGGATCCAGTCCCGCCGGGCCGCGACGGCGCCCGCCGCGTAGGGATTGCCGCCCCGGTGCAGCACGAGGGTCGCACCCGTGGCCTCCGCGACGGCCGCCACGGCCTCGCTCTCGCGGCCCGCGACGATCACCGCGTCGCCGACGAGGCCGCCGGCCACACCGGAGACGAGCACGCTGAGCGTGTCGGCCAGGCGATCGATCGCGTCCGGCTCGGCCGGGTCGGCCAGATAGGTCACGGCGGAGAGCATGAGCGCGCGCATAGACGATTCTGCGGCGCCGTAAACTGCCCTGCCGTCTCCGCGCGGACGCGCCGCTGCCCGGACGGGCCGCGGAGCCGGATTTGCCTGAAAAAGAGGCGATCGCCGGCGGTTTGTTCGTTGTATGTTCCGATCGGTTTCCGGAGTGGGGCGAGTCGGGATGGTGGACACGCGCGACGGAACCGCGTCCGGGACCGTGACGCGACTCGGCTCGAGCGCCGCGGATCCGGCCGCCCGGCGCGGGCGCGGCGCGACGGCCAACCCGACCGGCCGGTACGAATCCGCCCGGCGCGAGGCGTTCCACGACGGGACCTGGACGGCGGACCCTCCGGCGCCCCTGCGCACGCAGGTCACGCCGGAGCGGTCCGCCCGGATCATCGCGCGCAACGGCTCGCCCGACATCCCGTTCGATCGGTCGATCAACCCGTACCGGGGCTGCGAGCACGGCTGCATCTACTGCTACGCGCGCCCCACCCATGCCTGGCTCGGCCTTTCGCCGGGGCTCGATTTCGAGTCGCGGATCTTCACCAAGCCGGACGCCGCCCGGCTCCTCGCCCGCGAGATCGCCGCGCCGGGCTACCGGCCAGAGACGATCGCCCTCGGCACCGCCACGGATCCCTATCAGCCGGTCGAGCGGGAGCACCGGCTCACCCGCGGGGTGCTGGAGGTGCTGCGAGAGGCCCGCCATCCCGTCAGCATCACCACCAAGTCGGACCTCGTGCTGCGCGACCTCGACCTTCTGGCCGAGATGGCGGCGGACGACCTCGTGCTGGCGGCGATCTCGCTGCCGACGCTGGATCCGGACCTCGCCCGCCGCCTCGACCCGCGGGCGCCGCGGCCGGACAAGCGGCTCGCGGCGATGCGGGCGCTGAGCGCGGCGGGAGTGCCCGTCATGGTCAACGTCTCGCCGATCATCCCCGGCCTGACCGATCACGAGATCGAGTCGATCCTGGCCGAGGCGCGCGCGCACGGGGCGAGCCGCATCGGCCACGCGCTGCTGCGCCTCCCCGGCGAAGTCGCCGACCTCGTGGCCGACTGGTTCGCCGAGCACTATCCGGAGCGCCGGGCGCGGGCCTTCGCACTCCTGCGGGACGCCCGGGGCGGGCGCGAGAACGACCCGCGCTTCGGCCACCGCTTCCGCGGGGAGGGGGCCTACGCGGCGATGATCGGCCAGCGGGTCCGACTCGCCGGCACCCGTCTCGGCTTCGCCTTCGGACGGATGGATCTGAACCGCGACGCGTTCCGCAAGCCCGGCTCGCAGCTTGTGCTGCTCTGAAACGCGACCGACGCGGTGTCGCCCGCGCGCGAGGCGGCGGATCTGTCCGATCACCATATCTCCTCGATAAATTCAATAATTGTTCCATAATCGTCGTCTATGTATCGAATGTTAGTTGAATTGTTTTTTTTAATTGTGAATGTTTTTTATTTATATCGCGATATTCTATGACGCTCAACCTAGGAACGTAAGGTTGACATCTGTTGTTTTGTGAGTCAAATGCCGGGAACGATGAGCTTTCGTGGTGACTAATGAGTCCGAAGCGATTAATATACTGTATTAATGCAAGATATTGAGGTCGATGCTGTGCGTAGAAAAGGGATTGTGTTCGGCGTTTGTGTCCTCCGATCGCACCTCTGTACCGCGCGCGCGGTGATCCGGTCGCGGGCGAGCCGCGCTCCGCGGCCCTGCCCGATGCGGCCGGTCGCGGCTGCCGGCCTCCCTTGAGGCGGTGGAGTCTCGGGACGCCGACCTCGATGCCGACCGGGCGCGCTTCCTGTCCGATGACCGGACCGGGATCGCCGGCGAGCCCGCGACCTCGCCGCGCCCTCCGGGCGAACCGGGCCGGCGCCGCGTCGGGGTGCCCCTGGGGGTCCGGCCGTCCCCGGATCGCGCGGTCACGGCCCCCGGGGGCCGTCGTGTCGCTCAGCCTTTCCGGCGACCGAGGCCGACCGGCCGCCCTGCTCGAACCGGGCAGCCCGGCGGCGGGCCGCACGTCTCGACGCACTGCGAAGAGAGAACTCGACCCTCATGCTGCGTCTTCCGCGTCCTTCGATCGGCACGATCCTGTGCGCGATCCTGTTCTCACTCAGCGCCATGCTGCTGGCCGCGGGCGCCCGGACGGCACACGATGCCCGCGCGCAGGAGCGGGAGAGCCGCCGCGTGGTCGCGCTCACGGAAGGCAGCCGGATCCTCCTCGAGGTCCTGCTCGCCGTGCGCCTCGAGCGGGCACGGACTCTGCAGGCGCTGATCGCCGCGGGCAGGATCCCGCCCGCCGACGCGGCCCTGATCGCCCGACAGCGCGCGACCCGGACCGAACGGCTGGAGGCTCTCCTGATCCTAGTGCGCGCGATCGACACCGCCGCGGTGGCGAAGACGGTCGATCCGCTCCGACGCGCGCACGAGGCCGTCACCGGCCTGTCCGCGCGGATCGACGCGGCCCTCTCGGTCCCGATCGCGGAGCGCGCCGCCGCGACCGCGGAGGTCGCCGCGACCGCTTTCCGGGATCTGCTCGACGCGCTCTCGGCGACCAGCGGGGCCGTCGACGTCACGATCCCGCGCCGCGACGCGGCGCTGGCCCGCGCCCTGGACATCAAGCGTGCCGCCTGGATCACGCGGGTCGCGATCGGCGGCAACGTGGCGCGGGCCGAGACGGCCGTGACGCGGGGGACGGGCTGGTCCGAGGAGGAGCGCCTCGCCGAGGCCGAGGAGCGCGGCCGCGTCGCGGCGAGCTGGGCGAACCTCGTCGAACACATGGACGACACGCTGCCGCGGGAGGTCCAAGACGCCTTCGTGAGGGCGGGCGCCAGCAACTTCGAGGGCGAGGTCGCGGCGCGGCGGCAGGCCCTGCGGGCGGCCCTGAGCCGGGGCCAGTCGCCGGGCGTCGCGATCCAGGACCTGCGTGACCGCAACACGCGGGAGGTCAACACCATCGCCGACCTCGCCCAGGCGGCGCTGAACGCGATGGTCGCCCGCGCGCAGGCGCTCGCCGCGGAGGCGGAGGCGACGCTGCTCCACACCAGCCTGTTCCTGGCCGCCTCGGTGGTGCTCGCCGGTGTCGGCGCCGTCACGGTCTTCCGCCGCGTGCTCGGACCGCTGCAGGCCATGATCCGGGCGATGCGGGCGCTCGCCTCCGGGAACGTCGCCGTGGAGATCCCGGCCCGCGGACGGCGGGACGAGATCGGCGCGATGGCGGCGGCCGTGCAGGTCTTCCGCGACAACCTCGTCCGCACCCGCGCCCTGGAGGCGGACGCGGCCGAAGCGGCGCGCGCCGCGGAGGCGCAGCGCCGGACGATGACGCACACGCTGGCGCAGACCTTCGAGGCGGCGGTGGCCGGCATCGTCGGGCAGGTCTCCGCAGCCGCGACCGAGCTGCAGACCACGGCCTGGCAGATGACCACGACCGCCCAGGAGACCGCCAGCCAGTCCGATACCGTGGCCGCCGCCGCCGAGGAGGCCTCTGCCGGCGTCAGGACCGCCGCCGCCGCGGTGGAGGAGCTCGGCACCTCCGTCCAGGAGATCGGCCGGCAGGTCCAGGGCTCGTCCGAACTGGCCCGGATCGCGGTCGGCGAGGCCGACCAGACGGCCGCCCTGGTGGCGGCGCTCAACGCGTCCGTCGCCCGGGTCGACGCCGTCGTCGAACTGATCGCCGGCATCGCCGCTCAGACGAACCTGCTCGCGCTCAACGCCACGATCGAGGCGGCGCGGGCCGGTCAGGCCGGGCGCGGCTTCGCGGTGGTCGCCACCGAGGTCAAGGAACTGGCCGCTCAGACCGGCCGCGCCACCGACGAGATCGGCCGGCAGATCGGCGAGATCCGGACCGTGACCGGTCAG
The DNA here is from genome assembly GCF_052045615.1 of Methylobacterium sp. 22177. Lineage (NCBI taxonomy): Bacteria > Pseudomonadati > Pseudomonadota > Alphaproteobacteria > Hyphomicrobiales > Methylobacteriaceae > Methylobacterium > Methylobacterium sp. 22177. The sequence continues at coordinate 25,298 of NZ_JBQEPK010000021.1, read as the reverse complement.
GCGGTGCGGGCGATCGGCACGATCACCGGCCGGATCGGCGAGATCGACACCGTGGCCGCCGCCATCGCGGCCGCGGTGGAGCAGCAGGGGGCGGCCACGCGGGAGATCGTCCGCAACGTCGCCCAGGCCAGTGTTGGCACGCAGGAGGTGACCGGCAACATCGCCGGGGTGGCGCAGGCGGCCGACCAGACCGGGCGCGCGGCCGACCACGTGCTCACGGCCGCCACCGCGCTCACGCGTCAGTCGGAGGAACTCGCCGCGGAGGTCCACCGCTTCCTGGCGGGCGTCCGGGCCGCGTGACCCGTCTTGCCCGGCTCAATCGAACCCGCGGGTGAAGCTGAGCCGGTGATGCGCGCTGCGCCCGAGCTGCGTCAGGCCGGCGCGGTGGACGGCCGTCCCGTAGCCGACGTTCCGCTCCCAGCCGTAGCCGGGATGCCGCCGGGCGAGGCGCCGCATCAGCTGGTCCCGGAGCACCTTGGCGACGATCGAGGCGGCGGCGATCTGCGGCACGAGGTGGTCGCCGCCGATCACGGCGCGGCCGGGCAGGCCCGGCAGGGCGTCGCGCCCGTCGACCAGCACGGGCGCGGCGAGGCCGAGCCGCGCCACCGCCCGCGCCATGGCGTCGAGGGTCGCGCCGCGGATGTTGATCCGGTCGATCAGGGCGCGCGATCCCGCCGCCACCGCGACCCGCGCGTGGGCGCGGATCAGGGGCGCCAGCCGCTCCCGCACCGGCTCGGGAACGCGCTTGCTGTCGTCGAGGGCCGCGAGCAGGTCGGGCGGGATCGCCGTCGGATCGAACCAGACCGCGGCCACCACCACCGGTCCGCAGAGCGCGCCGCGCCCGACCTCGTCGCAGCCGATCGCCGCCGGATACGCGGCGGCCCGGGCGGGATCGAACGGGCCAGCGCCCGGGGCCCGGGTCCTGACGGACGCGCGCGTTCCGGCGGGCGTTCCGGCGGTCGATCCAGTGGGCGGTCCGGCGTGCGGCTTGGCGGACGATTTGGCGGACGGCATCGCGCCGTCCTGCCATCCCGCGCGGGCGCCGTCACGCGTCAGGCGGCGTCCCGGGTGCTCCGGGCACCGCCATGCGCCTCGACGATGTTGCCGAAGAACTGCCGGGCGCTCACGTCCCAGCCGCAGCGCAGCGCCTCGGCCCGGCACTCGGCGCGCGACAGGCGCAAAGCCGCCAGCGCGGCGACCCGCAGATCCGGGTCGAGCACCCCGACCCGGGTGCCGCCGACGACGTCGTTGGGGCCCGGCACCGGGAAGGCCGCCACCGGGAGGCCGCTGGCCAGCGCCTCCAGGAGCACGATGCCGAACGTGTCGGTGAGGCTCGGGAAGACGAAGACGTCGCAGGCCGCGTAGACGGCCGAGAGGTCCGCGCCGGTGCGGGTGCCGAGGAAGCGGGCCTCCGGCGCGAGCGCCTGCAGCCGCGCGCGGTCCGGCCCGTCGCCGACCACCACTTTCGTGCCGGGCAGATCGAGGCTCAGGAAGGCCGCGACGTTCTTCTCCACCGCCAGCCGCCCGACGTAGAGGAACAGCGGCCCCGGCAGGCCGGCGAGTTCCGCCGGCGCGGGCGTCCCGGGCTCGGCCGGCCGGAACCGCTCCGTGTCCACGCCCCGAGTCCAGCGCATCAGGCGGCCGAAGCCCCGCGCCGCGAGCTCGCCCTGGAGCGAGGCGGTGCTGACCATCGTCCCCCGGGCGGCGCCGTGGAACCGGCGCAGATACGCGTAGGACCACGCCTCCGGCACCGGGGCGCGGGCGGCGAGGTATTCCGGGAAGCGCGTGTGGTAGCTCGTCGTGAAGGGCAGGCCGTGCGCGAGGCAGTGCCGGCGCGCCGCGAGGCCCACCGGCCCCTCCGTGGCGATGTGCACGTGGCTCGGCCGCTCGGCCCGCCAGCGCGCCGCCACCCGCTCGCGCCCGGCATAGGCGAGGCGGATCTCGGGGTAGCCCGGCAGCGGCAGCGAGCGGAAATCCGCCACCGACAGCAGGGCCGTGGCGAAGCCGTGCTCCGGCGCGCGGCGGACCATCTGCTCGAGGGAGCGCACGACGCCGTTCACCTGGGGGTGCCACGCGTCGCTGGCGATCAGGAGCTTCACGGCGGCGCCCTCACGCCACCGCGCGCCGGCCCGGCAGGGTCTGCGGCACGATCTCGGCCGCCCGCGCCCGCAGGAGGCTCGGGTAGTGCAGCACCTCGATGCGGCCGTCGTAGTGCTCCACGAGCCCCGTGCAGGATTCCACCCAGTCGCCGGTGTTGAGGTAGCGCAGGTCGCCGATCGGCCGGTCGGCCGCGTGGTGGATGTGGCCGCAGATCACCCCGTCGGCGCCCTGGCGGCGCGCCTCCTCGGCCAGGATCGTCTCGAAGCGGCCGATGAAGCTCACGGCGTTCTTGACGCGCAGCTTCGCCCAGGCGGAGAGCGACCAGTAGGACAGGCCGAGACGCCGCCGCACCTTGTTGATCAGCGTGTTGAGCGAGAGCGCCAGCGTGTAGGCGCCGTCGCCCAGATGGGCGAGCCACGGCGAGTGGCGCACGACCATGTCGAACTGGTCGCCGTGGATGACGAGGTAGCGCTTGCCGTCGGCCGCCTCGTGGATCGCGGTCTCGGCCAGCTCGATGCCGCCGAAGCTCGTGCCCACGTAGTCGCGCAGGAACTCGTCGTGGTTGCCCGGCAGGTAGACGATCCGCGCGCCCTTGCGGACCTTGCGCAGGAGCTTCTGCACGACGTCGTTGTGCTCCTGCGGCCAGTACCAGCCCGAGCGCAGCTGCCAGCCGTCCACGATGTCGCCGACGAGGTAGATCGTGTCGGCGTCGTAGTCCTTCAGGAACGACAGCAGCAGGCCGGCCTGGCAGCCGCGCGTGCCGAGATGCAGGTCGGACAGGAACAGCGTCCGCACGCGGACCGGCATCTCCTCAACCTCGGCCACGGCACCCTCTCCCGGCGGCTTTACGGTGCCGGGATCCAGAGCGCGATCCGATCTCAGTTTGATGACGCGGGTTCGGACGGGGCGGAAAGACTTCGGTGTGCGGTGCCGCGAAGCCTCTCAACCGGAGCTCGACTTCGTTGCGTCGCACAAAAAATTTTTTTGGCAAGTTCCGGAAGTTTTTCCGGTTTTCCTTTCGAGCTTCACCGCCTCATAATACCAAGAACCGGCCGCTCGGCACGAGCACGGCCGGACCTTGACAGGAAGGCGGCGAGGACGGCCCTGGAGCCGTTGGACGGGACGGCAATTCGGAGGCGACCGGCGCGCGGGGGCGCGCCGCGACGCGAGCGGCGTGAGGCCGCCTGCCGCTCCGCGGAGACCCCCCGATCACGGCAGAGGATGGCGTTCGAGGGGGTGCGGCGCGAGCCGCTTTCGACGGCGCCGGACCGACTCCCTGAGGACGCTTGGACAACCCGGCGCGGGTTCACGCCCGCGCGCAATGGACTTTTCGGAGGAAACATCATGGCCGCAACCCGGCGCCCCGGTCGCAACCACCTCTTCATCCCGGGCCCCACCAACATCCCGGAGCGCGTCCTGCGCGCCATGCACGTGCCGTCCGAGGATCACCGGTCGCCGAGCTTCCCCGAGCTGGTGAAGCCGCTGCTGCAGGACTCCAAGATGGTGTTCGGTTCGACCAACGGGACGGTCATCCTGTTCCCGTCCTCGGGCACCGGCATCTGGGAATCGGCCCTGTCCAACACCCTCTGCCGCGGCGACAAGGTGCTCACCGCCCGCTACGGCCAGTTCAGCCACCTCTGGGTCGACATGGCCCAGCGCCTCGGCCTCGACGTGATCGTCCAGGAGGAGGAGTGGGGCGCGGGCGCCGACCCGCAGAAGATCGAGGAGGCGCTGCGCGCCGACAAGGACCACGCCATCAAGGCCGTGATGGTCGTCCACAACGAGACCGCCACGGGCGTCACCAGCGATATCGGCGCGGTGCGCAAGGCGATCGACGCCGCCGGCCACCCGGCGCTGCTGTTCGTGGACGGCATCTCGTCGATCGGCTCGCTGCCGTTCAAGATGGACGAGTGGGGCGTCGACTGCGCCATCGCGGGCTCGCAGAAGGGCTTCATGCTCCCGGCCGGCCTCGGCCTGATCTGCATCAGCCCGAAGGCGCTCAAGATCGCCGAGGGCGGCACCGGCCGCAACGACCGGCTCGGCCACGCCTACTTCGCCTGGAAGGACCAGCTGGCCGCCAACGCCACCGGCTACTTCCCCTACACCCCCGTCCTGCCGCTGCTCTACGGCCTGCGCGAGGCGCTGGCGATCGTGAAGGAGGAGGGGCTGGAGAACGTCTACCACCGCCATCACGTGCTCGCCGAGGCGACCCGTCAGGCCGTGGCGGCCTGGGGCCTCAAGCCCTGCGCCAAGGAGCCCAAGTGGAACTCCGACACGGTCACGGCGATCGTGGTGCCGGAAGGTGCCGACGCCGCCAAGGTGATCACCCACGCCTACGAGCGCTACAACCTGTCGCTCGGTGCCGGCCTGTCGAAAGTCGCCGGCAAGGTGTTCCGCATCGGCCACCTCGGCGACCTGAACGAGCTGTCGCTGCTGGGCGCCATCGCGGGCGCCGAGATGGCCATGCTCGATTGCGGCATCAAGGTCACGCCGGGCTCGGGCGTCGCCGCCGCCTCCAGCTACCTGCGCGAGAATCCGCTGCATAAGGCGTGAACTGCGCACGCGATCGGGGCGGGACCGGGTTGCCGGGCCCGCCCCGACGCGCAAGTAAGAACAAGACTATCGAGGAAACCGCCCGTCGTTCGAGAGGGGTCCTATGACCAAGAAGATCGTGTTCCTGGATCGTGAGTCCCTCGATGCCAGGGTCCGACCGTTCAACTTCCCCCACGAATACGTCGAGCACGAGTCGACCTGGACGCCGGAAGAGATCGTCTCGCGGCTCCAGGGGGCGGAGATCGCGCTGATCAACAAGGTCCCGATGCGGGCCGAGACGCTGAAGCAGCTCCCCGACCTGAAGCTGATCGCGGTCGCCGCCACCGGCACCGACGTGGTCGACAAGGCCCAGGCCAAGGCCCAGGGGGTCACGGTCGTCAACATCCGCAACTACGCGTTCAACACCGTGCCGGAGCACGTGGTCGGGCTGATGTTCGCCCTGCGGCGGGCGATCGTGCCCTACGCCAACTCGGTGCGGCGCGGCGACTGGGCGAAGTCCAAGCAGTTCTGCTACTTCGATTACCCGATCTACGACATCGCCGGCTCGACCCTCGGCATCGTCGGCTACGGGGCGCTGGGCAAGTCGATCGCCAAGCGCGCCGAGGCGCTCGGCATGAAGGTCATCGCCTACGACGTGTTCCCGCAGGACGGGCTCGTGGATTTCGAGACGATCCTCACCCAGTCCGACGTGATCACGCTGCACGTGCCGCTGACCCCGGACACCAAGGGGATGATCGGCGCCGCCGAGCTCAAGAAGATGAAGAAGAGCGCCATCCTCATCAACACGGCCCGGGGCGGGCTGGTGGACGAGGCGGCCCTGCTCGAAGCGCTCAAGGACGGCACCATCGCGGGCGCCGGCTTCGACGTGGTGGCGCAGGAGCCGCCCAAGGACGGCAACATCCTGTGCGAGGCCGACCTGCCGAACCTGATCGTCACGCCGCACGTCGCCTGGGCGAGCAAGGAGGCGATGCAGATCCTGGCCGACCAGCTCGTCGACAACGTCGAGGCGTTCGTGGCGGGCAAGCCGCAGAACGTGGTCGAGAGCTGAGGGCGGCGCGCAGCGCGCCATCATTCCGGGGCGCCGCGGGCGGGCTCGGAACCCAGTGTCGCCGACGGTGTCGGCAGAGAACCACCTGAGCGTCTCGATTCCGGGTCCCGCCTCGCGGACCCGGAATGACGGGGTGGAGTGTTCACGTCGATGATGCCCACCCTGGGCCGAGGTAGAGAATGACCAAGAAGCTGCTGTTCCTGTTCGACACCGATGCCGTGCCGAACGTGTTCGACACGGTCGTCGGCTACGACGGCGGCGCGGACCACATCACCGGCTACGGCGGCGTGAATCCCGACAATGTCGGCGCGCTCGTGGACGGCACGATCTACACCCGCGGCGGTTCCGAGAAGAAGTCGACGGCGATCTTCGTCGGCGGCGGCAGCATGGCGGCCGGCGAGGAGCTGTTCACCGCCGTCAAGAAGCGCTTCTTCGGCCCGTTCCGGGTCTCGGTGATGCTCGATTCCAACGGCTCCAACACCACGGCCGCCGCGGGCGTCGCGCTGGTGGCCAAGGCCGCCGGCTCGCTCCAGGGCAAGAAGGCCGTCGTGCTGGCGGGCACCGGCCCGGTCGGCATGCGCTCGGCCGCTCTGCTCGCCGGCGAGGGCGCCGAGGTCACCATCGCGGGCCGCGCCCTCGACAAGACCCAGGCCGCCGCGGACCAGATCAACAAGCGCTTCAAGGTCAACGTGAAGGCCGCCGCGACCCCCGACGAGGCCTCCCGCGTCGCCCTGGTGAAGGGCACCAACCTCGTGTTCACGGCCGGCGCGATCGGCGTCGAGCTGCTGCCCGAATCCGCCTGGGCGCAGGAATCGTCCATCGAGTTCGTCGCTGACTACAACGCCCAGCCTCCGACGGGCATCGGCGGCATCGACGTGATGGACAAGGGCAAGGACCGCAACGGCAAGCAGGCCTTCGGCGCGCTCGGCATCGGCGGGCTGAAGCTCAAGCTGCACCGGGCCTGCGTCGGCCAGCTCTTCGAGAGCACCGACAAGGTGCTCGACGCCGAGGAGATCTACGCCCTCGCCAAGACGATGGCTTGAGGAGGCGCCGGTGACCGAGACGCATCGCCCCGAGGGCGACAGCATCGAGAAGTTCCTGACGGAGCTGGCGAGCGCCGCCCCGACCCCCGGGGGCGGCGGCGCGGCGGCGATCTCCGGCGCCATGGGCGCGGCCCTGGTGTCGATGGTCTGCAACCTCACCATCGGCAAGAAGAAGTACGTCGAGGTCGAGGCCGAGCTGAAGGACGTCCTGGCCAAGTCCGAGGGCCTGCGGGTCGTGCTGACCGGCATGATCGGCGAGGACGTCCAGGCCTTCGACGCCGTGATGGGCGCTTACGGGATGCCCAAGAACACCGACGACGAGAAGGCGGCCCGCGCGGAGAGGATCCAGGCGGCGCTCAAGACCGCCTGCGACGTGCCGCTCGCCTGCTGCCGGGCCTGCCGCGCGGTGATCGACCTCGCGGCGATCACCGCCGACAAGGGCAATCTCAACGTCGTGTCGGACGCCGGCGTGGCGGTGCTCTCCGCCTATGCCGGCCTGCGCAGCGCGGCGCTCAACGTCTACGTCAACGCCAAGGGTCTCGAGGACCGCGACTTCGCCGACGAGCGGCTGAAGGAGCTCGAGGAGCTGCTCGGCGAGGCCGGTGCGCTGACCGAGAAGGTCTACGGGATCGTGAAGGCCAAGGTGAACTGAGAGGGCCGCCCTGCGTCCTTCGCAGGGGGAGGGCGCGTGCCCGCTGCGGCGGCGCCAAGCTGGACAGCGTGTCCGGTTGATCCCGTCGACGCCGCCGTCTCCGCGAGCGAAGCGAAGCAATCCCGTCGGCGGTACGATCTCAGAAGTCGCGCTGCCCTGGGTCACTTCGGTGCGCTCGCGATGACGGAGCGGGCGCCTCGAACGAAGCGTTCTGAAGAAAAGTCCATCGGATCGACAATCGAGGCCGGGTGCATGATGCCCCGGCCTCGTTGTTTTTCTGTATGTTGCGTCGCAATATCGAATACGATCCGTGCTGCGGATGCGAAAAAGCCGTCGTCAAGCCCGAGATCAAAAAATTTGACGGGCGTAATCTTTCGACTCAACTAAAGTAGATGGCGTCAACGGCGGCAACGAACCGCGGAGGAGGCGCCGAATGGACGTCCACGAGTATCAGGCCAAGGAGCTGCTCGCGAGCTTCGGCGTGGCCGTCCCGAAAGGCGCGATCGCCTTCAGCCCGGACCAAGCGGTCTACGCGGCGACCGAACTCGGCGGCTCGTTCTGGGCCGTGAAGGCGCAGATCCACGCGGGCGCCCGCGGCAAGGCCGGCGGCATCAAGCTGTGCCGGACCTACAACGAGGTCCGCGACGCCGCCAAGGACCTCCTCGGCAAGCGCCTCGTCACGCACCAGACCGGCCCCGAGGGCAAGCCGGTGCAGCGCGTCTACGTCGAGACCGCGGACCCGTTCGAGCGCGAGCTCTACCTCGGCTACGTGCTGGACCGGAAGGCCGAGCGCGTCCGGGTCATCGCCAGCCAGCGCGGCGGCATGGACATCGAGGAGATCGCCGCCAAGGAGCCGGATTCGCTCATCCAGGTGGTGGTCGAGCCGGCGGTCGGCCTGCAGCAGTTCCAGGCGCGGGAGATCGCCTTCCAGCTCGGGCTGAACATCAAGCAGGTCTCGGCCGCGGTGAAGACGATCATGAACGCCTATCGGGCGTTCCGCGACTGCGACGGCACCATGCTGGAGATCAATCCGCTCGTCGTGACCAAGGACGACCGGGTGCTGGCGCTCGACGCCAAGATGAGCTTCGACGACAACGCCCTGTTCCGCCGGCCGGGCATCGCCGACATGCACGACCCGTCGCAGGGCGACCCCCGCGAGGCCCAGGCCGCCGAGCACAACCTCAGCTACATCGGCCTCGAGGGCGAGATCGGCTGCATCGTCAACGGCGCCGGGCTGGCCATGGCCACCATGGACATGATCAAGCACGCGGGCGGCGAGCCGGCGAACTTTTTGGATGTCGGCGGCGGTGCGTCCCCTGAGCGGGTGGCGACGGCCTTCCGGCTCGTGCTCTCCGACCGCAACGTGAAGGCGATCCTGGTCAACATCTTCGCCGGCATCAACCGCTGCGACTGGGTCGCCGAGGGCGTCGTCCAGGCCGCCCGCGAGGTGAAGATCGACGTGCCGCTGGTGGTCCGGCTCGCCGGCACGAACGTGGAGGCGGGCAAGAAGATCCTGGCCGAGAGCGGCCTGGATCTCATCACCGCCGACACCCTGGCGGAGGCGGCCAAGAAGGCGGTCGACGCCTGCGCCGCCGCCAAGACCCAGCACTGAGAGGGGAGACCGCGCCATGAGCATCCTCATCGACGAGACCACCCCGATCATCGTCCAGGGCATCACGGGCGACAAGGGCACCTTCCACGCCAAGGAGATGCTCGACTACGGCACGAACGTCGTCGGCGGCGTCACCCCGGGCAAGGGTGGGCGCACCCATCTCGGCCTGCCGGTGTTCAACACCGTCAAGGAAGCGGTGGCGGCGACCGGGGCCACGACCTCGATCACCTTCGTGGCGCCCCCCTTCGCGGCCGACGCGATCATGGAGGCGGCCGATGCCGGGCTGCGGCTGGTCTGCTCGATCACCGACGGGATCCCCGCCCAGGACATGATGCGGGTGAAGCGCTACCTCTACCGCTATCCCAAGGAGAAGCGGACGATGGTGGTCGGCCCGAACTGCGCCGGCATCATCTCGCCCGGCAAGGCCATGCTCGGCATCATGCCCGGCCACATCTACCTCCCAGGCAATGTCGGGGTGATCTCGCGCTCGGGCACGCTCGGCTACGAGGCGGCCTCCCAGCTCAAGGAGCTGGGGCTCGGGATCTCGACCTCGGTGGGCATCGGCGGCGACCCGATCAACGGCTCGTCCTTCCTCGACCACCTCGCCCTGTTCGAGACCGACCCGGACACCGACGCGGTGCTGATGATCGGCGAGATCGGCGGCCCGCAGGAGGCCGAGGCCTCGGCCTGGATCCGCGAGAACATGTCGAAGCCGGTGATCGGGTTCGTGGCCGGACTCACGGCTCCGAAGGGGCGCCGCATGGGGCACGCCGGCGCGATCATCTCGGCGGCCGGCGACAGCGCCGCCGAGAAGGCCGAGATCATGCGCTCGTACGGGCTGACCGTAGCGCCGGATCCGGGCTCGTTCGGCCAGACGGTGGCCGACGTGCTCGCCCGGGCGGCGTAGCCGCGCTGCACCCCTTCCCCCTCTGCGGGGGAGGGTGCCCCCGGATGCGCGGCGGGAGAGGGGCAGCGCGACGGTGCGGGCTTTCAGCTCCCGTCGCGACCTCTCCGGAAATGGCGCTCCCCTCTCCCGACCCCCGCTGACGCGGGGGCCACCCTCCCCCGCAGAGAGGGGAGGGGGCGCGTCGCGCCTCGTCCTTCAAGAAAGAGCGCCACGAGGTGGCCCCATGACCCGCACGCTTCACGCAACCCCCGGTCTCGTCGATGCCACGGCCTTCGCGCCGCCAGTGATCGTCGGCACGTCGTCGGAGCAGGCGCTGGACATCCTGTTCCAGGCGCTGCTCGACGTCGCCCGCCGGCACGACCCCGACCTCGAGGCGGTCCTGCACGGCACGGCCGACATCTCGCGCTTCTCGCCGCAGATGCTCGCACGCGCGCTGCAGGTTCAGGGCATCTGGTTCCAGCTGATCTCCATCGCCGAGCAGAACGCCGCGATGCGCCGCCGCCGGCACGTCGAGCGCACGGAGGGGCGGGCCGCGCTCAGCGGCTCGTTCGCGAAGGTCTTCGCTGACGCGCGCAAACAGGGGGTGCCGCCCGAGAAGATCCAGGCGCTGCTCACCGACCTGCGCATCCGCCCGACGCTGACCGCCCATCCCACCGAGGGCAAGCGCGTCACGGTGCTGGAGAAGTTCCGCCGGATCTACCTCGTGCTGCGCGAGCTGGAGATGCCGCGCTGGACCGATCGCGAGCGCAACGGGCTCATGAACGAGCTGCGCGACCAGATCGAGCTGGTCTGGATGACGGGCGAGCTGCACCTGGAGAAGGCGACCGTCGAGCGGGAGGTGGCCTGGGGCCTGCACTTCTTCGACGAGACCCTGTTCGAGATGCTGCCCGAGACCCTGGAGGCGCTGCACGAGGCGCTGGCCGAGACCTATCCGGGCACGGAGTTCAGGGTGCCGCCGTTCTTCCAGTTCGGCTCGTGGATCGGCGGCGACCGGGACGGCAACCCCTACGTCACCGCCGCGGTCACGCGGCAGACCCTGCACCGCAACGCGCTCGCCTCGCTCACCCGTTACCGCGACCGCGTGCGCGAGTTGGGCCGGACCCTGTCGCTCACCGAGCGCTCGCTGCCGCTGCCCGAGGGCTTCCGCGCGGAGCTCGACCGGCAGCTCGCCGAGAGCGGCCAAGCCCGCGCCATCACCCGGCGCAACCCGGGCGAGCCCTACCGACAGTACCTGTCCTGCGTCCTGCGCAAGATCGAGGCGACGGTCGCCCGCAACGAGGGCGAGCACCCGTCCGGTCCCGATTATGCCAGCGCGGACGGGCTGATCGAGGATCTGCGCACCCTGGAGCGCGGCCTGACCGAGGCCAAGTGCGGGGCGCTGGCGCGCGATCTCGTCCGCCCGGTGCGGCGGATGGTCGAGATCTTCCGGTTCTCGACGGTCCGTCTCGACCTGCGCGAGAACACCACCCGGACCACCGACACGCTCCACGCCCTCTGGCGCCAGCGCAACGGCGACGGCGAGCCGCCGGCCCTCGGCTCGGCCGCGTGGCGCCAGTGGCTCGACGCGGAGCTCGCCCGGCCGCGCGATCCCGAGCGGTCCTTCGAGGATCTGCCCGACGCCGCCCGCGAGACGCTCGCCACCTTCGCCCTCGTGGCCGAGATGCGCGAGGCCCTCGACCGCGAGGCGTTCGGCGCCTTCGTGCTGTCGATGACCCGCTCGGTGGAGGACGTGCTCGGCGCGTACCTGCTGGCCAAGGAGGCGGGGGTGTTCCTCGACGCCGCCGGCACGGAGATCTGCCCGCTGCCGATCGTGCCCCTGTTCGAGACCATCGACGACCTGCGCGCCGCCCCGGCGATCATGCGGGCGCTGCTCGGGACGCCGGTGGTGCGCCGCTCGACCCGCTGGCAGGGCGGGGTGCAGGAGGTGATGATCGGCTACTCCGACTCCAACAAGGACGGCGGCTTCGTCGCCGCCAACTGGGAGCTCTACAAGGCGCAGAGCAAGCTGACCCGCCTCGGCGAGGAGCTCGGCGTCGGGATCGCCTTCTTCCACGGGCGCGGCGGCTCGGTGAGCCGCGGGGGCGTGCCGACTCACCGGGGCATCATGGCCCAGCCGCCGGGCTCCATCCGCGGCCGGTTCCGCACCACCGAGCAGGGCGAGGTCGTCTCGTTCAAGTACGCCAACCGCGGCACCGCCGCCTACCAGATGGAGTTGCTGGCGGCCTCGGTGTTCGAGCACGCGCTGGCGGGCGACGGCGAGCGGGCGGGGCCGGGCCACGACGACGCCCTGGAGGCATTGGCCGGCGCCTCGCGGGCGGCCTACGTCCAGCTGCTCCAGACCGACGGCCTCGTCGACTACTTCCAGGCGGCGAGCCCCCTGGACGAGATCGCGCTCCTCAACATCGGCTCCCGCCCGGCCCGCCGCTTCGGCGCGCGCGCGCTCTCGGACCTCCGGGCGATCCCCTGGGTGTTCGCGTGGTCGCAGAACCGGCACGTGATCACCGGCTGGTACGGGGTCGGATCGGGGCTCGCGAGCTTCATCGACGTGCGCGGTCGGGACGGCGAGGCGGCGCTCAAGCGGCTGTTCACCGAATCCCGCATCCTCCGCCTCGTCCTCGACGAGGTCGAGAAGACGCTGATGATGGTCGATCTCGACATCGCCCGCGCCTACGCGGGCCTCGTCCCGGACCCGGGAACCCGGGACCGGATCTTCTCGATGATCGAGGCCGAGTACGCGCTCACCCGCGAGATGGTGCTGCGGGTGAGCGGCGGCACGGAGCTGGCCGAGCGCTTCCCGCTGTTCCGGGACCGCCTGAAGGGCCGGCTCCCGACCATCAACCAAGTGAGCCGCGAGCAGGTCGAGCTGCTCGCCCGCTACCGCGCGGAGACCGACGAGGATCGGCGCGAGGCGGTGAAGTCGGCCCTGCTCCTGTCCATCAACTGCATCGCGGTCGGCTTCGGGGCGACCGGGTAGGCGAGGGCAGAACGTGCGCCCTTTCCCGCTCGGGAGGGGGAACCCGCGCTGCGGCCGGACGCCGGTGAAACCGGTCCATTCGCGCGTCCGCGCTCTGTCAGAGCGTCCGGCGCGCGCCATTTGCCGCCGGTGAACGGGATCGCATCCCGCAACGGCACCAGAACCGTCACCAAGAGAGAGAACCCAAGATGAGCTTCACCCTGATCCAGCAGGCCAAGCCGCGCCTGCACCGCTCCGAACTCGCTGTGCCCGGCTCGAACCCGACCTTCATGGAGAAGTCGGCTTCCTCGGCGGCGGACGTGATCTTCCTCGACCTCGAGGACGCGGTCGCCCCCGACGACAAGGAGAAGGCCCGCACCAACATCATCCAGGCGCTGAACGACCTGGATTGGGGCAACAAGACCATGATGATCCGCATCAACGGTCTCGACACCCACTACATGTACCGCGACGTGGTCGACATCGTCGAAGCCTGCCCACGGCTCGACATGGTGCTGATCCCCAAGGTCGGCGTGCCGGCCGACGTCTACGCCATCGACGTGCTGGTCACGCAGATCGAGCAGGCCAAGAAGCGCGAGAAGCAGATCGGCTTCGAGGTGCTGATCGAGACGGCGCTCGGCATGGCCAACGTCGAGGCGATTGCCCAGTCCTCCAAGCGCCTGGAGGCGATGTCCTTCGGCGTCGCCGACTACGCCGCCTCGACCCGCGCCCGCTCAACCGTGATCGGCGGCGTGAACCCCGACTTCTCGGTGCTCACCGACAAGGACGAGTCCGGCAGCCGCCAGACCCACTGGCAGGACCCGTGGCTGTTCGCCCAGAACCGCATGCTGGTGGCCTGTCGCGCCTACGGCCTGCGCCCGATCGACGGACCGTTCGGCGACTTCTCGGATCCGGACGGCTACCGCTCGGCCGCCCGCCGCTGCGCCGCCCTCGGCTTCGAGGGCAAGTGGGCGATCCACCCGAGCCAGATCGAGCTCGCCAACGAGGTGTTCACTCCCTCGGAGTCCGAGGTCACCAAGGCCCGCCGCATCCTCGAGGCCATGGAAGAGGCCGCCAAGGCCGGCCGCGGCGCCGTGTCCCTGGACGGTCGCCTCATCGACATCGCCTCGATCCGCATGGCCGAGGCGCTGATCGAGAAGGCGAACGCCATGAAGGGCTGAGGCCGCCCGCGGGCGCGCCGAGCTTCGACGCGCCCGAGGCCGGGGCTCTCTGGGAGGCGGACCGCGGTCACGTCCGCGATCCGCCCGACACGTTCGGTTGAGGGTGGAGAAGGCCCCGGAGCGGGCGCGTCCCTCACCTGTCCCTTCGGGCGAAGGGACCAACTCTGCGGCGCGGCGGCCGCGACGGCCCTAGAACGGCCGATCGTCCGGCAGCCGCGCCGCAGCCATCTCGTCCGGCGTCGGATCCCGGTGAACCACGATCCCGGTCGACCGATCCGCCGCGATCAGCCCGAGCCGGGCGAAGCCGTCGAGCCACCCATCCATCGGCCAGAGCCCGTGACGGTCGCGAAAGCGGGCCGCGTTGGCGACGATGTCGCGGAAATGCTGCAGCGGCGGGTCGTAGCCCGGATGGTGCTGGTGGTAGGCCCGGGGCCCGCCGAGGAACAGGATCGGCACGCCGGCCCGCTCGGCCCGGAAGGCGAGGTCGGTATCCTCCGCGCCGTAGCCCGAGAAGGTCTCGTCGAAGCCGCCGAGCCGGTCGTAGGTCGCGGCCCGCACCGCGAAGGCGAGGGACCAGAACAGGCCGGGCTGCGGCGCCGGGGCCACCGCACCGGCCGGCGGGAAGACCCGCACGGGGTGCGGCCGGCCGAGCCGCTCCAGATCCGCCGCGCGCCACCCGTCCATGACCGCGCCGGCCGGCAGATAGCCGATCTCGCAGCAGATCAGGCCGTCCCGCTCGGCCACCGCCCGCGACAGGCCGGCGACGAGCCCCGCCGAGGGGATGCAGTCCACGTCGAGGAAGATCAGCGTGTCGGCACCGGCCGCCCGGCGCCCGGCATTGCGCGCCGCGGCGAGCGGCAGGCCGGCATGCGGGAACGGCACGCGCTCCACCGGGAAGGGCAGGTCCGGATAGGGCGCCGCGTCGCCGCCGATCTCGACGACGACGCAGCGATCGGGCGGATCGCCGCGGCCCAGGCCTTCGAGCAGGCGGGTCAGGTGCGCGCGCCGGCCCTTGTTGAGGGTGATGACCGCGACGCTCACGGGGCTGCTCCGGCGCTCAGGACGTCGATCCGGTAATCGGCGGTCCGCGCCTGAGCCCGGACTTGGGCGAAGGGCGCGGCCAGCCGGATGAACGCCTCGGCGGCACCGTCGCCCGACAGCGGGTAGTCGGTCTCGCCCAGCCAGTGCACCAGCACGATGTCGCCGTCCGGCTCGATCGTCTCGCCGGCCCGGCGGACGAGCGCGGCGAAATCCGACGGCGCCAGGAAGTACAGGAACTCGGAAAGAACGATCAGGTCGAACCGTTCCGCGGGCCAGTCCGCAGGCATCGCGCCTTGCCGGACCTCGACATGGGGGCGATCCGCGCAGCGCGCCCGTGCGGCCTCCACGGCGGCCGGGACCAGATCGGTGGACAGGAGTCGATCGCAGCGCTCAGCCAGGGCGTGCGTGAAGACGCCGATGGAGCAGGCCGGCTCGAACCCGGCCCGGTAGCGCGCCCTCGGCAGCGCCGCCAGCGTCGCCGCGTACTTGTCGCGCTCGTAGGACGACGTGGTGAAGCGCCAGGGATCCGGGTCGCTGGCGTAGATGCCGAGGAAGTAATCCTCCGGGAGGGTCTGGGTCCGCCGGGTCATGCGGGCACGGCGACGAAGCGTTCGTAGGGGCCGCAGAGCCGGTCGATCATGGCGGGCTCGAGACGGAAGCCCTCGGGATCGTCCGCGATCAGGTTCGTGGTCTGCGATTCGTGGGCCGCGACGGCGCGGGCCTTGGTCTCGCGATAGGCGGAGACGTCGAGGCGCAGGCCGGCCGGGCTCGGCCCGACCTCGGTCTCGGGCGGCAGGGTCCAGCCCCAGACGGGGTACTCGTAGACCCGCACGCCCGGCATCCGCGGCCGGGCGAGGGCGACGATCGCGGCGGCCGCCTTGTGATCGCAGTGGGGATCGTGACGCCACGTGACGAAGACCGCGCCGGCCCCGATCGCCGCGGCCGCGCTGGCCACCGCGGACGCGGCCGCCTCGGCCTCCGGCCCGTCGCTCGGGACGTGCGCGTCCGGCAGGCGCAGGAAGGTGACGGCATCGGGCCCGAGGCCGAGGACGGCCACGGCCCGCCGGGTTTCCGCCTCGCGCAGGGCGCGCAGCTTCTCCGGCGGGTAGAGGCGGGAATGCGTGTGCGAGCCGCAGCCGTCGCTGACCACGACGAGGTGCACGGGCCGTCCCGACGCCCGGGCGGCGGCGATCAGCCCGCCGCATCCGAGGCTCTCGTCGTCGGGATGGGGCGCGACGACCACGAGCCCCCGGCTCCCCAGGAGGGCGTCGAGGCTCGCCACGGGCAGCGCGTCGGCGGCGGCCAGGAAGGCGTCGGCGCGCATCAGCGGCCTCCGATCCGGTCGGGGGCCGAGGGAGAGCGCTGGTCGCACCGCGACGGGCTGCAGACGGGATCGATCACGGGACGCTCCAGGGACGGTGCGCGGGTTCGGGCGTCCCCGGTTCTCGGGTGCGGCGCATGAACGCGCCATGAGCGGCGCGTTCGGGAAGGCCGGCGGGTGTTAGCGGTCGTTCTCGGTCGTCAGATCGTCGGCGCGGGTGCCCTCGTCGACGCCCCGGCCGGCAGCGAGGTGGACGCCGGGCGTCGGCGCGTCGCTGAACACCGCCCCGGCCGCGCCGAGAGCGCTGCGCAGGGCCTCGACCTGCCCGCTGGGCGCATCGCTGTAGCCGCCCTCGAAGTCCCGCACGAATCGCTCGTCCAGGCCGACCTTGCCGGCGAGATCGGCCTCCGACCAGCCGAGCAGCCCGCGGGCCGCCCGCGACTGCGCCGGGGTCATGGCGAGCGCCCGGCTCCCGCTCTGCGCCCCCTCGTCCGATCCTGCCAAGGTCATCCTCCTGCTTCGCGATCATCAACAACGATTGCGGTCCCGGATCGTTTCCGGGCGGTCTTCGGCCGAGCGCGACCATAATTGTGCTGAAATCCTGTCGCATCCGCCAGGGCGCAAGGATTCGGAGCGGCCTCGCGAGGGGCCGGACCGCGCGGCCGGCGCGGCGCTTCCGGACCGGGGTGACCTGCGCGCGGCGCGCGCGACATGGGGACTGGACGATGAGAGGGGTGCTGATCGCGAGCTTGGCCTGTGCCGTGCTGGCCATGGACCTGTCCGCGGCGACGCAGGCACAGGCGCAGATGGGCGGCTCGCCCACGGGCTTCGGCCGGGGCAACCGCCGGCCGGGCGGCGAGGAGGAGAAGAAGCCCCAGTACGTGCCGGGGACCAAGGCCAGCGAGAAGATGTTCCCGCTGGATTCGACCTGGACCGCCGTGAGCCTGAACGGCAAGCCGTTCACGGGCGGCGACCGGCCGAGCTTCATCATCGACAAGCAGTACCGCGCCCGCGGCTACGGCGGCTGCAACACCTTCGCGGCCACCGCGTTCCCGCTCAAGGAGCAGCACATCGCCGTCGGCCCGCTCGCGCTGACCAAGAAGAGCTGCGACAAGGGCCTCGCGGCCACCGAGCAGGCCTTCTTCATCGCCCTGCGCACCTCGGCGGTGTGGGACATGGTCGGCTCGCAGCTGGTGCTCAAGAGCCCGAACGGCGAGCTGAAGTTCGACCGGGCCCTTTAAGGTCCGGTTCACCACGCCGGACGAAGGCGGCCGCCGATTCAGACGCCCTTGAGAGGCGTCGAGGCTCACTCCTCGCGGATCGAGGAGGCCACGGATGCCAGTCGGGATCGGGATCGGACGCGGGGACGCCCTGCGTCCCGCGGTGACGCGGACCTCGCGCTTCTCGGGGCCCGAGGGGTTCCACCCCGGCGCCCTCTGGCTCGCCACGGCGGTCCCCGTCGCGGCGACGCTTCTCCTGCTCGTCCGGCTCGCCGCCTGAGGCGGATACCGCTCCGCGCGGGCCGCCGGTCACCGGGAGCCGGTCGTGTCCCGCGACTGGTTGGTTCCGGAGGGGTGACTTCCGGAGGGGCGACGCGGTTCCGGCGCCGTCTCCGATCGCAGCATGACCGGCGGGAACAGGGCGGCCAGACCTGCGGCCACGCCGTACAGGACGGGGTCGGCGTTCGGGCCCGCTTCGGGCGGACGCAGATCGCTCGTCAGCCCCGTGCGCCTGCGGGCATCGCGCGCGTTCGCGAGCATCTGTCCGCGTCCCCTTGTTCACCTGTTCGCGAACGATCAATGCCGCGTTCCGCGTTTCGTTGCCGCCGACGCGGAATTTCGCCCGGGGAGCGGTCGCGGCGGGATCTCAGCCGCGGCGGGATCTCAGCCGCGGCGCCGGAGGACCGTCAGGGGCCGGCCCTCGGACAGCGGGCAGGCGGCCGGGACGACCTCGACGATCGACGCGCTCGGGCAGCGCGCCCGGCAGCCCTGGGCCGCCGCGATCTGGTCGCCGCCACAGGCATCGGCGAAGCAGAAGGTCCCGAGATCCTCGCAGGTCGCCCGGAACCGCCCGAGCGGTCCGGCCTCCCGCAGATCCGCGGCCCTGGCCCCCTGTGTCAGCAGGAGCGCCGTCAGACCGATCAGGGCCGGGAACCGTGCCATCTCTGTTTCCCATCCGGGTCGCGACCGCTTGCGGAGCCAGCCTAGCATTGGCAGCCTGGGCGCGCCGTACCATTCCCGCGACAGGCGCTGCGCGTCATCCGTCGCGATCCCGGCCGCGCCGCGCGGTCGGGACGACCACTCCCTCCGAAAGGCCGCCATGCCGCTCTACGCCCTCGACGATCACGTCCCCGACCTCGCCGACCCTGACCGGGTCTGGATCGCGCCCGACGCGCAGGTGGTCGGCCGCGTGCATCTCGGCCTCGATGTCGGGATCTGGTTCGGCGCGGCCCTGCGCGGCGACAACGAGCCGATCCGCATCGGCGACCGCACCAACGTCCAGGAAGGCGTGATCATGCACGTCGATCCCGGCTTTCCCCTCGACATCGGGACCGACGTCACGATCGGGCACGGCGCGATCGTGCACGGCTGCACCATCGGGGACGGCAGCCTCGTCGGCATGGGGGCGACGGTTTTGAACGGGGCCCGGATCGGCCGCGGCTGCCTCGTCGGCGCCAACGCGCTGGTCACCGAGGGCAAGGAATTCCCGGATCACAGCCTGATCGTCGGGGCGCCGGCGAAGGCCGTGCGCACCCTCGACGAGGCCGCGATCGAGGGCCTGCGGCAGGCCGCCCAGCGCTACGTGGAGAATGCCCGGCGCTACCGGGCGGGCCTGCGCCGCATCGACGGCTGACGGGTACGGGCCGCTCCCCGGGCGGGAGCGGCCGGGCCGCCCTTACTTCTTGGCCTTGCCGCGCTCGATCGCCTCCTCGATCAGCCGGTGGGCCTCTTCCTTGTCGCCCCAGCGGACGAACTTGACCCACTTGCCGGGCTCCAGGTCCTTGTAGTGCTCGAAGAAGTGCTGGATCTGCTGGATCGTGATCTCGGGCAGGTCGGTGTAGTTCTCGACGCGGTCGTAGCGCTTGGTCAGGTGGCGCGAGGGCACCGCGATGATCTTCTCGTCCTCGCCGCCCTCGTCCTGCATCACCATGACGCCCACGGGACGCGCGCTGATGATCGCGCCCGGCAGCACGGCGCGGGTGTTGGCCACCAGCACGTCGCAGGGATCGCCGTCGCCCGACAGGGTGTGGGGGATGAAGCCGTAATTCCCGGGGTAGAACATCGGGGTGTACAGGAACCGGTCGACGACCAGCGCGCCGGATTCCTTGTCCATCTCGTACTTGATCGGCTCGCCGCCGAGCGGCACCTCGACGATCACGTTGACGTCGTGCGGCGGCTTCTTGCCGAGCGGGATGGCGTCGATCTTCATGGCGTGTCGCTTCCGGAATGCGGTCTCGTCCGCTTCCCGGCTCTCTTAGAGGCGCGGCTTGGCAAAGCAAATCAGTCGATGGTGCGGCCCGGCAACGAGCGCTGGAAAACGTTAGCCGAAGAGATAGCCGACCTTGGGGAGCGGGAGGCCCGCCACCCGGTCCAGCACCCGCGGACCGGCGACGCCGCCGAGCCCCTCGTAGAAGGCGCTGGCGCGGGCGTTGTCCTCCAGGCTCCACACGCCGAGCCGCGTGAGGCCGTGATCCGCGAGGTCGTTGCGCACCGCCCGGAACAGGCGCCGGCCCAGGCCGACGCCCTGGTACTCCGGAAGCAGGTAGAGCTCGTCGATCTCGGCCTCGGGCCCGAGCGACCGGCTGCGCGTCCGCCCGTAGGCCGCGTAGCCGACGACGAGTTCGCCCGTCTCGACCACCGCGATCGGCCGCCCGCGGCGCAGGGCGCCCCGCCACCACGCCCGGTCCCGGGTGGCGATCAGCCGCTCCAGGGCGACGCCGGGGATGATGCCGCGATAAGCCTCGCGCCAGGACGCATCGAACACCTTGGACAAGCCGCCGAGATCGGCCTCGCGGGCCCGGCGGATGCTCGTGGTGCGCGTGCTCATGGGCTTCGGGCCTCCGATCGTCCGACCGGCGGATAACTCGCGCGGCCCGCGCAGGTTCGGTGCCGATCCGGGCGGAGTGAAGGCAAGAATGGCGCCGGATCGCGCCGGCTCCGGGGCGTTGCCCGCCCGCCGGTCACCTGCCGGCCGGCGAATTGCGGGGTGGGCGGGTGGCTGGTAGAGCCCGGGCTCGTTCCCTCGGCAGCACGGCCTTGTTCAACCGCTTCCTCAAGCCCGAGACGCGCTACGCGCGGCGCATGGCCCGGATCGCCCGCTTCGAGCGGCCGATCGCCGGCCCCGGCGACCGGCTGATGGCCTGGGCCAACATGCTGCTGATGGACCACGGGGTCTTCCGCCTCGCCTACCTCAATCGGCACCGGGTCGGGTCCGGCGCCCTCTGGCGCTCGGCCCAGCCCGGTCCCCACCAGCTCGCCCGCTTCCGGGCCGAGGGGGTGCGGACGATCATCTCCCTGCGCGGCGGGCGCGAGCACGGGTCCTGGCCGCTCCAGCGCGAGGCCTGCGAGCGCCACGGGCTCAAGCTCGTCGAGTTCGTGCTCCGCTCGCGGGAGGCGCCCGACCGGGCCACCATCCTCGGCGCGAAGGCGTTCTTCGCCGGCATCGAGTACCCGGCCGTGATGCACTGCAAGTCCGGCGCCGACCGGGCCGGCCTCGCCTCGGCCCTGTACCTGATCCTGCACGAGGGCCGCCCGGTGGCCGAGGCCGCGCGGCAGCTCTCCGCCCGCTACGGCCATCTCCGCTTCGCCAAGACCGGCATCCTCGACGCGTTCTTCGCCCGGTACCGCGCCGAGGGCGAGGCGAAGGGCCTCGACTTCCTGACCTGGGTCGAGACCGTCTACGATCCCGAGGCGCTCAAGCGCGACTTCCGGCCGGGCTTCTGGTCGGATCTGGCGGCCGACCGGGTGCTCCGGCGGGAGTGAGGGCTCACTCCGCCGCCGGCCGCGCCGCCTCGCGGAACGGGTGGGCCGGGTAGGTGCCGATCACCCGCAGCTCGCGCGAGAAGAAGCCGAGCTCGTCGAGCGCGCGGCTGAGGCCCGGATCCTCCGGGTGGCCGTCGACCTCGGCGTAGAACTGCGTGGCGGTGAACTCGCCGTCGACCATGTAGCTCTCGAGCTTCGACATGTTGACGCCGTTGGTCGCGAAGCCGCCGAGCGCCTTGTAGAGGGCGGCCGGGATGTTGCGGACGCGGAACACGAAGCTCGTCACGCAGGGCTCGGTGCCCTGGGCGACCGGCACGGGCTCGGGGGAGAAGACCACGAACCGGGTGGTGTTGTGCGCCTCGTCCTCGACGTCGCGCTCCAGGATGTCGAGGCCGTAGACCTCGGCGGCGAGCGCAGGCGCCAGGGCCGCCCGGCTCGGGTCGCCGATCTCGGCGATCTCGCGGGCCGCCCCGGCGGTGTCGCCGGCGACCACGGCCTTCAGGCCCATCCGCCGGATGATCCGGCGGCACTGGCCCAGCGCGTGGACGTGGCTGTGGACGCTCCTCAGCGACTCGCGCTTCGTGCCCGGCAGGACCATCAGCTGGAAGTGGATCGGCAGGAAGTGCTCGGCCACGATGTGCAGCGGCGAGATCGGGATCAGGTGGTGGATGTCGGCGACCCGGCCCGCGATCGAGTTCTCGATCGGGATCATCGCCCGCTGGGCGCGCCCCTCGGTCACCGCCGCGAAGGCGTCCTCGAAGGTCGGGCAGGGGAGGGGTGTCCAGTCCGGGTAGGCCTCCGCGCAGATGATGTGCGAGTTGGCCCCGGGCTCACCCTGGTAGGCGATGGTGCGGTCGGTCATGGCGGCGCGGATTCGTTCGGCGTGTCAGTTCAGGCGCCGGCCCTGCAGCAGGGCGCGGGCCCGTTCCAGGTCGGCGGGGGTGTCGACGCCGAGCGGCAGGTCGTCGACGATGGCGGCATCGATGCGCATGCCGGCCTCGAGGGCCCGCAGCTGCTCCAGCTTCTCCCGCACCTCCAGCTCGCCGGGCGGCAGGGCCACGAATCGGCTCAGCGCCGTGCGCCGGTAGGCGTACAGGCCGATATGGTGCCAGAGGGGCCCGTCGCCCCAGGGCGCGCGGGCGCGGGTGAAGTAGAGGGCGCGCAGTCGCCCGGGACCGACCGCGTGGCCGACGAGCTTGACCACGTTGGGGTTGTCGGCCTCGTGCGGATCGGTGATCGGCGCGCACAGGGTGACGATGTCGACGGTGCGGTCGGCGAGCGGCACGATAGCGGCGCCGATGATCGCCGGGTCGATGGTCGGCAGGTCGCCCTGCACGTTGACGACCACGTCGTGGCGCCCCTCCGGATCGACGATCTCCAGCGCCTCGGCGAGCCGGTCGGATCCCGACGGATGGTCGGCCCGGGTCATCACCGCGAGGCCGCCCGCGGCCTCGACCGTGCGGGCGATCTCCGCCGTGTCTGTGGCGACCACCACGGGGCCGATGCCGGCCTCCACGGCCCGGCGCCAGACATGGACGATCATGGCCTCGCCGGCGATGTCGGCCAGCGGCTTGTTCGGCAGGCGGGTCGCGGCGAGGCGCGCCGGGATCAGGACCAGGGGATCGGACATCGAGATTCGGATCCGGATGCGCGGGTCGAGCGGCCGCGGCGGGAGGCGGCCGGCTGCTTAACAGGCCGGCCCCCGGTTGTCGTCCCCGGAAACGGGCCGGTCGAGGGCCGGGCAGAGGGCCGGGATGCGGCCGGACCGCGGTGGAGAAAAGGTGCCACCTGGTGACAAGCTGGGCAATTCGGTGGAACAATCCTGCGCTGGAGCGACGCGGAACGCCCCTGCGGCATTGTCAGGAACCGCCCGGAACCGCTAAGGCAACCTCGAAATCTTCCAATGTCCGGTGTCCGAGCCCGCTCGCCCGTGTCAGGCGCGCGATCGGCACGGCCGAGTTGCGAGAAGAGCATGAACTCGTTCGAGGTGAACAAGGTCCTGGGTGCAGTCCTCGGCGCCCTTCTGTTCGCGGCCGGATCGGGTTTCGTCGCCGAATTGATCTATCACCCGAAGCCGGCGGGCAAAGCCGGCTACGACCTGCCCGAGCCGCAGCCCGAGGCCGCCTCCGCGGCGCCCGAGGCCAAGGTCGAGCCGATCGCCGTCCGCCTCGCCAGCGCCAACGTCGAGAAGGGCGAGGCCGGCACCAAGGCCTGCCACGCCTGCCACAGCTTCGAGAAGGGCGGCCCCAACAAGGTCGGTCCCGACCTGTACGGCATCGTCGAGCGGCCGAAGGGCGCGCATGCGGGCTTCGACTACTCGGCGGCCATGAAGGAGAAGGGCGGCACCTGGACCTACGCCGACCTCGACGAGTTCCTCACGAGCCCGAAGGCCTACGTGAAGGGCACCAAGATGGCCTACGCCGGCATCGCCGCGCCGCAGGAGCGGGCCAACGTCATCGCCTACCTGCGGACGCTCGCCGAATCGCCGAAGCCGCTGCCGGCCGTCGAGAAGAGCGACGCCGCGCCGGCGGCCGCGCCCGCCGCGGCCAAGCCCGAAGACAAGCCCGCAGCCGACAAGCCGTCTGCCGACAAGCCTGCCGCCGGCAAGGCGTCCGAGGGCAAGGACAGCCCGGCCAAGCCCGCCGATACCGGCACCGCCAAGCCGGTCGAGGCGAAGTCGCCCGGCAGCCCGCGCACGACCGGCGAGTCGAGCGACCGCAACGCGCCGGCCCCGCCGGCCAGCGCCCACGACAGCGACCAGCAGGGCCAGCCCTCGAGCCTGATCCCCGCCGAGCCGACCGCGCCGACGGCGCCGGCCGCCAAGGAGCCGCCCGCGCAGGCCAATCCCGAGGCCGTCGACCGGGCGAAGGATCTCGAGGTCGGCGGCCCGACCAAGGATCTGAACGCGCCGCTGCCGACCCCGCAGCCGCTGCCGAAGGAGTAGGCGGCACCTCCGGGTCCGGGTCCGGGGCCGGGGACGGTCCCGCCCCTCGCGTGTCTGGCGCGTTCCGCCGGCATGGCTCCGGGCGCGGCCCTTGCTCTAAGGCGGCCGCGCCCCGGCATCCTGCCGGATCGAGAACCGCGTAGGACCCCTTGGCTGATCGAAGTCCCGATGTGGCGGAGCGCCGGGCACCCCTGCCGCTCCTGGTCGCCGTGACCATGACCGGAACGGTGGCGCTGCACATCTTCGTGCCGGCGCTGGCGGCGGCGGCCGTCGACCTCGGCACCAACGCCGCCGGCGCCCAGCTGACGATCACCGTCTACCTGATCGGGCTCGCGGGCGGTCAGCTCCTCTACGGGCCGCTCTCGGACCGGTACGGGCGGCGCCCGATCCTGATCGGGGGACTCGGCCTCTACCTCGCCGGGCTGCTGCTCGCGATCCCCGCGCCGAATATCGGCGTCCTGCTCGTCGCCCGTGTCCTGCAGTCGCTCGGCGCCTGCGGCTCGCTGGTGATCGGCCGGGCGATGGTCCGCGACGTCTCGACCCGCGAGGACGCGGCCCGGAAGCTCGCGATCCTCACCACCGCGATGACGCTCACGCCCGCGCTGGCCCCGGCGATCGGCGGCGTGGTGAACGAGGCTTTCGGCTGGCGCGCGGTGTTCGTGGTGCTGGCCGGCCTCGTCGCCGTGCTCGGCGCGCTCGTGGTCTTCACCCTGCCCGAGACCAACCGCCACAAGGTCGCGCTGCCGGGCTTCGTCGCCGTTCTGTCCGGCTACCTGCGGCTGGTGCGCGTCCCGGTGTTCCGCGCCTACCTGGTGGCGGGGGCCTGCGGCGGCACCAGCCTCTACGCCTTCCTGGCCGTGGCGCCGTTCCTCCTCGTGGACCGGCTCGGGCGCTCCTCGCAGGAGGTCGGGTTCGACTGCCTGATCGTCGTGTTCGGCATGGTCGGCGGGGCCGTCCTGGC
>NZ_JBQEPK010000020.1:45789-109649 GCF_052045615.1 Methylobacterium sp. 22177 | reverse complement strand
CGAACCAGACGAGCATGACGGGTCCGAAGACCCGGCCGATGGCGGCCACGCCCTTGTGCTGGACGAGGAACAGCCCGACCAGGATCACCAGGGTGATCGGCACGACGTACGGGCCGAGTGACGGCGCGTCGACCTTCAGCCCCTCGATCGCCGACAGGACCGAGATCGCCGGCGTGATCGCGCCGTCGCCGTAGAGCAGGGCCGCGCCCACCAGCCCGACCACCAGGAGCAGCGCCTTCCACGTACCCGGCCGGGCCTGACGGGCGCCGAGCAGCGCCAGCATGGCGACGATGCCGCCCTCGCCGCGGTTGTCGGCCCGCAGGATCAGCACCGCGTATTTCAGCGACACGATCAGGATCAGCGCCCACAGGATCAGCGACACCGCGCCCGTGGCGGCTGCCGGCACCGAGGAGCCGCCCACGGTCGCCGCCTTCACCGCCTCCTTGAACGCGTAGAGCGGGCTCGTGCCGATGTCGCCGTACACGACGCCCAGCGCGCCCAGCATGAGCGCGGCGCCCGGCCCGTGGCGGACCGCGCCGGGCTTGCGCGCCACCGGCGCCGCCGGAAGATCGACCGCCTGGGCAGCCGCGGAAGGCAGAGCTTGGCTCACGGTCGGGTCCGGTCGATGGCGTCGCTGTTGGGCGAAATCTTAGCGAGTCGCGCGTTCGGCGATAGACTCGGCAGATCTCGCGAGCGACCGCGACGAACACTCGTCACCCGAACGTGATGACAGTCGAAGGCCCGCGGCGGCCCCGCCGCGCCGGTGGCGAGCGGGGCCCGCCGATCAGGCGGCGTCGAGCCCCAGGTCGATGATCGCTGCCGAATGGGTGATCCAGCCGCAGGAGATCAGGTCGACGCCCGAGGCTGCGACGGCGCCCACCGTCTCGCGGGTGATCCGGCCCGACGCCTCGGCGAGGGCGCGACCGTCGATCATCGCCACCGCGCGGGTGAGCCGGTCCGGCCCCATATTGTCGAGGAGCACCGCGTCGACCCCGACCGAGAGGGCCTCCTCCAGCTGCTCCAGGCTGTCGACCTCGCACTCGATCTTCACCAGGTGGCCGGCCCGGGACCGGGCGCGCTCGATCGCCGGGACGATGCCGCCGGCCACCGCCACGTGGTTGTCCTTGATCAGCACCGCGTCGTCGAGGCCGAAGCGGTGGTTCGAGCCGCCGCCGGCGCGGACCGCGTGCTTCTCCAGGGCGCGCAGGCCCGGCGTGGTCTTGCGGGTGCAGACGATCGAGGCCTTGCCGTGCGGGCGCGCGGCCTCGACGAGGCCGTGGGTCGCGGTGGCCACGCCCGACATCCGGCAGAGCAGGTTCAGCGCCACGCGCTCGGCCGTGAGGATCGCCCGCGCCGGGCCTTCGAGACGCAGCACCACGTCGCCCGGCGCCACGCGGGCGCCGTCGCCGCGCTCGACCGTGACGGTGACGGCCGGGTCCACCAGCGCGAAGGCGATGGCGGCGGCGTCGGTGCCCGAGATGACGCCGTCCTGCCGCGAGGCGATCACGCCGCGCATCCGCTCGCCCGGCGGGACGATGGCGTCGGTGGTGATGTCGCCGGCCCGGCCGAGATCCTCCAGCAGGGCGGCGCGCACCACGGGCTCCACGAGGAGCCGCGGCAGGGGAAGGATCTCTTCGGAGAGAACCGACTGAATCATGGCGTCAGCACCTCCTCGGTGGACGGAGCCGCGCGGGGCGCGGCGATCGCGTCAAACAGCGTCGCTTCGGTGTGCGCGGCCGGAGCGAGGTGGGGGAAGTCGCTGCGCCAGTGGGCGCCGCGGCTCTCCCGGCGGGCGAGCGCGCCGCGGGCGATGAGCAGTGCGACGAGGGCGGCGTCGCAGGTCTCCGCCCCGGGCTCCAGGACGGCGACGGCCTCGGCGAGCCCCCCGGCGTCGCGCACGACGCCGACCCTGCTCTCCATCAGCGCGCGGATCGCCGGCAGATCGCCGGCGGCGCGCGCGGACACGGCCTCCGGCACGATGGCGGCGGGCGGCGGCGCGTCGAGACCGTCGGCGATGAAGCGCGCGTAGGCCAAGCCCTCCAGCAGGGAGTTGCTGGCGAGCCGGTTGGCGCCGTGGAGGCCGGTGGAGGAGACCTCGCCGCAGGCGTAGAGGCCCGGCACCGAGGTGGCGCCCTGGGCGTCCACCTTCACGCCGCCCATGTGGTAGTGCGCGGCCGGACGGACGGGAATCGGCTGCACGGCCGGGTCGATGCCGGCGGCGGCGCAGAGCCCCGCCACCGTCGGGAAGCGCGTCGGCATCGCGGCGCCGAGCGCGCCCCGGGCGTCGAGATACACCGTGCGGCCCCGCTGCAGCGCCTGGAAGATGCCGCGGGCGACCACGTCGCGGGGGGCGAGGTCGCCGCCCGCGATGCCGGCCATCACGGCCGCGCCGGTCTCGTCGATGAGGCGGGCACCCTCACCGCGCAGGGCCTCGGTGGCGAGCGGCATCGGGTCGGCGCCGGCCGCGATGGCGGTCGGGTGGAACTGGACGAACTCCATGTCGCGCATCACCGCGCCGGCCCGGGCGGCGAGCGCCAGCCCGCGGCCGACGGCGCCCGGCGGGTTCGTCGTCGCGGCATAGAGCGCGCCGACGCCGCCGGTGGCGAGCACCACGGCGCGGGCCGGGATGCGGAACAGCGCGCCGTCTCGCTCGGCGACAATGCCCGCCACCGCCCCATTCGTGTCCCGCAGGAGATCGCACGCTCGCGCGGTGACGATCTCGACGGAGGGCGCCTCCAGCACGGCCCGCACCAGCCCTTCGAGGACGCGGGCGCCGGTGGCGTCGCCGCCGGAGCGGACGATGCGGCGGCGGCCGTGCGCCGCCTCGAGCCCGAGGGCCAGCGCGGCGTCGTCGGTGCGGTCGAACGGGACGCCGATCCGCACCAGCCAGTCGATCAGCGCGGGCCCCTCCCCGGCGACCCGCAGCGCCACGTCGGGCTCGGTCAGCCCGGCGCCGGCGGCCTCCGTGTCGGCGGCGTGGAGCGCCGCCGCGTCGTCGGCGCCGACCGCGGCGGCGATGCCGCCCTGGGCCCACCCGGTGGCGGTGCCGAGGCCGAGCGCCGACGCGGTGACCAGCGTGACCGGGCGGGGCGCGAGGCGCAGCGCGACGCTGAGGCCCGCGACCCCGCCGCCGACCACGACCACGCGGTCGGCGTTGTTGGGAGAGACGGCGTTCATCGCGTGCGCACCTGGAGCATGCGCTCCACCGCGGCCCGGGCGCGGTCGGCCAGCGCCGGATCGACCGTGACCTCGTGGGTCATCGTCTCGAGCGACCGCCGGATGTTGCGCAGGCTCATCCGCTTCATGTGCGGGCACATGTTGCAGGGCTTGATGAATTCGATGTCCGGGTTCTGCGCCGCGATGTTGTCGGCCATCGAGCACTCGGTGACGAGCACCACCTGCTTCGGCCGCTTCTCGACGACGAAGTCCATCATCATCGCGGTGGAGCCGGAGAAGTCCGACTCGGCCACCACCTCCGGCGGGCATTCCGGGTGCGCGATCACCGTGACGCCGGGATAGCTGTCGCGGACGTCGCGGATGTCGGCCGGGGTGAAGCGCTCGTGCACCT
The DNA here is from genome assembly GCF_052045615.1 of Methylobacterium sp. 22177. Lineage (NCBI taxonomy): Bacteria > Pseudomonadati > Pseudomonadota > Alphaproteobacteria > Hyphomicrobiales > Methylobacteriaceae > Methylobacterium > Methylobacterium sp. 22177. Next base: position 106,081 of record NZ_JBQEPK010000020.1, on the reverse strand, counting down.
CGCAGTGGCCCGCCCAGGTGAGGATCTCGACCTCCGGGATCTCGGCCTGGACGTTCTGCGCGAGGAACTCGTCGGGGATCATCAGAACGCGGGGGGCGTTCAGCGACTTCACCACCGCGACGGCGTTGCCGGAGGTGCAGCACAGGTCGGACTCGGCCTTAACGGCCGCCGAGGTGTTCACGTAGGTCACGATCGGCACGCCCGGGTACTTGGCGCGCAGACCGCGCACGTCCGCGGCGGTGATCGAATCGGCCAGGGAGCAGCCGGCGCCCATGTCGGGGATCAGCACCGTCTTGCTCGGGTTCAGGAGCTTGGCGGTCTCGGCCATGAAGTGGACGCCCGCCAGCACGATCACGTCGGCGTCGACGTTCACGGCCTCGCGGGCCAGCGCGAGGCTGTCGCCGACGATGTCGGCCACCGTGTGGAAGATCTCCGGCGCCTGATAGTTGTGCGCCAGGATGACGGCGTTGCGCTCGCGCTTCAGGCGCAGGATCGCCTCGATGTCTGGGGCGAGCGCCGGCCACTCGATCGCGGGGACGTGCCGGCTGACGCGGGCGTAGAGATCCGGAAGGGGCAGCCCCGGGATCGTCGTGCGGGAGACGGGTGCAACGGTCGCCGCCATGGCGTCCTCCATTATGCTCAGTTTGAGCATTGCGCCGTCTAACTTATGGGGGCCGCGCGCGCCTGTCCAGATATGCTAGCTGTGAGCATAAATCTTTTGCGGTGCGATGTTACGCTGCGCCGCCGAAGGCCGAAGCGATCAGCAGAAGGTCGCCGGGTCCGGCCCGATGCGGCCGTCCGTCTTGTCGAGACCGGCGATCCGCGCCATCTCGTCGGCGCCGAGCTCGAAATCGAACAGCGCGATGTTCTCGGCGATGCGTCGCGGGGTGGCGGTCTTCGGGATCGCCACGCAGCCGATCTGGATCTGCCAGCGCAGCACCACCTGAGCGGGCGTCTTCCCGTGCGCCTTCGCGATCGCGAGAATGACCGAGTCGTTCAGCTCCTTGCCCCTCCCCAGCGGGCTCCATGACTCGGTCACGATACCGTGACGGGCGTCCTCGACGCGCGGCTCCTCGCGCTGGAAATAGGGGTGCAGCTCGATCTGATTGACGGCCGGAGCCACGCCGGTCTCGCCGATCAGGGTGGCGAGATGCTCGGGCGTGAAGTTCGACACGCCGATGGACTTCGTGCGGCCCTCCTTCCGGAGTTCGATCAGCGTCGTCCAGGTCTCGACGAACAGGCGCCGCTGCGGACACGGCCAATGGATCAGGTACAGGTCGACATATGGGAGACCGAGCTGCCGCAGGCTCTCGTCGAAGGCGCGGCGTGCCTCGTCCCGGCCCTGGCGGTCGTTCCAGAGCTTCGTGGTGAGGAAAATCTCGGCGCGGGGGATCCCCGCGTCCCGGATGCCGCGCCCGACACCCCCCTCGTTGCCGTACGCGGCGGCCGTGTCGATCAGCCGATAGCCGGCGCGGAGGGCTTGGCCGACCAGGTCCGGAGCCTGCGCGTCCGAGAGCTGCCAGCAGCCGTAGCCGATCTGCGGGATGCGGCGCCCGTCGTTCAGTGCGAGGGTCGGGGCAGTTGCGGCCATGCGGCGTGTCTCCGGTGACGGCTGTCGCTCAACCCAAACGGCGTCGGCGCAACACGTTCCGAAGCGGCACGCCGAAGCGGCACGTCGCTGCGAGCGGAGCGGAGCAATCCAGCGCGGCGCGATGCCTGCGCAGCGTGTCCTGCCCCGGGTGGGTTTGCTCCGCTCCCGATGACGGGACGCTATCCGCCCGCGCTGAACGGGCGCAGTCTGGACCGGATCTAATCGAGGCGGATGCACGTTGGCGCACCAGATTCCAAGCTGCGCGGCGTCCCACGCGCGGTGCACGGGCGGGATGGCAGCATGACAGACGCGACTCCGACGAAGCCGCTCGCCCTGACGCGGCGGGCCGTGGTGGAGGGCTGCGCCGTGGCCGGCGCTCTGGGCGCCCTCGGCTTCCGCCCCGCGCCCGCAGTGGCGGCGTCGGCGCCGGGCGATCCGGCTCCGCAGACCATGCCGGTGCGGCTCACCGTCAACGGCCAGTCGCACGATCTCGTCCTGGACACCCGCACCACGCTCCTCGATGCCCTGCGCGAGCACTTGGCCCTCACCGGAACGAAGAAGGGCTGCGACCACGGCCAGTGCGGGGCCTGCACGGTCCTGGTCGACGGCCGGCGCATCAATTCCTGCCTGACGCTCGCGGCGATGCACGAGGGCGACTCGGTCACCACGATCGAGGGCTTGGCGGACGGTGACAAGCTCCACCCGATGCAGGCGGCGTTCCTGGAGCACGACGGCTTCCAGTGCGGCTACTGCACGCCGGGCCAGATCTGCTCGTCGGTCGGCATGCTGAGCGAGGCGAAGGCGGGGTGGCCGAGCCACGTCACAGAGGATGTCGCATCCACGCCGACCCTCAGCGACGCGGAGATCCGCGAGCGGATGAGCGGCAACATCTGCCGCTGCAGCGCCTACCCGAACATCGTCGCGGCGATCCGCGACACCGCCGCCAGCAACCTCTGAGGAGGCGCAGATGAAGGCCTTCGCCTACGAGCGCCCCGCCACCGTGCAGGACGCCGCCAAGCTCGCGGCCGAGCGGCCGAACGCCAAGTTCATCGCCGGCGGCACCAACCTCCTCGACCTGATGAAGCTGCAGGTCGAGACGCCCGCCACCCTGATCGACGTCAACCGGCTGCCCTTGGACAAGGTCGAGGCCACGCAGGACGGCGGCCTGCGCGTCGGCGCGCTGGTGCGCAACGCCGACCTCGCCGCCGACCCGCGGGTCCGGAAGGACTACGCCGTGCTGGCGAAGGCGCTGCTCGCCGGTGCGTCGGGCCAGTTGCGCAACAAGGCGACCACGGCCGGCAACCTGCTCCAGCGGACGCGGTGCTACTATTTCTATGACACGGCGATGCCCTGCAACAAGCGCGAGCCCGGCTCGGGGTGCTCGGCGATCGGCGGGTTCAACCGCATCATGGCGGTGGTCGGAGCGAGCGAGGCCTGCATCGCCACCAACCCGTCCGACATGAACGTCGCCCTGCGCGCCCTCGACGCGACGGTCGAGACGGTGAACCCCGACGGGCAGGCGCGCAGCATCCCGATTGCCGATTTCCACCGGCTGCCGGGCGACACGCCGCAGATCGAGACCGATCTGCGCAAGGGCGAGATCATCACGGCCGTGACGCTGCCGAAGCCGGTGGCCGGCACGCACATCTACCGGAAGGTCCGCGACCGCGCATCCTACGCCTTCGCGACCGTGTCGGTGGCCGCCGTGATCGCGGGCGCCGAGGGCGGCAAGCCGCAGGCCGCGCGCCTCGCCTTCGGCGGCCTGGCCCACAAGCCCTGGCGGGTGGCCGAGGCCGAGACGGCCCTGGTGCAGACCGGCTCGGCGGATGCCGCCGCCGACGCGGTGCTCAAGGGCGCCCGCGGCTACGGCAGCAACGACTTCAAGATCCCGCTGACCCGCCGGACCCTGCGCGCCGTCGTGGCGCAGGCGACGCGCGCGTAGCCCTCGCTCAAGGACCGTCCCATGGAGATGAACCAGCCGATCGGCCGGACGCCCCTCGACGATCGGCCTGACGGCCTCGTCGGCCAGCCGCTCGACCGCGTGGAGGGCAAGCTCAAGGTGACGGGCCACGCGCCCTACGCCTACGAGACCCGGGCCCTGGCGGATCCGGCCTACGGGTTCATCGTGCCGGCCACGATCGCGGCCGGCACGATCCGGTCGATCGACGCGGAGGCCGCCCGCAGGGCGCCGGGCGCGATCCTGGTTATGACCCACGAGAACGTGCCCGAGCAGGGCGAGAAGAAGGAGCAGGTCTGGCCCCAGCTCCAGGGAACCGAGGTCAAGTTCTACGGGCAGCCGGTCGCCTTCGTGGTCGCCGAGAGCTTCGAGCAGGCCCGCGCCGCCGCCATGCTGGTCAAGGTCCGCTACGACGCGGCCAAGCCCAAGGGTCTGCTCAAGGACAGCCTGGCGGCGGCCTACGAGCCGAAGCCGGTCAACTCGCCGCCGGATTCGAAGCTCGGCGACTTCGACGCCGCCTTCGCGGCCGCGCCGGTAAAGCTCGACGTCGAGTACGTCACACCGAACCAGATCCACGTGCAGATGGAGCCGCACGCCACCATCGCGTCCTGGGAGGGCGACGGGGTGGTGCTCCACACGGCCAACCAGATGCCGAACCGGGGTCAGAAATCCCTCGGTTCGGTCCTCAAGCTGCCGCCCGAGAAGATCCGGATCGTCAGCCCCTACATCGGCGGCGGCTTCGGCTCGAAGCTGCAGGTCCAGCCGGAGGCGACGCTCGCGATCCTGGCCTCGAAGGTGATCCAGCGTCCCGTGAAGGTCGCGCTCACCCGGCAGCAGGAATTCCACGTCGCGACCCACCGGACCGACACGATCCAGCGGATCCGCCTGGGCGCCGACCGGGACGGCCGCCTCTCGGCGATCAGCCACGAATCGTGGTCCGACACCGCCGAGGGCGACGGGTTCTTCGAGACCTCGGCCAACGTCACCCGGTCGCTCTACGCCGCGCAGAACCGCGTGACGCGCCATCGGCTGGTGAACCTCAACATGCCGATCGCCTCGGCGATGCGGGCGCCCGGCGAGGCCGTCGGCCAGCTCGCCTTCGAGTGCGCCATGGACGAGCTCGCCGAGCAGCTGAAGATCGACCCGATCGAGCTCCGGGTGCGCAACGAGCCGGCCGAGGATCCCGAGAAGAAGGTCCCGTTCTCGACCCGCAAGCTCGTGCCCTGCATGCGGGAGGGCGCGCGTCTGTTCGGCTGGGACAAGAGGCAGGCGGCGGGCTCCCGGCGCGAGGGCAACTGGCTCGTCGGCATGGGCATGTCGGCGGCCGCGCGCCTCAACCCGCTGATGCCGTCCTCCGCGAAGGTCCGGCTCGGACCGGACGGCGTGCTCGTGGTGCGGATGGCGATGACTGATCCCGGCACCGGCACCTACACGATCCTCACTCAGATCGCCGGCGAGATGCTGGGGCTGCCGCCCGAGCGCGTGCGGGTCGAGATGGGCGACACCGACTTCCCGTTCGCGGCCGGCTCGGGCGGATCCTTCGGCGCCGGCTCGGCGGGCTCGGCGCTCTACGTCGCCTGCGACAACCTCCGGCAGGCCCTGCTCAAGGCCGGCGACCTCAACCCGGACGGTGCCACGTTCCGCGACGGCGCCGTGACGTCCGGCAACCGCACCGAGTCGCTCACCGACCTCGCCAAGACCGGGCTGGAGGCCTCCGGCGAGATCAAGCCCGGCGAGATGAAGCAGAAGTTCTCGCAGTACTCGTACGGGGCGCACTTCGCCGAGGTCGGCGTCGACGTCGACACCGGCGAGATCCGGCTGCGGCGGATGCTCGGCGTCTTCACCGGCGGCCGCATCCTCAACGCCAAGACCGCGCGCAGTCAGGCGATCGGCGGCATGACCTTCGGCGTCGGCGCGGCGCTGATGGAGGATGCGGTGGTCGATCCGCGCTACAGCTACTTCGTCAACCACGACATGGCCGAGTACCACGTGCCGGTCCACGCCGACCTCCCGGAGATCGACGCGGTGTTCCTGCCGGAGCTCGACGACAAGGCGAACCCGCTGAAGAGCAAGGGGCTCGGCGAGCTCGGCATCTGCGGCGCCGGCGCCTCGCTCGCCAACGCGATCTACAACGCCACTGGGATCCGGGTCCGCGACTACCCGATGACCCTCGACAAGATGCTCAAGGGCTTCGAGGAGCAGGAGGGCCAGGCCCAGCGGCGGACGTGAGGGCCTGGTTCCGCTGACACTGCGCGCCCCCCGGCGTCACGGTCGCCGGCGGACCTCGCGCCGTGCGCGGCGGCGGCCCCTGTTGACGCAGGCGCGCCCAGGCGGGACACCCGGCGAAAAGCCCGCCCGCGGGGGAGCGCCCGGTGTCCGACAGCCAGCACGATGATCGCCGTCCGCCGGCCCGCTTCAACGCGGCGCGGTACTGCCTCGCCGAGAACGCGCGCCTGCGCCCCGACAAGACCGCCCTGGTGATGGTCGGCGACAGCACCGCGGACCGCCTCAGCTTCGGCGCGGTCGAGCGCGCGGTGCGCGGCATCGCGGCGGGCCTTCTCGGCCTCGGCCTGAAGCCCGGCGACCGGGTGATGATCCGCATGGGCAACGAGGCCGACTACGTCCTCGTCTATTTCGGTGCCCTGGCGGCCGGCCTCGTGGCGCTGCCCTCCTCGCCGCAGCTCACGGAGGGCGAGGCCGCCTTCCTGATGGAGAATTCCGGCGCCGCCGCCGTGGTCGTCGGGAGCGGCTGCACGGTCGCGCCCGAGGCTCTGGGCGGGCGCCTCCTGCTCGACGCCGCCGCGGTCGCCGCCCTGAAGGCGGGCCCGCCCCTGCCCGACTACGCCGACACCGCCGCCGACGACCCGGCGATGCTGATCTACACCTCCGGCACGACGAGCCGGCCGAAGGGCGTGCTGCACGCCCACCGCGCCGCCTACGGCCGCCGCCCGATGCTCGACCACTGGCTCGGGCTCACCGAATCCGACGTGATGCTCCACGCCGGCACCATGAACTGGACCTACACGCTGGGCGTCGGCCTGAGCGATCCCTGGTCGGTCGGCGCGACCGCGGTGCTCTACAACGGCCCGCGCGATCCCGGGGTGTGGCCGCGCCTGATCGCCGCCTACGGCGCGACCCTGTTCGCCGCCGTCCCGACGCTCTACCGCCAGATCCTCAAGTACGGCGACCTCGGCGCCCACGACCTGTCGAGCCTGCGCCACGGCTGCACGGCCGGCGAGCCCCTCGCGGTGGAGCTTCTGGAGGCCTGGGGTCAGGCCACCGGCAAGCCCCTCTACGAGGCACTCGGGATGAGCGAGATCTCGACCTACATCTCCAGCGGCCCGACCATCCCGGTGCGCCCCGGCTCGCCCGGTAAGCCGCAGCCGGGCCGGCGCGTGGCGATCCTGCCCGTCGCGGGCGAGCCCGTGCCGCTTCCCGCCGGCGAGAGCGGGCTCCTCGCCGTCCACCGGACCGAGCCGGCGCTGATGCTCGGCTACTGGAACCGGCCGGAAGAAGAGGCCGAGGTCATGCGCGGCGACTGGTTCGTCGGCGGCGACCTCGCCCGTCTCGACGCCGACGGCTACCTGTGGTTCGAGGGCCGCAACAACGACCTGATGAAGGCGATGGGCTACCGGGTCTCGCCCAACGAGGTGGAGGCGGTGCTGTCGACCCACCCGTCCGTGGCGGAGGTGGGCGTCGCCGAGCTGCCGGTGCGTGCGGACGTCTCGGTCATCTGCGGCTTCGTGGTACTCCAGCCGGGCGTCGAGCCCGACGCGGAGGGCCTGCTCGCGTGGTGTGCCGAGCGGCTCGCCGCCTACAAGCGCCCGCGCGAGATCCGCTTCCTGGATGCCCTGCCGCGCACCGCGAACGGCAAGGTTCAGCGGAAGCGGCTGGCCGAGGCGGTGGCGGGCTGAAGCAGGCTCGAACGCCATCCGGACGGGAGGCGGGTCCCCGCTCCCGCACGGGATAAGGGGCCGGTCGCTCGCGGTCATCCACGGCATTGGCCGGGCTGCGCAGCGTCCGACCCAGAGGGTCGGCGCGCCTACAGAAGCGTCCCGCGCAGGATCAGCAGCGCCACCGAGAAGTAGATGACGAGGCCAGTGACATCGACCAGCGTCGCCACGAAGGGCGCCGAGGCGGTGGCCGGATCGAAGCCGATGCGCTGGAGCAGGAACGGCAGCATCGAGCCGGCGAGCGATCCGAAGGTCACGATCCCGACGAGCGCCGCACCGACCGTGGCGGCGACCAGCGGCCAGTGCTCGCCGTAGTCGTAGAGGCCGAGCTTCTGCCACGCCACGATCCGGATCACCGCGATCACGCCGAGGATCGCGCCGAGGAAGATCCCGGTCGGCAACTCGCGCAGCGCCACCCGCCACCAGTCGCGCAGGCGGATCTGGTGCAGGGCCAGCGCCCGGATGAGCAGCGAGGTCGCCTGCGAGCCGGAATTGCCGCCGGAGCTCATGATCAGCGGGATGAACAGGGTCAGGACGATCGCCTTCTCCAGCTCACCCTCGAAACCCTGCATGGCCGAGGCGGTGAGCATCTCCGACAGGAACAGCGCGCACAGCCAGCCGGCCCGCTTCCGGATCATCGTGAAGAAGCCGATATCCATGTAGGGCTCGGGCAGAGCCTCCATGCCGCCGAAGCGCTGCACGTCCTGCGTCTGCTTCTCGATCATCGCGTCGATCATGTCGTCGACGGTGACGATGCCGATCACGTGGCCGACCGCGTCGACCACCGGCAGCGCCAGGAGGTCGTACTTGGAGATCAGCCGCGCCGCCTCCTCGCGGCTGGCCGTCGGCGAGACCGCGAGCGGCCGGCGTCCCGGCGCGACGCTGAGGACGTTGTCGCCCGGATCCCCCGAGATCAGGCGTCGCAGCGGCACCGCCTTGGTGAGCGCGCGGGTGCGCGGGTCGAGCACGAAGATCGCGTAGATCGTCTCGCGGGTCTTCTCGACGTGGCGGATGTGCTCCAGCGTCTGGCCCACCGTCCAGGTACCCGGCACGGTGACGAACTCGGTGGTCATGAGCGAGCCCACGGTCTCCTCGCCGTAGGCCGACAGCCGGTCGACGGCGCCGCGGGTCTCGGCGTCGAGGCGTGCGCGCAGGTCGGAGCGGCCGGGCTCCTCGATCTCGCGGAACACGTCCGTGACCCGGTCGGCCGACATGCCCGACAGGTAGCCCGCGACCCGGTCCCGCGGCAGCATCTCGATGATGTCGGCGGCGCAGTCGAGCTCCGGCTGGTCCAGCACCTCGATGGCCCGCTCCATCGGCAGGCCGAGCAGGATGGCGGCGGCGACCTCGGGGGCCTCGTCGTTGAGGGCCTCGACGATGTCGGGCGCCCGCTCGTCCGACAAGCGTGCGGCCAACACGGAGGGATCGACGCGCGTGTCGAAGGGGGCGATCTCGTTCATGGCCTCGCCTCGTGCATTACGAGGCGACGCGTCGCCGGTCATCCTGGGTCAGGGCCGTGACCGGCCGCCGCGTCGGTCGCCCCGCGGCCAGGCCTCTCAGCGGCTCAGGCGGGACGACGGCACGGGGCCGGGCACGGCAGGCACGATCGGTCGGGCACGTCGCTTCGCGGGTCGCTGCTGGAATGGGAGCGCGACACCGTCGAGGACACCGTCGCGCGGGTGCGTCGTGCGCCCGCGCGCAGAGCCCGTCAAGCCGAAACCGTGCCCATCCGCAGCCGATGCCGAACGGCGCCCCGGCGGGTGGCCGCGCGGCCACGGGAGGGTTGCGCGCGGCTCCCGGCCGAGCACCCTATGAGAAATATAAGTGTTGTGCTCGCTTGTATTGCGTCCAAGATATTGCCTATATGGATCGCACCAACAGCGAGGAGAAACGCCATGGCTTGGTCTGCCCCGATCGTGTCCGAGATCTGCGTCGGCATGGAAGTCACCAGCTACGAGTCGGCCGAGATCGACACGTTCCACTAAGTCGCGCCCGGCCTGGAGCGCGCGTCGCTCCGGCCTCCGCGGCCTCACCATCCACCGCATCAATTTACCTGGAGGAAATCATGGCTTGGTCCGCCCCCGTCGTCTCCGAGATCTGCGTCGGCATGGAAGTCACCAGCTACGAGTCGGCTGAGATCGACACCTTCCACTAAGACGTCGCTCCGACGGTGTCGGGCGCACGTGGGAAGTCGCGCCTCGGCTTGACGGGCCACACCAAACCTGTGCCGCTGTGGCGTCCCCGGACCGTCCGGGCCTGCGGAGCGAGCGAGGATCAGTTTGGCGGACAGCGCCCGAGCGGCCGATCAGTCGATCCCCCCCTGCCCGATCACCGGCGCCCCCGCCCTGCGCTGCGTCGAACGCCTGGACGCTGCCTTCCTGACGCTTCTCTGGCACCATTCCGGCCGCGTCGATGTCGGGCCGCTTCTGCGCCCCGCTGGCACGTTCCGGCTCTGGGAATCCCCGACCGGGCTGCTCTTCTTCGACCCGCCGGTGGCCGGCGACGCGGCCTTCTACCGGGCGTTCTACGGCCGGATCGCGGCGCACGATAAGCTCGCCGGACCGGAGACGGAGCGCCTGGAGTTCCGCCAAGCGGCCGCGCACGTGCCCGCGGGCGCCCGTGTGCTCGATGTCGGCTGCGGCCACGGCGGGTTCCGCGCCTACGTGCCGGACGCCATCTATACCGGCCTCGACCCGAACTTCTCCGCCGAGGACCCGACCGGCGCGATCCTCGACGAGACCGTGGAGGCGCACGCGGCGCGCGTCGGCCCGGTCTATGACGTCGCCTGCGCGTTCCAGGTGATCGAGCACGTGGCGGACCCGCTGGGTTTCGCCAAGGCGCTCGCGGCCTGCGTCAAGCCGGGCGGCGTGGTCCTGATCGGCACGCCGCTCTGGCCCTCGCCCAACACCACCATCCCGAACTTCGTCATCAACGCGCCGCCCCACCACCTGACGTGGTGGACGCCCACCGCCCTGGAGGCGCTGGCCGGCACGCTCGGCTGCACGCCCGAGGCCGTCCACGCCATCGGCATGGACCGGCACGACTCGCTGATCCACTGGATGGCCAAGGTCAGCCCCGTCCGCTGCCGCGACCGCTTCTTCCGGCGGACGTGGTCCTGGGCGGCGGCGCTCGCCTTCGCGTACGGCGTCGGCACGATCCTCGACCGCGTCCTGCCGGTGCCGAAGCGGACCCGCCCGAACGCGCTGCTGCTCGCGGCGCGCAAGGGCGCCTGATCCGTCACGCCACGAACAGCCCGGCGATCGCCGCGCTCGTGAGGTTCGACAGCGTCCCCGCCAGGATCGCCCGCAGCCCGTACCGGGCGACCTCGGAGCGCCGCTCCGGGACGAGGCTCGAGAAGCTCGCGAGCTGGATCGCGATCGACGCAAAATTGGCGAAGCCGCACAGGGCGAAGCAGACGATCGCCTGCGCCCGCGGCTCGAGGGTGCCGGCCTTCAGGACCGGCGACAGGTTGGCGTAGGCCAGGAACTCGTTGAAGGCGAGCTTCTGGCCGATCGCGCCGCCGACCAGGGTCGCTTGGTCCCAGGGCACGCCGAGGAGCCACGCCAGCGGGGCGAGCGCCCGGCCGAGCACGCCCTCGAACGAGGCGGACGGGTAGCCCATCCAGGCCCCGAGGGTGCCGAACAGGCCGTCCGCCAGGGCGATCAGCCCGACGAAGGCGATCAGCATGGCCCCCACCGAGACCGCCACCGCGAGCCCCTTCTGGGTGCCGTCCGCCGCCGCCTCGATGATGTTGGCCGCCCGTGTCTCGCCGAACTCCACCCGGGTGGTCGCGATCCGGGTCGGCTCCGTGGAGGGCATCAGGATCTTGGCGTAGACGAGCCCTCCCGGGATCGCCATCACGGAGGCCGCGAGCAGGTAGGTCATGGGTACGCCGAGCGCCGCGTAGCCCGCCAGGATCGATCCCGCGGTGGACGCGGCACCGCTCGACATGACGGCGAACAGCTCGGCCCCGGTCAGCAGGGCGAGGAACGGGCGCAGGGCGACGGCGATCTCGCTCTGGCCGATGGCGATCGTGATCACCGCGGAGAACGACTCGATCGGCGACGTGCCCAGGATCCGCCGGAGCACCGCGCCGAGCAAGCGGGCGAGCGCCTGCATCACGCCGAGATGGTAGAGCACGCCGATCAGCGCGGAGACGTAGAGGATCTGCGGCAGGACCCGCAGCGCCAGGATGAAGCCCGAGCCGCCGAACAGCTCGAACATCTTGGGCTCGACGAGCCCGCCGAACAGGAAGGCCGTGCCCCGGTCGCCGTAGGACAGCACGGTGACGACTCCGGCGGCGGCGGCCCGCAGCGCGGCTTGGCCGGCGGGCAGGAACAGGACCAGGGCGCCGAGGCCGACCTGCAGAGCCAGGCCGGTGAGGACCACGCGGGGACTGATCGCCCGCCGGTTCGTCGAGAACAGGAACGCGACGGCGAGCAGCACGAGGAGGCTGAGGCCGGCATGGGTCAGGCGGTCGAGCATCGCGTCCTTCGGGTCCGAGCTTGGCCGGGGCGCATGGAAGGATCGGGCCAGGGGCCGTCAGATGGGACCTTCCGGCACGAGATAGGGCGCGAAGAGGTCGCGCACCTGCGCGAAGCCCCAGTCCCGGTCCGCCTCCGTGAGGGCGGTGCCGCCCTGGAGGCGGTGGCTCATCCAGTGGCTGGACACGATCCAGGCATTGTCGATGAGCCGGCCGAGCGCGTCCGGGGCGACGCGCAGCCGCCCTGCCCGCACGGCCGCCTCGAACACGCCGCGGGCCAGCGCCTGGGTCTCGGCCCGGAGGGTATGGACCCGGGCGCGCAGGGCCGGCGCGATCTCCACCATGGCGATGCCGTCGCGGTAGACGCAGCGGTAGCGCCACATCAGGTCGAACCACGCCCGTTGATAGGCGAGCAGCGCCTCCGGCGCCGCGGGGTCGGCGGGCATCCGACCCGCGACCGCCACGGCCTCGGTCTCGAAGGCCGCGAACAGGGCTTCGACCAGGCCGCGCTTGCGCGGGAAATGGTACTGCAGATTGCCCTCGCGGATCCCCGCCGCGGCCGCGATCTCCGCCGTCGTGACGTGGCCGAGGCCGCGGGCATTGAACAGCGCGAGGCTGACCGCGAGGATCCGGGTGCGCGTATCGGGGGACGCGGCGGCGAGATCGGCCTCCGGATCGACATCCGCCCCGCGCTCACCCCTCCGAACCTCGCCCCGCGACATGATCCCGTCCCCGTCTAGGGTGCTCACCCTAGACAATCCGGCCGGCCGGGCCTATCCCCCGAGAACAGTCGATCCGGATCGACGGCACGGGGAGGCGCGGTTTGGCACAGCGGTTCCAACTCGCGGGCGCGGTGGCCCTGATCACCGGCGCGGCGAGCGGCATCGGCTCGGCACTGGCCGAGGGCCTGGCCGCGAAGGGCTGCACGCTTCTCTTGGTGGACCGGGACGAGACCGGCCTCGCGGCCGTCGCTGCCCAGATCCGCGGGGTCACGGTCGCGACGCGCGTCCTCGACCTCACGGATGCCGAGGGGATCCGCGCGCTGCCCCACTGGGTCGCGGAGCAGTCCGGGCACCTCGACCTGCTGATCAACAATGCCGGCGTCGCCCTCGGAGGCCGGTTCGACGAGACGCATCTCGACGACTTCGAGTGGCTGCTCGACATCAACCTGCGCGCCGTCGTGCGGATGTGTCACGCCTTCCTGCCGATGCTGCGCGCCCGTCCGGCGGCGCAGATCGTCAACCTGTCGAGCCTGTTCGGCCTGATCGCGCCGCCGGGGCAGGTTGCTTACTGCACCAGCAAGTTCGGGGTGCGCGGCTTCTCGGAGGCCCTCCGGCACGAGTTCGACGGCACCGGCCTCGGCGTGACGGTGGTCCATCCGGGCGGCGTCGCCACCGCCATCTCCCGCAACGCCCGCGGCCGGCGGCCGCCCACCGATCCGGAGGCGGCGAAGCGCGCGGCCGTGGAGGACGAGAAGGCCCGGGCGGCGTTCGGCAAGCTCCTGACCCTGGCGCCGGCCGACGCGGCCGCCGCCATCATCCGCGGCATCGAGGCCCGGGCGCCCCGGATCGTCGTCGGCAAGGACGCCAAGAACGCCGCGCTGATCCAGCGCCTGATGCCGGTGGGCTACTGGAAGACGATCGTGCGCCTGTCCGGAGGGACGCTCTGAGATGGCGAGCCTGCGCGCGTATCTCGGCGCCTACATGGTCCGCAGCCGGGTTCGGGGCCCCCTGTCCCGGGCGCGGGACGCGGCCGCGTTCCGCCGGATCTTCGAGGCGCCGACCTTCCCCGACCCCAAGGGCGTCACCTACGAGCCGGGCATCGTCGGCGGCGTGAAGGGCGAGTGGGTTCGGCCGAAGGCCGGGCCCGGCCGGCGGATGCTCTACATCCACGGCGGCGGCTTCATCGCGTGCTCGCCGCGCACGCACCGTCCCATCACCGGCGCGCTGGCGAACCGGGGCTTCACGATCTTCGCGCCCGACTACCGCCTCGCCCCCGAGCACCCGTTCCCCGCGGCGGTCGACGACGTGACCGCCGCCTGGGCGGCGTTCAGCGCCGAGGGGGCCGCCTGCGTGGCGGGCGAGTCGGCCGGCGGCAACCTCGCCCTCGTGCTGATGGGCCAAGCCCGCGCCCGCGGCCTGCCGATGCCCTGGGCGGCGGCCCTGTTCTCGCCGGCCACGGACTTCGTCTCCGAGGACGGGTCGCGGGTGACCAATGCGTGGCGCGACGCCATGTTCGACCCGCAGGCGCTCGCGGCGATCCGGCCGATGTATCTGGGCGCCGCCGATCCGGCCGATCCGCGGGTCTCGCCGCTCTTCGGCGACCCGACCGGCTTCCCGCCGCTGCTGTTCCATGTCGGCGCCCGCGAGGTCTTGCGCGACGACTCCGTGCGCATGGCGGAGCGGGCCCGCGCGGCCGGCGTCGAGACCGAGCTCAAGCTCTTCCCGGTCGTGTCCCACGCTTGGCAGTTCGCCGCCGGCGTGCTGCCCGAGGCGCGAACCTCCCTCGACGAGGCCGCGGCCTTCCTGACGGCGCACGCGCCCCACGCCCCCTTCGGGAGCCCTCAGCGATGACCGAGCCCGCGTCCGAGACCCTGGCCGTCCTGATCGTCGGCGCCGGCTTCTCGGGGCTCGCGATGGCGATCCGCTGCCGGCAGGCGGGAATCGGGCCGCTGCGGGTGATCGAGAAGGCCGACGGGATCGGCGGCACGTGGCACGACAACACCTATCCAGGGGCGGCCTGCGATATCCCCTCGCACCTCTACTCGCTGTCCTTCGCCCCGAAGGCCGACTGGAGCCGGATGTACGCGCCGCAGCCGGAGATCCTGGCCTACCTCCGGGACACCGCCGAGCGGAACGGGTTGATGCCCCTGATCCAGCTCGGGACGACCTTCACCGGAGCCACCTGGGACGCGGAGCGCGCCCTGTGGCACGTGGAGACCGACCGGGGGCGGATCACGGCGCGCGCGATCGTCGCGGGCATGGGCGGGCTCCACCATCCGGCCTTCCCGGACATCCCGGGCCGCGACCGGTTCGCCGGCCCCGCCTTCCACACGGCGGCCTGGGATCACTCCGCGGCGCTGGCCGGCAAGCGCGTCGGGGTGATCGGCACCGGTGCGAGCGCGATCCAGGTGGTGCCGGAACTCGCCGCCGTCGCGTCCCACCTGACGCTGTTCCAGCGCACCCCGCCCTGGATCATGCCCAAGAACGATCACGCCATCGCGGAGCGTGCCCGGGACCGCTACCGGCGCCTGCCGCTCAGCCGGCGGCTCGAGCGGGCGCGGCTGTTCTGTCTGCACGAGGTGCGGGCGCTGCTCGGCTTCACCAAGGTCTCGAAGCTCACCGGCCAAGCCGAATCCCTCGCGCGGCACCATCTCGCCAAGGCTGTCCCCGACAAGGCCCTGCGGGCGAAGCTGACGCCGAACTACCGGCTCGGCTGCAAGCGGGTGCTGATCTCCGACGACTACTACCCCGCGCTCCAGCGCCCGAACGTCACCCTGGAGACGGACGGCATCGCCCGGATCACCGAGACCGGCGTGACCACCGAGACCGGGCGGCATCACGAGCTCGACGTGATCGTCTACGCCACGGGTTTCGACGTGGCCGCGACCTTCGCGCGGATGCACCTCGTCGGCCGCGACGGCCGGAGCCTGACCGAGGCCTGGGCCGGCGGCGTGGGCGCCTACCAGGGCATCACGGTCGCGGGGTTCCCGAACTTCTTCATGCTGCTCGGGCCCAATACCGGGCTGGGGCACAACTCGGTCGTCTCGATGATCGAGATCCAGGTGCAGCACGTCCTCGACTGTCTGACGGCGCTCGGGCGCGGGACGAAGACCGTCGAGGTCCGGCCGGAGGCTCAGGCCCGGTTCGTCGACCGGCTCCAGAGCCGCATGGCCGACAGCATCTGGCAGGCCGGGGGCTGCCGCAGCTGGTACCTCGACGCGACCGGGCGCAACAGCACCCTCTGGCCCGACTCGGTCATGGCCTATCGCCGGAGCGCCCGCCGCGCCCGGCTGAGGGATTACAGGCTCGGCTGATCGGGGCGCACGCGTGCGCCGCCTCGGCGCGGTGTCAGAACGCGAAGCCGGCTTCCGCCGCGAAGGCCTCCAGATTGGGCAGCGACGCGTCGAACAGCGGGCGGGCCCCGAACGCGTCGCCGGCGCGCACGAAGAGGGTGACCTTGGCGTTGCGATGCGGGCCGAACACGCAGATCAGGCGGCCGTCGTCCTTGAGCTGGTTCAGCAGCGCCTGCGGCCGGACCTCGACGCGGCCGTTGATCAGGATGACGTCGAACGGGCCCTGCTCGGGGGCGCCGTCGGCGATCGGGCCCTCGATCACCTGGGCCGAGGCGCCGAGCCGGGTGCGCGCCGCCGCGGCGAGATCGGGCACCGATTCCAGCGCCGTGACCTGCGCGCCGAGCTGCGCCATGATGGCGGCGGCGTAGCCGTAGCCGGTGGCGACGTCGAGGGCGGCGACGCCCGGGCGGACCCGCAGGGCCTGGATCATCCGGGCCACGACCATCGGGGCCGGCATGCAGCGTGTCTCGCCGTCGGCCTCGCCGAGGTTCAGGGTCTGGTCGATATACGCGAAGGGCTCGCGGCCCTTCGGCACGAAGGCCTCGCGCGGCACGGTGTCGAACGCGTCGAGCACTGTGTTGTCGTTCACGTCGAAGGTCCGCAACTGGCAGTCGACCATCATCCGCCGCGCCTGCGCGTAATCGATCATCGATACGTGTCCTCGAACCGGATCGGAACGCCGCGTCGGCCGGGCTCCGGCGGACGGCCGGCATCCCCGGCCAAGCCTAAGCTTCCCGGACGGGGGGCGTTTTCGGAGATCATCGCCCAAAACGCAAGGTGAGCCGACGCGACAGCCGGCGATGGCCCTGGAGGGCGCGGCGGCGCACCTGATCTCGGCCCGCGTTACGGCGGCCGCGGAGTGTCGCCTCCGCGGCGCCCGGCCCGGTCGCGCTCTCCGGCCGACCGTTGAATAAAGAGTGCAGAGCGAGCGGACGGTCCGCGGGGCCGCCCCCACCGGGAGACATCATGACGCCGATCAGCCAGCCGATCCTGACCCGCAGCCTCACCGCCGCCCTCGCCGGACTCGGTCTCGGCCTGATGGGATCCGGCCCGGTCGCCGCGCAGGAGACGCCCGCGACCGCGGCCCCGCCGCCCAGCGTCCAGGTCGATCGCGGCTCGGCCCTCTACGGCCGCCCCGAGGGCGGCGCCGCGGCCAAGCTCGCGCCGGTGGCCGGACCGCCGCTGGCGACCGCGGCCGCCAAGCTGCCGCTCGACAAGCTGACGGTTCCGGACGGCTTCAAGATCGAGGTCTACGCCAGCGGCCTCGCGAATGCCCGCGAAATGACCCAGGCGCCGGACGGCACGCTGTACGTGGGCACCCGGACGGTGGGGAAGGTCTACGCCGTGCTGCCGAAGCCGGACGGCGACGGGAAGCGCGCGGTGAAGACCATCGCGACGGGCCTGCACCGGCCGAACGGCGTCGCGTACCACGACGGCGCGCTCTACGTCGCCGAACTCTCGAAGATCTGGCGCTACGACGACATCGCGAACCATCTCGATGGCGCGGCGAAGCCGACCCTGGTCTACGACGACCTTCCGAAGGACGAGGCCCACGGCTGGAAGTTCATCGCCATCGGCCCGGACAACAAGCTCTACGTCCCGGTCGGCGCGCCGGGCAACATCGTGATGCCGCCGGACACCCACGCGCAGATCCGGCGGATGGACCTCGACGGCAAGAACGCCGAAGTGATCGCCCGCGGCGTGCGCAACACCGTCGGGTTCGACTGGAACCCGAAGACCAAGCAGCTCTGGTTCACCGATAACGGCCGCGACTGGGTCTCGGAGGACATCCCGAACGACGAGCTGAACGTGCTCACGGAGCCGGGCAAGCAGCATTTCGGCTATCCGTACTGCCACCAGGGCACGTTCACGGATCCGGAATACGGCTGGGGCCACGCCTGCTCGGAATTCACCGCGCCGGCGGCGCTCCTCGGCCCGCACACGGCCTCGCTCGGCCTGCGGTTCTACACCGGAACGCAGTTTCCGGAGGCCTACCGGGACGCGATGTTCGTCGCCCGGCACGGCTCGTGGAACCGCACGACCAAGCTCGGCGGCGACGTGGTCGTGGCCAAGCCCGGACCGGACGGCAAGACCGCCGCGGTGGAGCCGTTCCTGACCGGCTTCCTTCAGGACAACAAGTATGTCGGCCGGCCGGTCGACGTGCTGGTCGCCAAGGACGGATCGCTGCTCGTTTCCGACGACTACAACGGCGCGATCTACCGCGTCAGCTACGGCCGGTGATGCGCCGCCATCTCCGTTTGATCCGCGGGCTGGTCTATGCCCTCGGCGGGCTGCTGCTCACGGGCGCGACGCGCGCCGCCCCGGACGCGGCGATGCAGGAGCGCCTCGCTCCCTGCATCGGCTGCCACGGGGCCGGCACGTCGGCGACGGAGGGCGTGCCTTCGCTCGGCGGGCAGCTCCCGGACTACGTGGTCACGCAGCTCTTCCAGTTCCGGGAGAAGCAGCGGGAGGCGCCGCCGATGAACGAGGTGGCCGCCGGATTCTCCGACGACGACCTGCGCGGCTACGCCGACGCGGTGGCGACGCTGCCGCCGCCCGCCTGGGCCGGGCCACCGGCCGACGCGGCTCTGGCGGCGCGCGCGCAGGCGCTCGTCGCCAAGCACCAGTGCAATTCCTGCCACGGACCGGACCTCGCGGGCCGCGACGCGATCCCGCGGATCCGCGCGCAGCGGGAGGATTACCTCGCCAAGGCGCTCGCCGCCTACAAGTCGAACGCCCGGCCCGGCTACGATCCCGCCATGAACGAGGTCGCGCAGGGCCTGAGCGAGGCGGACATCAAGGATCTCGCGGCCTACGTGTCGCGGCTCTGACACGACCTCCCTCTGACCGCGACGACGGCAGCACCGGAGGGAAGAGTTAGCTCGTCACCCCACCACGCGCAGCGCGTCACCCTTCGCCAGCGTCCCGCCGGCGATCACCTCCGCGTAGACGCCGAGGTCGCGGTGGCCGAGGCGCGCGTCGAGGGTCCAGGGGATGTCGCAGTCGCGCACGCCGCTGACCGGGTCGACGTTGGTCGCCGCGCACCGCACCGTCCGCTTGGTGATCTTGAGCCGCAGCCCGCTCGGCGCCTCGATCACCCGGCCGACCATCTCCAGCTCGGCGAAGGGTTCGAGCCCCTCGACCAGCAGGTTGCCGCGGAAGCGCAGCGGGTCGACGGGCGCGCCGAGGTAATCCTCCACCGCCGCCACGCTCGCGCGGTTGATCAGCGACACGTAGCCGGTCGGCGAATCCGTGAAGCGGTACTGCGGCGGGGCGGCGAGCACCTTCGGCTCGCCGCGCAGGCTCTCGGGGACGAAGCGCCGCATCAGTTCCGCGAGCCCCTCTCGCCCCGCCTCGGTGTCGAGGCGGAAGGCCCGCGGCTCGCCGTGCCCCTCGACGGTCAGCGTCGCCGTGGCGTCGTCGTAGCGGGTGCGCAGGCGGGCGAGCGCCTCGTCGCGCATGAGCATCAGGTACTTGGTCTTGGGCTGGTGCCGGGGCGCCACTGCGTTGAAACCTGACGGCCCGTTCTCGATGGCGTAGAGCCGGTCGCCCGGGAAGAAACCGCTGGTCTCGAGTTCCGCCCGCGCGACGGGTTCAGGGCTCAGGCCCTTCACCGGATAGCGATACAGGGCGCTGACATGAATCAATGCGGTCATGCGCGGAGCGTGGCCCTGAAATGATCCGGGGTGCAAGAGCTTCGCCGCCCCTTGTGGTGCTGAATTGCAACACCACATCGGGTCTACCGGCGGCCACCAGCGGCGCCGGGGCCCTCGCGCGGCGGATAGCCGGAGGGCGACGTTTCGGTGGCGCCGCGCCTCTCATCGGGCGGCGGATGCCGGTACGGGAGGGTTGTGCATGAACTTCGAAAAGTACACCGAGCGCGCCCGCGGCTTCGTGCAGGCGGCTCAGAACCTCGCGATGCGCGAGGGACATCCCCAGCTTCAGCCGGGCCACCTGCTGAAGGTGCTGCTCGACGATCCGGAAGGCCTCTGCGCCGGTCTGATCGACCGCGCGGGCGGTCAGTCCCGGGTGGCGCTCGCTCAGACCGAGCAGTGGCTCGCCAAGCAGCCGAAGGTCTCCGGCAACGCCGCCGCCCCGCAGGCGACGCGCGAGCTGATGCGCCTGTTCGACACCGCCGAGAAGGCCGCCGAGAAGGCGGGCGATTCCTACGTGACGGTGGAGCGGCTGCTCCTCGCCCTCGCGGTGGAGAAGGATTCCGAGGCCGGCCGCGCGCTGCAGGCGGCGGGCGTCACCCCCGCCTCGCTCAACGCCGCGATCAACGCGCTGCGCAAGGGCCGCACCGCCGACAACGCCTCGGCCGAGAACGCCTACGACGCGCTGAAGAAGTACGCCCGCGACCTCACCGAGGCCGCACGGGACGGCAAGCTCGACCCGGTGATCGGCCGCGACGAGGAGATCCGGCGGACCATCCAGGTCCTGTCCCGGCGCACCAAGAACAACCCGGTCCTCATCGGCGAGCCCGGCGTCGGCAAGACCGCGATCGTCGAGGGGCTGGCGCTGCGCATCGTCAACGGCGACGTGCCCGAGTCCCTGCGGGACAAGAGCCTGCTGGCCCTCGACATGGGCGCGCTGATCGCCGGCGCGAAGTACCGCGGCGAGTTCGAGGAGCGGCTGAAGGGCGTGCTCTCCGAGGTCACGGCGGCCGAGGGCGGCATCATCCTGTTCATCGACGAGATGCACACGCTGGTCGGCGCCGGGAAGGCGGACGGGGCGATGGACGCCTCGAACCTCCTGAAGCCGGCGCTCGCCCGCGGCGAGTTGCACTGCGTCGGCGCGACCACGCTCGACGAGTACCGCAAGCACGTCGAGAAGGACGCGGCGCTGGCGCGGCGCTTCCAGCCGGTCTTCGTGTCGGAGCCGACCGTCGAGGACACGGTCTCGATCCTGCGCGGCTTGAAGGAGAAGTACGAGCAGCACCACGGCGTGCGCATCCAGGATTCCGCCCTGGTCGCGGCCGCGACGCTGTCGAACCGCTACATCACCGACCGCTTCCTGCCCGACAAGGCGATCGACCTCGTCGACGAGGCCGGCTCGCGCCTGCGCATGCAGGTCGACTCGAAGCCCGAGGAGCTCGACAACATCGACCGCGAGATCGTCCGGCTGAAGATCGAGGCCGAGGCGCTCAAGAAGGAGACCGACTCCGCCTCCCGCGACCGGCTGGTCCGGCTCGAGAAGGAGCTCGGCGACCTGGAGGAGCGGTCGGCGGCGATCACCGCGCGCTGGAAGGCCGAGAAGGACAAGCTCGGCACGGCCGCCGGCCTCAAGAAGAAGCTCGACGAGGCCCGCAACGACCTCGCGGCGGCGCAGCGCCAGGGCCAGTACCAGCGCGCGGGTGAGCTCGCCTACGGGGTCATCCCGGGCCTCGAGAAGCAGCTCGCCGAGATCGAGGCCAAGGCGGAGAACGGCCGCGACGCGATGATGGAGGAGGCGGTCACGCCCGCCCACGTCGCCGGGGTCGTCTCCCGCTGGACCGGCGTGCCGGTGGACAAGATGCTGGAGGGCGAGCGCGAGAAGCTGCTGGCCATGGAGGAGGCGCTGTCCAAGCGCGTCGTCGGCCAGCGCGAGGCGGTGGAGGCGGTCTCGACCGCGGTCCGGCGCGCCCGCGCGGGCTTACAGGATCCGAACCGGCCGATCGGCTCATTCATGTTCCTGGGCCCGACGGGCGTGGGCAAGACCGAGCTGACCAAGGCGCTCGCCGGCTTCCTGTTCGACGACGACACGGCGCTCGTGCGCATCGACATGTCCGAGTACATGGAGAAGCACGCGGTCGCCCGGCTCATCGGCGCGCCTCCGGGCTACGTCGGCTACGAGGAGGGCGGCGCCCTCACCGAGGCCGTGCGGCGCCGGCCCTACCAGGTCGTGCTGTTCGACGAGGTCGAGAAGGCGCATCCGGACGTGTTCAACGTCCTGCTGCAGGTTCTCGACGACGGGCGGCTCACCGACGGTCAGGGGCGGACGGTCGACTTCCGCAACACGCTCTTGATCATGACCTCGAATCTCGGGGCCGAGTACCTGGTGAACCAGCCCGCGGGCCAGGACACCGACGCGGTCCGCGACGAGGTGATGGGCGTGGTGCGCGGTCACTTCCGGCCGGAATTCCTGAACCGGGTCGACGAGATCATCCTGTTCCACCGCCTCGCGCGGTCGGAGATGGGGGCGATCGTCGAGATCCAGCTCGGGCGCCTGCAGAAGCTCCTCGACGACCGCAAGATCGCCCTCGACGTGGATGAGGACGCCAAGAACTGGCTCGCCGACAAGGGCTACGACCCGGCCTACGGGGCGCGGCCGCTGAAGCGGGTGATCCAGAAGAACGTCCAGGATCCGCTGGCCGAGCTGGTGCTCTCCGGCAAGGTCCACGACGGCGAGACGGTGCCGGTCCGGCTGGGGCCCATGGGCCTGATGATCGGCGACGTGACGGTCGGCGCCGAGCGGCGGCCGGTCAACGCGACGCTGAACTGATCGCCCGAGACCCAACACCGAGGCGGCGCGCCACGCGATGGCGCGCCGCCTTCTTTTGCGCCCCGGACGCCAGGCCGACGGCGCCCGGGATCGGGTCCGGAGTTGCGGCACCGCGATGACCTAGTTGGCTGGACAGCGCCGACGGGACGGAGAATCCTGGCGGCACGCGTCGCGCCGTCGCGGTTCCCGGCTTCGCGGTATCACCGGCTGCCGCGGAGACGGGCGATCTGCCGCGCAGGCCGAGGCGCGCGGGCTGCCGGCTCCCCGTCGGCGACCGCGTGGGAGCGGGCGTCACGGTGCCGTGCCGGCGGCTCGAACCCGCCATCACATCCGCGACCGCCGCGGCGGACGGCGCTCGAACGGGAGGCAGGCGATTTGGTGACGTCTCATGTCGTGTGGGCGGGCGTTCTGCTGTGCATGATCGCGGCCGCGCCGCCCCTGAGGGCGGCGTCCCCGGGGCGGATCCGCGCCGTCACCCTGTCGAGCGGCGGCCTCGCGGAAGTCACCCAGGACCACCCGGTCGACGGCGACGCGACGATCGGGCTCGACGCTCGCTCCGAGCAGATCGACGACATCCTCAAGAGCCTCGTGGTGCGGGATCCCGTCGGCACCGTCGGTGCCCTGCGCCTGGACGGGCTGGATCAGGCCGACGAGACGCTGCGGACGATGCCGTTCACCGCGGACGACCTGTCCGGGCCGGCACGCCTCCTGGGGAAGCTGCAGGGCGTTCCGATCAGGATCCAGAGCGGCGGGCGCACACTCGAGGGGCGAGTGCTCGGCGTGTCCGAGCGGAACGCCGGGACCGAGAGCGGCGAGGTCGCGATCCTGACCGTGCTGACCGGGACGGGCACGCTCGAATCCGTGCCGATCGAGGACGGCGCCGCCGTCACGATCCAGGACTCGGCCATGGCGGCCAAGATCGCCGAGGCGATCGCGGCGGCCGGGACGGCCAAGGTCGGAGACGCCCACCGGGTCGAGGTCGATGTCTCGGGGCGTGGCCAGCGCGAGGTCCGGCTGACCTACGTGGTCGCCGCACCGGTCTGGAAGACGAGCTACCGCATCGTCGACGGCGGCGGCGGCCGCGCGAACCTGCAGGCCTGGGCCATCATCGAGAACGCCCTCGGGGCCGACTGGGCAGGCGTCGACGTCACCCTCTCGTCCGGCTCGCCGGTGGCGCTTCTCCAGCGCCTGCACCGGCGCTACTGGCGCAAGAGACCGGAGGCGCCGGTGATGGTCGAGGATGTCGGCATGCCGGACCTCGACCCAGGCACGGTCGCCCCGAGGTCGGTCGCGCGCCTGCGCGCCCCTGCGCCCGCCGCCGCGCCCCTTCCGGCACCGATGGCGCGGATGGACACCCGGGCGGAGTCAGCGGAACCGAGCTACGACGCCGCGGCCGCCACCGCGGGCGCCGCCGCCAGCGAGGGGGATGTGGCGGCGAACTTCACGCTGCCGCATCCGGTCGATCTCCGCGCCGGCAGCACGCTGTCGGTGCCGTTCATCGATACCGAGATCGAGGCCGAGCGGGTCGCCCTCTGGCAGCCGGGACGGGGGATCCATCCGACCGCGGCCTTCCGGATCCGGAACAGCGCCACCGCGACCCTGCCGGCGGGCCTCATCACCCTCTACGACCGCAAGGCCGGCTACCTGGGAGATGCCCGCCTGCCCGCGACGCCGGTCGGCGAGCAGCGGCTCGCCAGCTTCGCCCTCGACCGCAAGGTCGCCGTCCAGGCGGAGACCGAGCCGAGCCAAGCCCTGACCCAGATCACCGTGGTCGACGGCGTGGCGCGCGCGACGGTGATCGCCCGGGAGGTCACGACCTACACGATCAAGGGCGCGCCGGACGCCGCCCGGTCCGTGATCATCGAGCATCCCCGACGGGAGGGCTGGACCCTCACCGCTTCCGCCCGCGACAGCGAGACCCCCACGGCCTATCGGCTCAAGGTCGCGGTCCCCGCCGGCGGGACGGCCGAGACCCGGGCCGTGCTCGAGCACGTCCAGATCGACGCCTACAATCTCGTCGACGCCGACGAGGCGCTGCTGGTCCGGTGGGCCGGCCTCGCCACCGACCCGGAGCTGGGCGGCAAGCTCAAGACCCTGTCCCAGGCCCGCGCCGAGGTCGCCGCGGCGACCCGGACCGTCGAGGAGATCGCCGAGCGCGAGGCGAAGGTGCAGGCGGAGCAGGAGCGCATCCGCAGCAATCTCGGCGCCGTTCCGAAGGACAGCGAGCTGGCGCGGCGCTACCTTACCCGCATGGGTGGCCAGGAGGACGAGCTGGCGAAGCTCGCCGCCGCCCGGGCCGAGGCCGAGAGCGGACTCAAGGCGTCGCGGGCGCGGATCCGGACGCTGATCGCGGCGCTCTGAGAGCCCGCCCGGCTCCTGTCGCGGTCCGGGAGAACCGCCCGTTCGTCGGGCCCTGCGCCCGGGCGCGGCCCTCACGGGCCCCGTCCTAGGCGCGGCGGATGGCCGTCGCCAGATCGGCGGCCTGGGCACGGTCCCGGCACACCAGCCAGAGGTCGTCGTGGGCCGACAGCTCCGCGTCGAACAGGTCGACGAAGTCCGCCGGCGGATCTCCGAGGTCCGGCCAGTGGAACAGGCGGAAGCCCAGCGCCTCGAACAGCGGGAGGATCGGACCCAGGTCCCACAATCGGTTGTTGCTGAGGGTCGCGTCGAGGCGCCCGGTCGCCAGGAGCGCGGCGTCCGAGATCGCCCCGCCCTCGCTCCAGGGGAACCAGCCGCGGCCGTAATCCAGGGTGTAGCGCTGCGCCGTGACCGACAGCCAGCCGACATGGCCGGTCCGTCGCGCCGCGCGCTCGAGCGGGCGCAGCGCCGTCGTCATGCGGCCGCCGCGGGTCGGTGCCCAGAAGGCGCGGCCCTCGCTCGCCGCCAGCAGGAGCCCCTCCGTAGCCTCCGCCGGAGTGCCCCGGGCCGGTGCCGAGCGGTCCTCGTTCCAGGCCGGCAGGCTCATGACGCAGGCTCGAGGCCAGCCCGCGCGGCAGGCCGCCACCATGACGCCCCAGCCCGACAGGCCGCCCGCGAAAGGCCGGGTCCCGTCGATCGGGTCACCCACGAAGGTCCAGGCGTCGCGGGCGAGCAGCGCCCGGGCCGCCGCCTGCCCGAGATCCTCGGCCGTCTCCTCCTCGATCAGGTCGGGGCCGAACCGCGCGTGCATCAGCTGGCTGACGGCGAGGTCGGCCTCCGTCAGGGCCTGGCCGAGATCGGGGCCCTTGTTGCTCATGGCGAGGCCGCCCGCCCGCATGGCGAGGGCCAGAGGGGCCGCCTCCTCGGCGAAGGCGAGCATCGCCGCGAGGACATCCGGCGCGGGTGCGGTGGGCGAGAGGGTCATGCGGCGAACAGTTCGGGGCTTCGGAGCATCAGGGCCTGGACGAGGGCCAGGGTCTTGAGGTCGGGCAGGCGGCCGGCCCGGGCCTGTTCCGCCAGCGCGGTCAGCGGCATCTCCACGACCATCACCTGCTCGCCCTCCGCGTGCAGCCCACCGCCGGGACCGACCCGGTCGGCGGCGCCGTAGGGCGCGAGGTAGAGCCAGAGGCGCTCGGAAGACACGCTCGGCATGCTGTAGGCGTGCGCGACCGGCTCGAGCCGGGTCAACCGAACGCCCGCCTCCTCCATCGCCTCGCGGATCGCGGTCGCCTCGGGGGCGTCCCCGTCGAGTCCGCCGGCCGGGGCTTCGTCGAACTCGGCCGACTCCCCCCAGAACGCGGGCCCAACCCGCGCCTGCCGGACGAGCAGCGCCACGCGCCGCTCGGGATCGTACGGCAGCACGCAGGCGGCCTGCCCGTGATCCTCCAGCGCCCGCCGCACGGCGCTGCCATCCGGCAGCGTCAGGGTGGCGATGCCGAAGGTGTTCCAGCCGCGGTGGATCACCTCCAGCGGCAGCGCGGGCAGGGTCTCGGTCATGGTCCGGTCAGCGCCTGGTGCTGGAGGCGGTCTGTCCGAACATCACCTTCTTGGCATCCTCGCTCATGGTCTTGCCGAAGTCGGGATTGACCTCCGGGGCGCGGGCATAAGCCGCCTTGGTGGCGGGCCGCTCGGCGATCGCCGTGAACCAGCGCTTGAGGTTCGGGTGCTCGTCGAGGTTCTGACCCTGCTTCTCCCACGGCACGATCCAGGGATAGCAGGCCATGTCGGCGATGGAGTAGTCCGGCCCGGCGACGAAGGCGCGGTCGGCCAGCCGCCGGTCGAGGACGCCGTAGAGCCGGTTGGTCTCGTTGACGTAGCGCTTGATCGCGTAGTCGATCTTCTCCGGCGCGTACTGCGAGAAGTGATGGTTCTGGCCGAGCATCGGGCCGAGGCCGCCCATCTGCCAGAACAACCACTGCAGCACCTCGGCCCGGCCCCGCAGGTCGCCCGGGATGAAGCGCCCGGTCTTCTCGGCGAGGTAGAGCAGGATCGCCCCCGACTCGAACAGCGAGACCGGCGCGCCGCCGCCCGCCGGCTCGTCGTCGACGATCGCCGGCATCCGGTTGTTGGGCGCGATCTTGAGGAAATCGGGATTGAACTGCTCGCCCTTACCAATATTGACTGGGTGAATACGGTAGGGAATGCCCGCCTCTTCGAGAAACATCGTGATCTTATGGCCGTTCGGCGTCGGCCAGTAGTGGAGTTCGATCATCGGTCGGTGTCCCGCTATGCCCCCGGCGGACGGGAAGTGGGTCGGCGCGGCGCTCCGGTCAAGCATGAGCCCGGCGGCGGGCTCGGGCCCCGGTATCGGGGCCTCACCCGCCAGCGCAGCCCT
This sequence comes from Methylobacterium sp. 22177, assembly GCF_052045615.1. Lineage (NCBI taxonomy): Bacteria > Pseudomonadati > Pseudomonadota > Alphaproteobacteria > Hyphomicrobiales > Methylobacteriaceae > Methylobacterium > Methylobacterium sp. 22177. The sequence continues at coordinate 78,789 of NZ_JBQEPK010000020.1, read as the reverse complement.
GGACGTCGACGTGGACGGCGTAGAGCGACTGGCTCGCCGCCATGAACAGGCGGTTGCGGTGCCGGCCGCCGAAGCACAGGTTCGCGCAGCGCTCCGGAAGACGGATGCGGCCGATCGGCCGGCCGTCGGGGTTGAACACCATGACGCCGTCCAGGGCGTCGTCGCCCATGCCCCAGCCGCACCAGAGATTCCCGTCGACGTCGCAGCGCAGACCGTCCGGCGTGCCGGGCCCGGCGTCGATCAGGACCCGCCGGTCTCCGAGTGCGCGGCCGGCGACCACGTCGTACGCGACGATCCGCCGGGTCGGCCGGCCGCGCGACTCCACGAGGTAGAGCACGCGGCCGTCGGGCGAGAAGCACAGGCCGTTGGGGCCGGCGAGGTCGGTGGCCACCGCCTCCAGCACGCCGGTGACCGGGTCGAGCCGGTAGACGTTGTGCGGCAGCTCGGGCTCGGCGCGGACGCCCTCGTAGAAGCCGCCGATCCCGAAGGGCGGATCGGTGAACCAGACCGCGCCGTCGGCCGCGGTCACCACGTCGTTGGGCGAGTTGAGCCGGCGGCCCTCGAACGTGTCCGCCAGGACGGTGATCGCGCCGTCATGCTCGGTGCGGGTGACGCGACGTCCTCCGTGCTCACAGGTGACGAGCCGCCCCTGCCGGTCGCGGGTGTTGCCGTTGGCGAAGCCTGACGGCTTCCGGTAGAGGCCGACGACCCCGCTCTCCTCGTCCCAGCGCAGGATCCGGTCGTTGGGGATGTCGCTCCAGAGCAGGTAGCGACCGTCGCCGAACCAGACCGGCCCCTCGCACCAGCGGAAGCCGGTCGCGAGGCGCTCGACCGCCGCGTTGAACACCCGGTAGCGGGCGAAAGCGGCGTCGAGGATCTCGACCGCCGGGTCGGGGTAGCGCGGGCTCGGTGTCCACACGGTCAAATCCATGTCGCTCGCGGTGATCGTCACCGTTTCCGCGAAGGCCGGCAAGACCCGCCGCGCGGGCGCGGACCTACGCCGCGGCGACGAGGACCGGAACCACCCGGCACGCCGATCCGAGCGCACCATCCTCCACCCCCCAGTGATGGCAGGCGCCGGTTCGACGGCGGGGAGGCCCAGCCCTCGTCCCGGAACCGACGCTAACGCCCTCCCATTTGTCTGACAAGCGAGGTGCCGCGCGATCTCTGCGCGGGGAAGCCGCCGCCGGCACAGGCCGCGCGCACCGCGCCGCGCCTTGCGGGGGAACGGCGGAACCGCTACGGCATTGAGGCCGTGTGGCAGTCGGGGTGTGGCGCAGTCTGGTAGCGCACCTGGTTTGGGACCAGGGGGTCGTAGGTTCGAATCCTATCGCCCCGACCATTCGATCAGGAGCTTGTCGAGTCAGATGCCGAGCGCCCGCATCTTCCGTCCGTCTCGGGATGCCACGCAGTCGGGCCTCGCCCGAACCAAGCAGTGGATCCTGGAGTTCGACCGGACCAGCCCGCGCGAGATCGATCCGCTGATGGGGTGGAACGGGTCCTCCGACATGCTCCAGCAGGTGCGCCTCGAGTTCGACACCGAGGAAGAGGCCGTGGCCTACGCGAAGCGCGAGGGGATCGCGTTCCGCGTCGAGCAGCCGGCCAAGCCGGCCCACCGCAAGGGGCTGTCGTACTCGGACAATTTCAAGTTCAACCGCACGGCCCCCTGGACGCATTGAGCTCCGCGCGGCCGGGTCAGGCCTCCCGGCGCGCCCTCCAGGCCGCGTAAGGCGAATCGCCCGGCGGACGGATCTGGGTGACCCGCATCGGCTGCGCGTCGAGGGGTCGGCACAGCTCGGCGTAGATCGCCGCGCTGCCGGCACCGTAGGTCTCGGCCTCCTCGGCCGAGAAGGCGAAGTAGCCCTCCTTGAAACCCGCGAGCCGCATCGCCGCGTGGCACATCGGGCACGGACGGCCGCTGGCGTACATCACGCAGTCGCCGAGGTCGCGGCGGCCGAGCAGGCGGCTGGCCTCGCGCAGGGCCACCATCTCGGCATGGGCGCTCGGGTCGTTGGTCGCGTGCACGGTGTTCGCCGCGCGGACCAGCACGGCGCCGTCCCGCACGATCACCGCGCCGTAGGGCGCGCCGCCGGCCTCGACATTGGCCGCGGCGAGGGCGACCGCCTCGCGGATATGGTCCTCGTGCGTCGACATGGCTGAGCTTTCCTCCCCTGGCGCGCCAACGCCGCGCATGCCGGGAAGTTCAGCCATCCGCGCTCAGAACGCGTAGCGCACCGTGCAGTAGGGCATCGTCTCGGCGAGCAGGGCCTTGAACCGCGCGAGCCACCGGCCCTTCCAGCCGGCCCGGTAGCGCAGATTGGCGCCGCCACCCTCCGAGACTTTCGACTCCTGGATGTCCGGCCGCCAGAGCAGGTCCTCGGCCTTCGGGTGCCAGCCGAGATTGACCGCATGCAGATCCGCGTTGTGGGTCAGCATGATGATCTCGCACTTGAGCTGCGCCTTGGCGGCGTCGGACAGCGTCGCGTCGATCTCGGCGAACAGCGCCCGCCAGTCCGCCTCCCAGCCCTCGTAGAGGATCACGGGCGAGAAGTTGGCGTGGACCTCGTAGCCGGCGGCCACGAAGTCGTCGATGGCGGCGATCCGCTCGGGAATCGGGGCGGTGCGCACGTCGACGATTCGGGCGATCCGCGCCGGCATGAGCGAGAAGCGGATGCGCGTCTTGCCCTGCGGATCGTAGGCCAGGAGGTCGCGGTTCACGGCCTTCGTGGCGAAGGAGGCCTTGGCGTTGGGCAGGGTGCGGAACAGCGCGACCAGGGCGCGCGCGCCGTCGCTCACCGCCGCGTCCACCGACAGGTCACCGTTCTCGCCGATATCGTAGACCCAGTACTCCGGATCGATCGGATCCGGCTCCGGGAGGCGCCCCTGGCGCCCGGCGTGGCGGGCGATCGCCGCGCAGGCCTGCTCGACGTTCACGAACAGCGAGATCGGGTTGGAGTAGCCCTTGCGGCGCGGCACGTAGCAGTAGGCGCAGGCCATGGCGCAGCCGTTGGACGTCGAAGGCGCGATGAAGTGGGCGCTGCGGCCGTTCGGGCGCATCGCGAGGCCCTTCTTCACGCCGAGGACGAGGGTCGAGCGCTTGATCCTCACCCAATCCTCCACCGAGCCCGCGTTGCCGTGGAGTTCCGGAATGTTCCAGTGCGACGGCACGACGATGCGCGCGGCGTCGGGAAAGCGCGCCAGGATCTCCCGGCCCAGCGGGAAGTCGCCCACGGCGGGCTCGTGATAGATCGTCCGGATGTCGAGCAGGTCGCGGGTCAGGGCCATGGACGATCCGGGGCCCGGAAGCGGCCCGGGACCCGATATGGTGCGCGCCGACGCGGCCGGAATGCCTTGCGACCGGTCGTCTCTGTCCCCGCTGCGCGGGATCGCGCGCGGCGAACGTTGATCGTTCAACGATATCTTACGATTCGCTGCCATGAGTCCCTCATCTTCGAGTGGACGTGCAATGATCGTTCGGGACCAGGAGAGGTCCGTGCCGGGTTCATCCGGCTCCGGTGATTCTCTCGACCCTGCGGATCCGAGGTGGAACGCGCTGATCCGGCGGGACCAGCTGGACGCGATGCGCGGAAGCGTGCTGGCCGCCATACCGGTCAACATGCTGCTCGGCCTGGCGAGCATTTTGGTCGCCTATCGGAGCGGGCACGGCACCGTGGGGGCCGTCTGGTTCGCGGCCTCGACCAGCGTCAATCTCCTGCGCATCGCCCTCTGCCGGATTCCCTGCCTGGGCCTGGCGCTGACCGCCGACATGACGCCGAGCCTCGCCGCGGCCGCCGCGCGCTCCGTCGACCGGCACCTGCGCGCCTGCACGTTCGCCGCATTCCTCTCCGGACTGGTCTGGGCCTGCCAGCCGCTCCTGTGCGACGGCTACACCACCGCCGAGACCCTGTTCTATCTCACGATCACCTGCGGCGTGACCGCGGGGGCGGTGACGCACGGGACCGCCTACGCGCGCATCCCGCTCGCCTTCATCGCCCTGCCGCTGCTGTCGGTCACGGCCTGCCTCGCCTATGCCGGCGACTTCGACCGGAACTGCCTCGCCGCCTGTGTGCTGCTCTACTTCCTCGCCCTGACGCACACGGCGTTCCGGAGCGAGGCGGTGTTCCGCGATGCGAGCCGGCTCAAGAACGAGGCCCACGCCCTCGCCCGCTCGCGCGCCGAGGCCCATGCCAGCGCGAGCGCCCTCGTGGACGAGATGCGGTGGCGCGCCACGCACGACGATCTCACCGGCCTGCTGAACCGCGCGGGCTTCCTCCAGGCGACGGAGAACCGGCTCCGCACCGGGACACTCAGCCTGCTGATGCTCGACCTCGACGGGTTCAAGTTCGTCAACGACGTCTACGGCCACAAGGCGGGAGACCGGGTGCTCGTCGAGGTGGCGCGCCGGCTGAACGACGCGCTCCCGGAGAACGGTCTCACGGCCCGGCTGGGCGGCGACGAGTTCGCCGTGCTGTACGATCCCGTGACGTCGGGCGTGCCCGACGCCGTCATGGCGGCGAACCTCATCACCGCGGTGTCGCAGCCGTTCGACGGTTTCGACGCGGGTCGCCTCGGGGTCAGCATCGGCGTCCACGCCAGTCGGGAGCCCAGCCTGACCGAGATGCTGAGCTGCGCCGATGAGGCGCTCTACGCCGCCAAGGCTGCCGGGCGGAACCGCTTCCGCGTGTTCGATTCGAGCCTGCGCGAGCGGCTGCAGATGCGGCGGGACCTGGAGCGCGACCTGTCGCAGGCCCTGGTCGAGAACGCCCCGAAGGTCTGGTTCCAGCCGATCTACGCGGGCGACGGCCGGACCCTGGTCGGGCTGGAAGCTCTGATCCGCTGGGAGCATCCGCGACTCGGCTGGATCGCGCCCCCGGACCTGATCGCCGCCGCCGCGATGGCGGGCCTGACAGAGTCGCTGCTCCGCTACATCCTCGAGCAGGTCTGCGCGATGCTGGAGATCCTGCATCGCCGCGGCCTGGGCAGCGTCCGCGTGGCGATGAACGTCTCCCCCCGGGAGATGGCACAGGTGCCGGTCGACGAGATCGTCATCGAGCGGCTGAGCCTCCTCGGCCTGCCGCCCACCATGCTGGAGATCGAGATCACCGAGGAGACGGCCCTCGACATCGGCGCGGTGCAGGGAAAGCTGCAGGCGCTGTCCCGCGCCGGCATCCGGGTCGCCCTGGACGATTTCGGGATCGGCTACTCGTCGCTCTCCTCGCTGCGGCAGCTCAAGGCGGACCGGATCAAGATCGACCGGAGCTTCGTCACCGGCCTGGGGGCGAGCGACGACAAGCGCGGGCTCGTCCTCGCCGTCCTCGGCCTCGGCCGGCTGCTCGGCCTCGACGTCGTGGCGGAGGGCGTCGAGTCGGCCGAGGACCTGAACATCCTGCAGGCGATGGGCTGCCCGTTCCTGCAGGGCTACCATCTCGGCCGCCCGATGCCCGTAGCAGACTTGGAAGCCACCCTGCTCGGCACGCGCATCATCGCCGCCTGACCCGGCGCCGGTGCGCGGAGCGGTCACGGCCGCCAGCCCCCCTCAGAAACGCTCCGCATCCGCGGGATCGCGGGACGGGAGCCGGCGCGCCGCCGCGCGCCACAGGCGGTCCGGCATCCCGTAGAGCCACACGAGCCCCGCGCAGCCGGCGATCGCCAGCAGGAACAGCCAGGCCAGGGCTTCGAGGATGGGCCCCGGCGGCGCCCCGGACTCGGTCCGGTCGTACCAGAGCGGGTCCGTGTCCCAGGGCGGATCGCTGTCGTCCACGGCTGAACCCTCCACCGCGGATCGGACTCGGACCCGGGGCGCTCGCGCGGCGCTGACCGGTGGACCGGGGCACGCCATCCCTCAGCTGGCCCGGTCCGCACGCGCCTGACCCGGTCCAGCGCGGGCACGCTACGGGCCCCGCCGTGCGCCCTGCGAATACCCATTTCGGATTACGGCGTTCGGCCGGTCGCGCTTTTCCACATCCAACTTTCTCCGCAATTTATTGCCTAGTTTGCGGGCTATGGCATTCTGACTGTCGAAAAGACTGTGTGACCTGCCATGAGATCTGCCAGGCGCCTGTGGCGCGAGCGCTGGGCGCTCTGTTCGATGCTGGCCCTGTCGGCCGCCTGCGCGCTGCCGGCGCGGGCGGCGGAGATGCGCATCGAGGCCGCCAAGATCACCGGCGGCGACCTCTGGATCATCGGCTACGCCGACGATCCGGGGGTGGAGATCACGCTCGACGGCCAGTTCCCGCACAGGACCGACAGCCGCGGCTATTTCGAGTTCCGCGTCGTCTACCATCCGGCCACCTGCATCGCGATTCTGCGGACGCCGAAGCAGAGCCGCAGCATCGTGGTCGGCGAGTGCGGCCAGCAGGGGCCGCAGGGGCCGCAGGCGCCGGGTCTGGTCGGCCCGCGCGGCGAGGCCGGTCCGCGGGGCGAGGCCGGGCCGCCCGGGGAGCGGGGCGCGATGGGACCGCCCGGACCGCAGGGGCCCGCCGGCGCACAGGGTGTCGCCGGACCGCCGGGTCCGCCGGGCGAGCGCGGCCCCGCCGGAATGGCCGGCGCTCCGGGGCTGATGGGCGCCACGGGTCCGGCCGGACCGCCCGGGCCGCCCGGCTCCCGCGGACAGCCGGCTTCCCCGAGCGCAGCCCCGAAGCCGAAACCGTCGGAAGCGCTGACAGGGTCGGTGCCCAGACCGCGTCCGCCGGCGCGCGCGCGCCGTGCGCCCGAATCCGACTCAGGCCCCGAGGGCCCGCTGGAGCTGGAGCCCGACGCCGGGGGCGGCGGAATGGACCGGTACTAGGCGGGCGCCGGTGCCGTCGGCGGAGTCGAACGGTCGCGGACGGACCGCCCCCTCCCCTGCCGGCGCTCGGTCAGCTCCGAGTTCTCGCGCCTCCGCATGCCGGCAATAGTCTCTGAAGGGGCGTATTTATGAAACTAAACAGCTCAATACGCGTCCACGCCGCGGTGTGCGTGCGGGGTGTGTCACCTTAATGCCCCAACGCCGCACTTTCCGCCGCGGGACCCACGGCGAGGCGAGCCAAATCGCCCGGTTTGCGCTAAGCGTGACGGTGGGGCGGGCTTGATCGGAGACGAGCGAAACGCCGTACCTTGGCCGTTTTCGTCTCGGACTTCCGGACCGAAAGAGACCGCAAGGGCTTGTTCATCGTGACACGACGTCCACCAGCGAGTTGCCCGACGTTCCGCCTGGCCGGGATGGTGTCCGGACTCGCGATGCTGGCTGCGATGCCGGCATCCGCCGAGACTCTGGAGAGCGCTCTCGCGAAGGCTTATCAGGGCAATCCGAGCCTGAACGCCAGCCGCGCGGGCGTGCGCGCCATCGACGAGAACGTGGCGATCGCGCAGTCGGGCTACCGGCCGACTGTCAACGTCAACGCCGCGATCGGCGTCCAGTACCTTCAGACGCGCTCGTCCAGCTCCGTCGCGTCGGCGGGCACCGCCGGCACGACCGCGACCACCGCCGGAGCGGGCCTCGGAACGACAGGCGGAGGCCTGGGCGGGACGGCCGGCGCCGGGACGACCGGTACCGGGACCACCACGGGGATCGGGACGACGGGGATCGGGACGGCGGGCGGAACCACGGGCATCGGGACCTCAGGAGCCGGGGCGGCAGGATCCGCGACCGGCGGCGAGGGCTTGGCCGGCGGCGCGACGTCCGACATCGCGAGCCAGGTCATCACCTCCCGGCGGACGACGCGCACCACGTACCTTCCGAGTTCCGCCAGCCTGAACGTCACGCAGACGCTCTTCAACGGCTTCCAGACCGACAACACCGTCCGACGCGCCGAGTCGCAGGTCTACAGCCAGCGCGAGAGCCTGCGCTTCACCGAATTGACCGTCCTGTACAACGCCGTCCAGGCGTACATGAACGTGCTCAGCAACACGGCGACGCTGGAGCTGAACCGGAACAACGTCGAAGTTCTGGAAGAGCAGCTCCGCCAGACCCGGGACCGCTTCAACGTCGGCGAGGTGACCCGGACCGACGTCGCGCAGGCCGAGGCCCGACTGGCCGGCGCGCGGTCGCAGGTCGCCCAAGCCGAATCGACCCTCCGCACGAGCATCGGCGTCTACCGGCAGAACATCGGCGTCGAGCCGCGCCAGCTCGCGCCGGGCCGCCCGCTGGACCGGTTCGTGCCGCGCAGTCTCGATCAGGCGATCGCCGTCGGCCTGCGCGAGCACCCGCAGGTCGTCTCGGCCATCCACAACGTCGACGCGAGCGAGGCCCAGGTGAAGGTCCTGGAAGGCCAGCTCGCCCCGCAGCTCAGCCTGCAGGGCTCGCTCAGCCAGCTCTACGATCAGAACGGGCCGAACCAGAGCTTCTTCGTCGGCTTCGTCGGCGGCCGGCTCTCGATCCCGATCTACGAGGGCGGCCAGACCTACGCGCAGATCCGGCAGGCCAAGGAATCGGTCGGCCAGGCCCGCATCCAGGTCGATCAGATCCGCGATCAGGTCCGCGCCCAGATCGTCGACTTCTGGGGCCGGCTCGAAGCCGCCAAGGCGCAGGTGATCGCCGCCCAGGCCCAGGTCCAGGCCAACGAGGTGGCGCTGAACGGCGTGCGCGAGGAAGCGCGCGTCGGCCAGCGCACGACCCTCGACGTCCTCAACGCGCAGCAGGAACTGCTGAACTCCCGCGTGAACCTCATCGTCGCCCAGCGCGACCGGGTGATCTTCTCCTACGGGGTGGTCCAGGCGATCGGACAGTTGACCGCGCGCTTCACGGCGCTCCCGGTCGAATACTACAGCGCCAAGGTCCACTACGATCAGGTCAAGGATTTGTGGTTCGGCCTGCGCACGCCGGACGGCCGCTGACGGCTTTTCCACGGGGAGTGTGTTGCGGGCGCGCTTGCCGCGACGAAACGGCATGGAATACTGATTGAAGATCGATCCGTTCGGGTCGCTTTCCAGTCTCCCATGCCCGAGTGCGCCTGCCGATGAGTGCAGCAAGCCCCAAGATCCCGGACTCGAAATTCCAGGACAAGGCTGCCGATAAGGCGCACGAGCCTTCCATGGAAGAGATCCTCGCGTCGATCCGAAGGATCATCGCCGACGATCAGGCCGCCAAGCCGGCCGAGGTCCCGGTGACCGCTCCGGAGCCCGACGACGTGCTCGACCTCGCGGAGGTCGCCGAGCCGGTGACGCGCCCGCGCGTGGTCGAGCCGGAGCCGGAACCCGAGCCGGCCCCGGACCTGCTCGACTTCGACGCGATCGACTTCGAGGATCCGGTCACCGCCGCGCCGGAGCCCGAGCCCGAGCCGCTCCCGGAACCCGAACCGGCCCCGGAGCCGCCCCCGCCGCCGCCGCCGCAGCCCGTGCTCCAGGCCGCCCGCGCCCCCGAGCCGGAGCCGGAAGCCCTGGTCTCTCCGGCCACCGATGCCAGCGTCAGCGGCGCGTTCAACCTGTTGGCCCATACGGTGCTGACGCAGAACGCCCGGACCCTGGAGGATCTCGTCAAGGAGATGCTCCGGCCGATGCTGAAATCCTGGCTCGACGACAACCTGCCGGCCGTGGTCGAGCGCCTCGTGCGCGCCGAGATCGAGCGGGTCTCGCGCGGCCGCTGAGCCGGCGGCCTGGCTCTGGTGGCCGCGGGCCACCCTCCGCGTGTTGACGGGAGCGGCGTGACGGTCGAAAGCGGGGCAACCCCCGTTTGGACAAGCGCCGGCCCGTACCCGCGATGATGGACAAGACCTTCGAGCCCACCTCCGTCGAGGCGCGGATCTCCGCTGCCTGGGCCGAGGCGGACGCCTTCCGCGCCGGCCGACCCGAGCGCGCCGGCGCTCCGCCCTACTGCATCGTGATCCCGCCGCCGAACGTGACGGGCTCGCTGCACATGGGTCACGCCCTCAACAACACGCTGCAGGACATCCTCTGCCGCTTCGAGCGCATGCGCGGCAAGGACGTGCTCTGGCAGCCGGGGACGGACCATGCCGGCATCGCCACCCAGATGGTGGTGGAGCGGCGGATGATGGAGCGTCAGGAGCCGGGCCGCCGCGAGATCGGCCGCGCGGCGTTCGTCGAGAAGGTCTGGGCCTGGAAGGCGGAGTCCGGCGGCGCGATCGTCAACCAGCTGAAGCGGCTGGGCGCCTCCTGCGACTGGTCCCGCGAGCGCTTCACCATGGACGAGGGCCTGAGCCGGGCCGTGCTCAAGACCTTCGTCGACCTGCACCGGCAGGGCCTGATCTACCGCGACAAGCGGCTGGTGAACTGGGACCCGAAGTTCCAGACCGCGATCTCGGACCTGGAGGTCCAGCAGATCGAGACCAGAGGCCATCTCTGGCACTTCGACTACCCGGTGGTGGACGAGGCTGGCAACGAGACCGGCGCCGTCATCACGGTGGCCACCACCCGCCCCGAGACGATGCTGGGCGACACCGGCATCGCGGTCCATCCCGAGGACGCGCGCTACACCGCGCTCGTCGGCCAGCGCGTGCGCCTGCCGCTGGTCGGGCGGCTGATCCCGATCGTGGCCGACACCTACTCGGATCCCGAGAAGGGCACGGGCGCGGTCAAGATCACGCCCGCCCACGACTTCAACGACTTCGACGTCGGCCGCCGCCACGGGCTCGGCCTGATCAACGTCCTCGACCCCGAGGGCCGGATGCAGCTCGACGGCAACGCCGACTTCCTCGACGGCGTCGCGCCCGAGCCGGAGGCCCTGGCGCTCCACGGCCTCGACCGGGCGCAGGCCCGCAAGGAGGTGGTGGCGCTGATGGAGGCGCGCGGTCGGCTGCGCGCGATCGAGCCGAACACCCACGCGGTCCCGCACGGCGACCGCTCGGGCGTGGTCATCGAGCCGTACCTGACCGACCAGTGGTACCTGAATGTCAAGCCGCTCGCGGAGCGCGCCCTGCAGGCGGTGCGCGACGGGCAGACCAAGTTCGTGCCCGAGAACTACGAGAAGATCTTCTTCCAGTGGCTCACCAACATCGAGCCGTGGTGCATCTCGCGCCAGCTCTGGTGGGGCCACCAGATCCCGGTCTGGTACGACGACGAAGGCGGTATCTTCGTCGCCGAGAGCGAGGAGGAGGCGCGGGCCGCGGCCGAGGCGCAGCGCGGCCGACCGGTCGCCCTCACCCGCGACGCGGACGTCCTCGACACGTGGTTCTCCTCGGCGCTCTGGCCGTTCTCGACTCTGGGCTGGCCGGACTCGACCCAGGAACTCGCGCGCTACTACCCGACCAACACCCTGGTGACCGGCAAGGACATCCTGTTCTTCTGGGTCGCCCGGATGATGATGATGGGCCTGCACCTCACCGACCGGGCGCCGTTCGAGACGGTCTACCTGCACACCCTGGTGCGGGACGCGTCGGGCGCGAAGATGTCGAAGTCCAAGGGCAACGTCGTCGATCCCCTGGAGCTGATCGATCAGGTCGGCGCCGACGTCCTGCGCTTCACCCTCTGCGCGCTGGCCGTTCAGGGGCGCGACATCAAGCTGTCGACCGACCGGGTCCAGGGCTACCGCAACTTCGCGACCAAGCTCTGGAACGCCGCCCGCTTCGCCGAGCTGAACGGCTGCCGCCTCGACCCGGCCTTCGACCCGCGCTCCGCCACCGGCGCGATCAACCGCTGGGCGCTCACCGAGGCGGCCCGCGCGGTCGACGAGGTCACGGGCGCCCTCGAGGCCTTCCGCTTCAACGACGCGGCGGCGGCGGCCTACCGCTTCGTCTGGAACATCTTCTGCGACTGGTATCTCGAGCTCGCCAAGCCTGTGCTCCAGGGCGAGGGCGTCGATCCCGCGATTCGGGCCGAGACGCAGGCGAGCGTGGCGTTCCTGATCGATCAGGTCGCCAAGCTGCTGCACCCGTTCATGCCGTTCCTCACGGAGGAGCTGTGGGCGATCAAGGGCGCCGACCTGCCGGAGCGCGGACTGCTGACCCTGGCCGCTTGGCCGGACCTCGGCGGGCTCGCCGATGCGGCCGCGGAGGCCGAGGTCGGGTTCGTGGTCGATCTGGTCAGCCAGATCCGCTCGGCGCGGTCCGAGACCAACGTCCCGGCCGGCGCGCAGATCCCCCTGGTCATGGTCGGCGCCGCCCCGGAGGTCCGGGCGCGGGCGGAGGCGTGGCGGGACACGCTCCTGCGCCTCGCCCGGCTGTCGGAGATCACCTTCGCGGAGACGCCGCCGAAGAACTCGGTGCAGCTCCTCGTGCGTGGCAGCGTCGCCGCCCTGCCGCTGGAAGGCGTGGTCGACCTCGCCGCCGAGGTCGCGCGCCTGAGGAAAGAGCAGGGCAAGGCGCAGGGCGAGATCAAGAAGATCGACGCCAAGCTCGGCAACGCCGACTTCGTGGCCCGGGCGCCCGAGGAGATCATCGAGGAGAACCGGGAGCGCCGCGAGAGCGAGTCGGCGCGGCTGGCGAAGATCGAGGAAGCTCTGGTCCGGCTCAGCGGCGACTGAGCGCCCGTCCGGGACGCGCCCCGAACCGTCAGGCCGCGTCCCGGCTTGGCCTCGGCGCCCTGCGCCCGCGTCAGCGGCGGGTGCCGAGCGTGCCGGTGAACGCCCGCGGCCCGCCCCAATTGGCGGCGGACGCGTCGTTCGGGGTCCAGAAGCCGTCCTGCGACGCGCCCCGCGGATGCAGGGAATAGTCCGGCGGAACGTAGCCGCCGGCCTGGTTCCAGTAGCCGGGCCGGAAGTTGGCTCCCGATTTCGCGGTGCGCTCATCGCCGGGGCGGCGCGTATCGACGCCGTATGTCCCGTCGGAAACGCTGCACGGCGCGCGACTTCTGACGACAGGCTTCGCGTCGAAGTAATCACGGTAATCCGCGTAAGACTCGACCGCCAGCGCGCCGACAGTCGACCCGAAAAACATGGCAGCCGCCAGCAGCGCCTTCATTGTCGATCCCTCCGCCTACACGCTCGGTTCTAGCAGCACCGAGTTTACGCCGGCCTGCCGAACTGAGCGGTAATTTAGATCGACTCCCGGAAACTGCGGTGTCGGACGGCACGGGCCCGGATCCGGCTCGGCCGGCGCCGCGACGTCGGGCCTCCGGTATCGGTCGATCGCCGTGGTCGCGCCGGGGCTTCGCGACCGCTCGGCCACCTGTCCAAACGGTAATTTGATCGCCACGCCCGGGTCAGGCGCCACCCCTTAGACAGATCCCATCGACGGCCGCGACCGCCGGCGTCGTCCCGATCAGTCCCGAGAGGTTGAGACCCCCCATGACCGAGACCCGTCCCACTGGCCGCACCTCGCGCCGCGCCCTCGCCTCCGTGGCGGCCGCCGCGCTGATCGCCGGCGGTGCCGTCGGCAGCGGCTATCTGCCGGCCGCGACCCCGGCCTACGCGCAGGCGCTGCCCAAGTCGCCGATCGAGGCTCCCGAGCACCCGCCGGGCTCGTTCGCCGGCATCGTCAGCAAGGTGAAGCCGGGCGTCGTCTCGGTGAAGGTGAAGCTCGACGACTCGGCGAGCAGCGACGACGACGACGGCCCGAGCCAGGGGCGCAACCTCCAGAACGTGCCGCCGCAGCTGCGCGAGTTCTTCAAGCGCTTCGGCCAGAACGGCCCGGGCGGCATGCAGCCTCAGCATCAGGGCCCGCGCGGCGCGGTCGGCTCCGGCTTCATCATCTCGGCCGACGGCTACGTGGTCACCAACAACCACGTGGTCGACCATGCCAAGACCGTTCAGGTGACGCTGGACGACGGCCGCACCCTCGACGCGAAGGTCATCGGCAAGGATTCCAAGACGGACGTCGCGCTCCTGAAGATCACCGAGGGCTCGAACTTCCCGTACGTGCAGTTCGGCAAGGCCGCTCCGCAGGTCGGCGACTGGGTCGTGGCGATCGGTAACCCGTTCGGTCTCGGCGGCACCGTGACCGCCGGCATCGTCTCGGCCCGGGGCCGCGACATCGGCGCCGGCCCCTACGACGACTTCCTGCAGATCGACGCGCCCATCAACAAGGGCAATTCGGGCGGGCCGACCTTCAACGTCAACGGCGAGGTGGTCGGCATGAACACCGCCATCGCGTCCCCGTCGGGCGGCAGCGTCGGCCTCGCCTTCGCGATACCCGCCGAGACCGTCCAGGCGGTCGTCGACCAGCTCCGCACCGACGGCAAGGTCGCCCGCGGCTACCTGGGCGTCCAGATCCAGCCCGTGACGCAGGATATCGCCGAGGGTCTGGGCCTCGACAAGGCCAAGGGCGCCCTCGTCGACCACGCCGAGAACGGAACCCCGGCGGCCAAGGCCGGCCTGAAGGCGGGCGACGTGATCGAGAAGGTCAACGGCGATACGGTGGACAGCGCCCGCGAGCTGTCCCGCAAGATCGCCGGCCTGAAGCCGGGCGCCAAGGTCGAGCTGAGCTACCTGCGCGGTGGCAAGACCGACACCGCCACGGTGACGCTGGGCACGATGCCGACCGACGGCACCAAGATGGCGAGCCGCGACGACGACTCGGGCAACGGCCAGCCGCGGCTCGGCCTGCAGCTCGCCCCGGCCGGCGATGTCGGCCTGTCGGATCAGGGCGTCGCGGTGGTCCAGGTCGATCCCGACGGCCCGGCGGCCGCCAAAGGCATCGAGGCCGGCGACGTGATCCTCGACGTCGGTGGCCAGAGCGTGTCCCGCCCGGCGGACGTGGCGACGCAGATCCGGGCGGCCGAGACGAGCGGGCGCAAGGCCGTGCTGATGCGGGTGAAGAGCGGCAAGGGCCAGACCCGGTTCGTGGCGGTCTCGCTCAACAAGAAGGCCGGCTGAGGCCGGTTCCTCCCGGCGCGGGGTCCGCCCCGCGCCGTCTCGTGGTGACCTCCGACTCGCGCCGGCCGTGCAGGCCGGCGCTTTTTCGTAGCCACCCTCACCGCGGCTGCGCGTCTCAGCGCCCCGGGGCCGGTATGCCCAGGCCCGGTCCGAGCCGTGTCCGGCACCGTCCCAGCGCCGCGAAGGCGGCGTTCGAGTCCCGAGCGAGGCGCATCAGGTCTCCGAGGCGCGCGCGGCCGCGCGCGAAGGCGAAGAACACGGCGGCGATGTCGGGCTCGCCGTCCGGCGTGAGCGCCGAGGCCGCGAAGGCCGGCAACGCCTGGTCGGCCGGATCGCAGATCACGCGCACGGCCGCGAAGGGCAGGCCGTGCCGGCCCGCGAAGGACGCGGCCACGTGCGATTCCATGTCGACGGCCGCGGCGCCGGTGGTGGTCCGCAGGTCGGTCTTGCCGTCGACCGCGAGAACCGCGGTGTCGACGCCCGCCAGATCCGCCGGGATCACCCGCGGCCCGACGCCGGACAGGATGTTGAGCAGCGTGGCCGACAGGTCGAGATCGGCGGCGCGCCGCCCCTCCTCGCTGACCACGCCGGTGCCGACCACGACGTCGCCGGGCCGGAGCGAGGGATCGAGGCCGCCCGCGATGCCGAAGCTGACCACCGCCCGGCAGCCGGGCTGGGTGCGGGCCTCGAGGAGCTGGCGGAGACGGTGGGGATTGCCGCCGGCCCCCATCGCCTCGACCCCCTCCCCCGCCGCCATGCGGCGCTCGCGGGCGAGGCCGGTGACGGCCAGGACGGGTGCGGCGGGATCGATCATGGCGCGCTCGTGGACCAGTCCGGCGAGGTCCGCAAGCAGGCGCGAGCGCCGGGGCGGGGTCCGGGCCGGATCCGGCGCGGGGGGCGGCTCGTCCGGTCCCGCGGGATCGCTGTCAGAGGAGGCCACGTGTCGGGTACCGGGGCTCGCGGATCGGCTGTCGGGACGGT
The DNA here is from genome assembly GCF_052045615.1 of Methylobacterium sp. 22177. Classification (NCBI taxonomy): domain Bacteria; kingdom Pseudomonadati; phylum Pseudomonadota; class Alphaproteobacteria; order Hyphomicrobiales; family Methylobacteriaceae; genus Methylobacterium; species Methylobacterium sp. 22177. The sequence continues at coordinate 63,125 of NZ_JBQEPK010000020.1, read as the reverse complement.
CGAACGCGCTGCGATCCGGCGGAGCGGAGCCGGCCCGCCGGGCCGGCCCCAGGACGTCGGCGGACGTCACATGCCGAACTGGACGCGCCGGCTGTTGCCACGCTTGAGGTTGCGGAAGCGCGCCATCGCCCAGAGCGGGAAGAACTTCGGGTAGCCATGGTACCGCAGGTAGAACACCCGCGGGAAGCCCGTGGCGGTGTAGCGCTCCTCCTTCCAGAATCCGTCCGCGCCCTGCGTGCGGGTCAGGAAGTTGATGCCCCGGGTCACGGCCGGGTCATCGACCGCGCCGGCCGCCATTAGGGCGAGCAGCGCCCAGGCGGTCTGCGAAGCGGTGGACGAGCCGGGCTCGAAGGCCGGGTCGATCTTGTACGAGGAGGCGTCCTCGCCCCAGCCGCCATCCGGGTTCTGGATCCGGATCAGCCAGGACACGGCCTTCTGGATGCGCGGATCGGCCGGGTCCACCCCGGCGGCGTTGAGGGCGCAGAGCACCGACCACGTGCCGTAGATGAAGTTCATGCCCCAGCGGCCGTACCACGAGCCGTCCTCCTCCTGGTCGTTCAGGAGGTAGTTCACGCCGCGGTCGAGGGCGCGGGAGGTCTCCCGGGTCTCGCCGAGCTGGGACAGCATCCCGACCACGCGGGCAGTCACGTCCGCGGTCGGCGGATCGAGCAGCGCGCCGTGATCCGAGAACGGGATGTGGTTGAGGTACATGTGGTTGTTGTCGGCGTCGAACGCCGCCCAGCCACCGTCCTCCGACTGCAGCCCCTCGACCCACTCGCGGGCGCGGGCGATCGAGGCCTTGTAGTCCGGCATGCCGGCGACGAGGCCGTGCTGGTGCATGGCCCGGTCCATCGCCATCACCACCACGGCGGTGTCGTCGAGGTCGGGATAGTGCGCGTTGGCGTACTGGAACGCCCAGCCGCCCGGCCGGACCTTCGGCTTGCGCGCCGCCCAGTCACCGACGATGTCGAGCACCTGGCGGGGCTTCAGCCAGTCCAGACCGGCGCGGGCCTGGGCCTCGGCCTCGGGGCCGCCCGCCTCGAGCAGCGCGTGGCTCGCGAGCGCCGTGTCCCAGACCGGCGAGACGCAGGGCTGGACGTAGGCCTCGTCGGCCTTCTCGACCACGAGCTTCTCGATCGCGTCGCAGGCGACGCGGACCTGCGGGTGATCGGGCCGGTAGCCCATCACCTCGTACATCAGCACCGAGTTGACCATCGCGGGGAAGATGGCGCCCAGGCCGTCCTCGCCGTTGAGGCGCTCGCTCACCCAGGCGCGGGCCATCTCCATGGCGCGCTGCCGGCTCTTGCGCGGCAGGTGATTCTCGACCCGCTGCAGCACCCGGTCGATGAAGCCGAAGATCGGCGTCCACGGCCACGTGGCGTGGGGGGAGCCCGGCCAGGAGCGGACGCTCTCCGGCGGCGTGACGAACAGCTCCTGCACGCTGATGCCGCGCGGGTTGCGCGCCCGGGGCTTGGTCGCCTGGAGCACGAACAGCGGCACCACGGTGGTGCGGGCCCAGTAGCTGATCTTGTCGAGGTGGAACGGGAACCACTTCGGCAGGAACATCACCTCGACGGGCATCACCGGCACGGCGCGCCACGGCACCTCGCCGTAGAGCGCCAGCATGAAGCGGGTGAACACGTTGGCGTTGGCCGCGCCGCCGCGGGACAGGATGCCCTCGCGCGCCCGGCGCATGTGCGGCGCCTCGATGTCGTCGCCGATCATCTTGAGGGCGAAGTACGCCTTGACCGTGCAGCTCATGTCGAACGGCCCCTCGTGGACGAGGGCCCATCCGCCGTGCCGCCCCTGGGTGCGGCGGAGGTAGTTGCCGATCTTGGCCTCGAGGTCGCCGGGGACCTGCGTGCCGCGGAAATGGTGGAACAGGATGTACTCGGACGGGATCGTGGCATCCGCCTCGAGCTCGAAGCAGATGTGCCCGTCGTCGTGCGCCAGGGCGGTCAGCGCGCGCGTCGCCTGCGCCACGCCGCGCTCGACGTCCTCGAGCGAGATCCCCTGAGTCTTGGAGCGCTGCAGCGCCTCGACTTTGCTTACGGCCTCTCTCATAGTCCTCGCCTCGAACGACCGCCTCGCGGCGGACGCCATGCCTCAAGCTGCGCCGCGCACCTGGGTTCCAGCGCGCACGACAGATCCCGCACGCAAGGAACGTGCGGCCGTCTGGCCCGAGCGGATCGCTCCCTCGATCGTCGACGGCAGGCCGGTGGCGGTCCAATCGCCTGCCAGGACGAGATTGTCGTAGGCGGTTTCGGCCTTCGGGCGCCGCGCGGCCTCCGCCGGCGTCGCCGCGAAGGTCGCACGCTTCTCCTTTACGATCTGCCAGCTGGGCAGGTCCGGTGCAAGGTTGTACAGCTGCGCGATCTCGGCCCAGATCTGCCGCGCGAGGTCTTCGCGAGGCACGTCGAGGAGCCGGTCTGCACCGCTGATCGTGACCGAATACCGGTCCGGATAGGCGAAAAGCCACTCTGTCAGGCTGTTGACGACGCCGAGGACGAGGGGGCTGCCGGGCTTCGGCGCCAGCGCGAAATGCGCGTTCACGATGGAGCGGAATTCCGTCGGGGCGAGGAGACCGGGCAACACCTCCCGGGCCACCCACGGCGGCAGCGCCAGCACGACGCCGTCCTCCGGGCCGAGGCTCTCGGGGCCGTCCGAGAACACGAGTTGCCCGACGCGGCCCTCCGCGCTTTCCAGTCCGCGCAGGCGCCGGCCGAGGCGGATCTCGCAGCCGCGCGCCGTGAGGTAGCGGATCGCCGGATCGACGAAGGCGTAGGACAGGCCCTCGACCGCGACGAGGGGACGGCAGGCCTTGCCGCCCGCGCCCAGGGTCTCGCGCAGGATCCGCGCAGCCAGCCCGACATCGCTGTCGCGGGGCTCGGTGTTGAGGGCCGCGAGCAGCACCGGGTGCCAGAGGCGCCGGTAGAGCGTGCCCTCGCAGGCCATGTGCGCGCCGATGGTTCCGCCCGCGCCCTCCGCCTTGCCGGAGGCCGCGCGCAGGATCCCGAGGGGCGCGAGGTAGTCCCGCGCCCGCGTCCCGGGGACGCGGCGGGCGGGACTCATCACCCACCAGGGCAGCCGCCCCGCGTTGGGCCGCAGCCGCCAGCGCTCGCCGGTCTGCAGGTCGGCGAAGTCGAATTCGGCCACATCCGGGCCGACCAGGGCGTCGGCCGGCGCGCCGACGGTCCGGAGGAAGCCGAGGGAATCGGCGTTGCCGGACAAGAGCAGGTGGTTGCCGTTGTCGATGGTCAGGCCGAGGGCCGGGTCATAGTACGAGCGGCACCGGCCGCCGGCCTGCTTGGCGGCCTCGTGCAGGACCACCCGGGCGCCGGTTTCGGCGAGCGCGACGGCCGCGGAGAGGCCGGCGAGGCCGGCGCCGACGACGTGGACGGTGCCCATCAGATCAGGCCGTGGCGGAGGACGACGCCCAGCAGCGCGAGCTTGCCGGGCTTCACCCGGGCGCGGGGCATCGCCCAGCCGCGCGCGAGGACCGCCTTGAGGTAGAGGTGATAGGCGGCGGCCATCAGCCGGGCGGCCTTGGTCGCCTTGCGGGGGCTGCGCCGGATGATCTCCCAGGTCGCCTGATAATGGTCCTCGGCCTCGCGGGCGAGGGAGACGCAGACCTCGCCGATGCGGGGATGGCTGATCGCCTGGACCGGCGTCGGGTCGGTGAGGCCGATCGCCCGGAGCTTCTCCCGGGGCAGGTAGAGGCGGCCGCGCTCGGCATCCTCGTCGATGTCGCGCAGGATGTTGGTGAGCTGGAGCGCGCGGCCCTGATGCCACGCCAGCCGGATGCCGTCCGCCTCCGGCATGCCGAAGATCCGCACCGACAGCCGGCCGACCGCGCTCGCGACCCGGTCGCAGTAGAGGTCGAGGGTCTCGGCGTCGGGGGCGACGATGTCCTCGACGGCGTCCATCGCCATGCCGTCGATGACCGCCTGGAAATCCTCGCGCTTCAGGCCGAAGCGGCGCACGGGCTCCACGAGGTCGCGCACGCGCGCGGCCGGCCGGCCGGCGTAGAGGGCGTCGATGTCGGCCCGCCAGCGGTCGAGCTCGACCTGCCGGACGGCGCGGGTGCCGCCGTCGTCGGCGACGTCGTCGACGGCGCGGCAGAAGGCGTAGACGGCGTACATCGCCTCCCGCCGCTCCTTCGGCAGCAGGCGCATCGCCGTGTAGAAGGAGGAGCCGGCGGCGGGCAGCGCCGGGGCGGCGCTCTCCGGGTCCTGGGCGGGCGTGGCGGTGGCGGTCACGAGCGGATTCCCTGAGCCGCGGCCCGGACGGTCCGGCCGCGGAAGGGCCGGCGCGCCAGGGTGGCGGCGATGCCGCCCAGCGCCGTCAGCGCGAAGGCGGCCTTGCCGTGATGAACTTTCTCGGAGAGCGGGTCGCGCTCCAGCAGGCCCCGGCTCAGCACGACGGCGAGCCGGTGGATGGCGGCGATCTCCAGTGACAGGCGCAGATCGTCGATCAGGTCCGGCAGGACCGCGCCCTCGTCGAGGAGCTCGAGGCATCGCTGCGCGAGCTCGCGGATCGCGGCCCGGAGCTGCGGCGGCGCCTTGGCCTCGCCGAGCATCGCCACGGTGGCGCCGTGACGGTCCAGGCAATCCTGCGGGAGGTAGACCCGGTCGAGTGCGGCGAAGTCCTTGCCGCAATCCTGGAGATGATTGATGACCTGCAGCGCCGCGCAGATGGCGTCGGAGGCTCGGTAGACCCGGGCCGGATCCTCGCCGTGGACGTCGAGCACGAACCGCCCCACCGGCATGGCCGAGTAGCGGCAGTAATGGATCAGCTCGTCCCAGTCGGCGTAGCGGTTCTTGCGCGCGTCCATGCGGAACGCGTCGAGGAGCTCGAGCGCGTGCCGGGGCGGCAGGCCGCGGGCCGCGAGCTCGCGCTTCAGCGGCTCGGCCTCGGGATCGGACGGCCCGGCGCCCGTGAGCGCGTCGGCGAGGCGATCGAGCAGCTCGAGCTTGCGCTCGGGCGACAGGGCGGCGTGATCGGCCACGTCGTCGCCGGCGCGGACGAAGTTGTAGAAGGCCAGGATCGCGCCCCGGTGGCGGGGATGGATCAGGTGCGAGGCGACGGGGAAATTCTCGTCCCGGTGGCCCTTGCCGGAGCGCGTCGCGGTGGCGGAATCGAGGGTGCTCATGCGAGGTAGCCCGCCTCCCGGAACCACGTGATCGCGTCGGACAGGCCCTCGCGGTAGGGCCGGGCCGTGTAGCCGAGCTCGGCGCGCGCCTTCCGGTCCGAGAAGAACATCCGGTAGCGCGACATGCGGATCCCGTCGATCGTCGCGAAGGGCTGCCTGCCGGTGACCCGGGCGGCGAGCTGCGCGAAGAACGCCACCGGGTACACGGCGGCCCGGGGCAGGTTCACGGTCGGCGGCTTGCGGCCGACCATGCCGGCGATGTCGGCGAGCATCTGCGAGAGGAACACGTCCTCGCCGCCGAGGATGTAGCGCTCGCCGATCCGCCCCCTGCGCAGCGCCAGCAGATGCCCCTGGGCCACGTCGTCCACGTGAGCGAGGTTGAGGCCGGTGTCGACGAAGGCCGGCATCTTGCCGAGCGCCGCCTCCTGGATGATCCGCCCGGTCGGCGTCGGCTTGACGTCGCGGGGACCGATCGGCGTCGACGGGTTGACGATCACCGCCGGCAGGCCCTCCCGGGCGACCATCTCCTCGACCACGCGCTCGGCCACGACCTTGCTGCGCTTGTAGGCGCCGATCGCGGTCTCGGGCGTCAGCGGCATGGTCTCGTCGGAGGGCGTGACGCCGTCGGCCGGCGGTCTGATCGTCGCCACGCTCGACGTGTAGACGACCCGCTCCACCCCGGCCTCGAGGGCGGCGCGCATCATGAGGCGCGTGCCGTCGCGGTTGGTCCGGACGATCTCCTCCATGTCCGGCGCCCAGAGCCGGTAATCGGCCGCGGCATGGATGAGGTAGCGCTGGCCGCGCATCGCCGCCGCCACGGCGGCCGGGTCGCGCATGTCGCCCTCGGCGATCTCCACGTCGGTCCAGGTGAGGTTTCGGCGAGGGCTCGAGGCGCGCACGAGGATGCGCACCGGGAAGCCGGCCCGGCGGAACACGTCGACCAGGGCTGAGCCGAGGAAACCGCTCGCGCCGGTGATCAGCACGGGACCGACCTCGGAGGGGCCGGAAGATGGGGCCTCTGCCATCGCGGATCTGGAGGATTACCGAAAAACCAGCGCGGCCGGGGATCCCCAGCCGCGCCGCGCTTGTGTCATCGAACCGCCCGAGCGGCAAGCCGCGGCGGGTCCGGACGGGGCCGCGCAGCGGCGCCGGGGCGCCCGACACGCCGCCGCGAGGCATCGCACCGACAGGGGTTCCGGATCGGCATCCGGAATGACGGCGCACCGTCGGGCGAAGCGCCTGACACGGAACGGCCGCGCGCCGAGGATGCGGTCCTGGTCGGCGCCGGACAGGGGCGAGGCCGCGCAGAGCCGCATCCGGCTCCGTGATGGGCAAGACGACCTTGCCACGCCCGCAAAAACCGACTATGCGCCGCCCCTCGCGTTCGCTCCGGCCGGGGGCTGAACGGACGGTGCCGCTCGCGGCACAGGGCTCTCCCAGATCCCGTCGTCCGGTGTCTCCGCCTTCGATCAACCGCTCGGGCCTGAAAATCGGCTCGAAGGGCTTGGCGCCGAGCGTAGCGCGAGATGAACCGGCCCGAATCAGCCGCCCTCCGGCGGCCGGGCTCCTTTATGACGATGAAAGGCCCGACGATGCCTCTCTACGAGCATGTGCTCTTGGCCCGCCAGGACGTGACGTCCCAGCAGGTCGAGACGATGATCGACACCTACAAGGGTGTGATCGAGCAGAACGGTGGCCGTCTCGAGAAGATCGAGATGTGGGGCGTGAAGTCCCTCGCCTACCGGATCAAGAAGAACCGCAAGGCGCATTTCGCGCTCCTCAACATCGACGCCCCGCCGGCCGCCATCGCCGAGATGGAGCGCCAGATGCAGATCTCCGAGGACGTGCTGCGCTTCATGACCATCCGGGTCGAGGAGCTCGATTCCGAGCCGTCCGCCATGATGCAGAAGCGCGACCGCGATGACCGCAAGGATCGCGAGCGCGGCCGTCGTCGCGATGATGAGGGCTTCGGTGGCGGTGGCGGCTTCGGCGGCGACCGGGGTGACCGCGGCGATCGCGGTGACCGCGGCGAGCGCAGCTTCGGCGGGGAGGGCTAACCCATGGCATTCGGTGCTGGTGCGGGCGGCGGACGCCGTCCCTTCTTCCGTCGTCGCAAGACCTGCCCGTTCTCCGGCGCGAACGCGCCGAAGATCGACTACAAGGACGTCAAGCTCCTGTCCCGCTACGTGTCCGAGCGCGGCAAGATCGTGCCGTCGCGGATCACCGCGGTCTCGGCCAAGAAGCAGCGCGAGCTCGCCCAGGCGATCAAGCGCGCCCGCTTCCTCGGCCTGCTGCCCTACGTGATCAAGTAGGCCATCGGAACCCGCCGGCCCGGCATCTGCCCGGGCCGGCCCTCTCAGAGGGCGGCTCGCGCCGCCCGATCGTTGGGGCGCGTAGCCGCCTCTAACCCTGCCGCACCGGCAGCGGGACAGCGGACTTCATGGCACAGCACATCGGCATCGGTATCGGCGCGGGCCTCGTCTCCGCACTCCTGTTCGGGGTGCTGCTGAAGGCGACCCCGCTCGCGATCCTGCTCTACCTCGTGGCGCCGCTGCCGATCCTGATCGTCGGCCTGGGCTGGAGCCACAAGGCCGCGCTCGCCGCGGCCGCCGCCGGCAGCCTCGCGCTGGTCCTGGTGATCGCACCCTTCATGGGATTGGCCTTCGCGGCCTACATCGCCCTGCCCGCCTGGTGGCTCGCCTACCTCACGCTCCTCGGGCGCGAGACGCGGGCGGGCCTCGAATGGTACCCGACCGGCCGCCTGCTCGGCTGGATCGCCGCCACGGCTGCCCTCGCCTTCATCGCCATCGCTGTCCTGTCCTCGCCGAACCACGCCACCTTCGACGCGCAGCTGCGCGGCCTCGCCCAGACCCTGGTCCAGACGCGGCTGCCCGCCACCCGCCCGTCCGTCGAGCCCCCGCGCACCGGGACTCCGCGCGCCGACGCGCCCTCGACCGGCAGCGAGGCGGCCGGCAGGGACGGGACGACCGCGTCCGATCCGGCTCCGCAGGCCGATGCCGATCCGGCGGACGTCACGCGGGCCGAGGTGGCGGACGCCCTCGCCCGCGTCGTGCCCGCCTTCGCGGCCAACGGCCTCGCGCTGCTCCTGGCCTTCTATCTCTGGGCCTCGGCCCGGATCGTGAAGATCTCCGGACGCCTGCCGCGGCCCTGGCCCGACATCCCCTCCACCGCCATGCCGCGCAGCACGCTCGTGGCGGTCGCGGCGGCCGTCGCGATGTGCTTCGCGCCCGGCTACGTCGGCGTGTTCGGGGTCGCGCTCCTCGGCGCGTTCAGCGCGGCCTTCGCGCTCCAGGGGCTCGCCGCTTTCCACGACCGCTCGCGCGGCCGGCCGGGGCGCGGGCTCATGCTGTTCGGCATGTACCTGATCCTGTTCGTGACCCAGGGCATCGCTCTGGTCGCCCTCACCCTGTTCGGCCTCGCCGACACAGCCCTCGACCGCCGACGTCCCAAGGGCGATCCGGCGCCGTGAGACCCCGGCCCGCGTGGCCGAACACCTGAAGGAGAAAGACCATGGAAGTGATCCTGCTCGAGCGCGTGGCCAAGCTCGGCCAGATGGGCGAGACCGTGAATGTTCGCCCGGGCTTCGCCCGCAACTTCCTGCTCGCCCGCGGCAAGGCGCTGCGCGCGACGGAAGCCAACAAGAAGCACTTCGAGGCCCAGCGCGCCCAGCTCGAGGCCCGCAACCTCGACCGCAAGAAGGACGCGGAGGTCGTCGCCGAGAAGCTGAACGGCCAGAGCTTCATCCTGATCCGGCAGTCGGGCGAGACCGGCGTGCTCTACGGCTCGGTCTCGACCCGCGACCTCGCCGAGGTCGTCTCGAAGGAGGGCTTCACGGTGGATCGCGGTCAGTTCATCCTGAACCAGCCGATCAAGACGCTCGGCCTGCACACGGTCCCGGTGGTGCTGCACCCCGAGGTCGAGGTCGAGATCACCGTCAACGTCGCCCGCAGCCCCGAGGAGGCCGAGCGCCAGGCCCGCGGTGAGTCGGTCACCGAGCGCGAGGCGTTCAACCTCGACGACCTCGGCCTCGAGGTCGGTCAGGCGCTGGCCGATGCCGGCGAGGGTGCCGACGACCGCGGCTGATCCCGGTTCGAGGTCCCGGCCAGCCAACCGGCCGGCCGGGCGGCGGGGTCCTTGCCCGCCGTGTATACCGGTGAACACTGGGGATGATTGCCCCCGAGGCTTGACACGTTCCAGTTTTGTTCCAGCATGGACGCCCGTCGCTCGCGAGAGTCGGCGGGCGTCCGCTTTTCCGCGCCCCGGCCCGGGAGAACCGGCCGTCGGCTAGGCTTCGGTAACCATACCGGGGTCAAGGTCGTGCGGTGTGATCCTGGCGCGCCCGCCGCGGCGCCTGATACGGAGTCGTCCGCCGATGGCCCTGCCCAATGCGCTCACGGCCAAGCTCGAAGCGGTCCAGGCCGAGTACCGCGTCGCCCCGCACAACATCGACGCGGAGCAGGCGCTGCTGGGCGCGATCCTGGTGAACAACGACGCCTATTACCGGGTGTCGGACTTCCTGCTGGCCGAACACTTCATGGAGGATGCCCACCAGCAGATCTTCACAGTGGCAGCGTCCCTGATCAAGGCCGGCAAGCTCGCCACGCCCATCACCATGAAGACCTATCTGGGCGACGCCGATTTCGGCGGCCAGACGGTCATGCAGTACCTCGCGCGACTGGCCGCCGACGCCACGACGGTGATCAACGCCGGCGAGTACGGCCGCACGATCTACGATCTCGCCATCCGCCGCCGGCTGATCGCCATCGGCGAGGACCTGGTGAACGGCGCCTACGAGGCGCCGGTGGAGGAGTCGCCCCGCGACCAGATCGAGCACACGGAGCGGCGGCTCTACGAGCTCGCCGAGGCCGGACGCTACGACGGCGGCTTCCAGAAATTCTCGGACGCGCTGACCGCCGCGGTCGACATGGCCGCCAAGGCCTACCAGCGCGACGGCAAGCTCTCGGGCATCGCCACGGGCCTGTCCGACCTCGACGCCAAGATGGGCGGCCTGCAGCCCTCCGACCTGATCATCCTCGCGGGCCGCCCGGCCATGGGCAAGACCTCGCTGGTGACCAACATCGCCTTCAACATCGCCAAGGCCTACCGCGGCGAGAAGCAGCCGGACGGCACGACCAAGACCGTGAACGGCGGCATCGTGGGCTTCTTCTCGCTGGAAATGTCGGCGGAGCAGCTCGCCACCCGCATCATCGCCGAGCAGTCGGGCGTGCCGTCCTACAAGATCCGCCGCGGCGACATCCGGCCCGAGGATTTCTACAAGATCACCGACGCCGCCCGGGACATGCAGACGATCCCGTTCTACATCGACCAGACCGGCGGCATCTCGATCGCGCAGCTCGCCGCCCGCGCCCGGCGCCTGAAGCGCCAGAAGGGCCTCGACCTCCTGATCGTCGACTACCTCCAGCTCCTCTCGGGCTCGTCCAAGCGCAGCGACAACCGCGTGCAGGAGATGACCGAGATCACCACCGGCATGAAGGCGCTGGCCAAGGAGCTGGCCGTGCCGATCATCGGCCTGTCCCAGCTCTCCCGTCAGGTGGAGAACCGCGACGACAAGCGGCCGCAGCTCGCCGACCTGCGCGAGTCGGGCTCGATCGAGCAGGACGCCGACGTCGTCATGTTCGTGTTCCGCGAGGAGTACTACGTCGGGAACAAGAAGCCTCGCGAGGGCACGGAGGAGTTCTTCGCCTGGGAGGCCGAGATGCAGCGCGTCCACGGCAAGGCCGAGGTGATCCTCGGCAAGCAGCGTCACGGCCCCACCGGCACCGTGGAACTGCAGTTCGACGCGAACATCACCCGGTTCTCGAACCTCGCGCAGACGGACCGGATCCCCGAGCAGATGTGAGCGTCGCGCCGTCCTCGGGAGCGCAGCACGCGACCCAGGCCAGCGCCCCACGGGGAGGCCACGGCGCGACACGGGCTGGCTTCGCTACGCTCGCACCGTCGCGGAAGCCGTCCGCTCATCCGGCCCCGGAACGACGTCTGGGGCATCCGGGCCTTCGTCGGCAGACGCGAACCATCGCCAAGCCCGGCCGTTGTGGGAGGGTGAGTCCCGCCGCGGCAGGAGCGACGATGAGTGAGCCGACCCCTCCGAAGATGCCGTACTGGCACGTCTACACCGATGCGGAGGGTGTGAGCCGCCAGGAGCTGTTCCACCTCGAGCGGTTCAAGTTCGAGGGGATCAACCCCGAGACCGCGCCCCAGTGGAACGACAAGATGGATCCTGCGCCGTCGGTCGTGACCTTCACGGTCCTGCCGGTCGGCTGGGTCGGCGAGTGGCACGAGAACCCGCGGCCGCAATGGATCGCGATCCTCTCGGGCCGCTGGTTCGTGGAAACGATGGACGGCCACCGGGTCGAGATGGGCCCGGGCGAGCTTATGATGGGCGAGGATCAGAACACCAAGGAACGGGATGGCAAGAAGGGCCACCTCTCCGGCACGGTGGGCGACGAGCCCTGCACGATGATCGTGACCGGGCTCCAGGTTGAGCCGACCGTCAACCAGCCCGGCCGCTTCAAGTAAGGGCGGCCCCATGGACGGCTTCGAACTCACGCAGCCGCGCTTCAAGGCCTACATCCTGCCGAACGCCCCGCTGCAGAAGCTCGCCGACGGGTTCCGCTGGACAGAGGGCCCGGTCTGGTTCGGCGACCGCGACGAGCTGCTGTTCTCCGATCTTCCCAACAATCGGGTGATGCGCTGGGCGGAGTACGCCGGCCTGAGCGTCTACCGGGAGGCGGGCGACTTCGAGAACGGCCACGCCCGCGACCGCCAGGGGCGGATGCTGTCCTGCTCGCACCGCGGCCGGCGCATCCATCGGACCGAGCTCGATGGCCGCATCACCAGCCTCGTGGAGCGCTACCGCGGGCGGCGGCTGAACTCGCCCAACGACATCGTCTGCAAGTCGGACGGGACGATCTGGTTCTCGGATCCACCCTACGGCATCCAGACCGACTACGAGGGCGGCAAGCAGGAATCCGAGCTGCCCGCCGCCGTCTACCGCTTCGACCCCCGCGACGGCTCGCTGCGGGTGGTGGCCGACGATTTCCAGGGCCCGAACGGGCTCTGCTTCTCGCCCGACGAGCGGCGGCTCTACATCGTCGAGACCGGGCTGCAGTTCGACACCGACCCGCTGCAGCACGTGCGCGTGTTCGACGTGGCCGAGGACGGCAGCCTGTCGGGCGGCTCGGTGCTCTTCAAGATCGCGCCCGGCAATGCCGACGGGATCCGGTGCGACGAGCACGGCAATGTCTGGTCGAGCGCCGGGGACGGGGTCCACTGCATCGACCCCGGCGGCGAACTGGTCGGCAAGATCCTCGTGCCCGCGACGGTCGCCAACCTCACCTTCGGCGGCCGCAACAACAGCCGCCTGTTTCTCTGCGCCTCGCAGGCACTCTACGCGATCTACGTGAACGTGCGGGGGGCACCGCTCCTGTGAGCGGCATCGCTCCCCCGAGCGGCATCGCTCCCAAGAGCGGCACCGCTCCCAAGAGCGGCGTGCGCGCCCTCGTCGGCTTCGGCCGCACCGTCGCGGACCTCGCCGTCACCGAAGCCTTCTACCGGGACGGGCTCGGCTTCGCGCGGATCGCTCCACCGGAACCCCTGCCCGGCGCGCAGGCGGAGGCGATGGGCCTCGCGGGCCGGCGCGCCACGCAGCTGCGCATGCGGCTCGGCGGGCAGAGCGTGACATTCCTGACGGTGGATCCGCCCGGCGCGCCCTACCCGGCCGATCCAGCGGCGACGGATCCGTTCTTCCAGCACCTGGCGGTCCCGGTCCGCGACATGGGGGCCGCGGCGGCGCAGCTGGCACGGCTCGCACCGATGCCGATCAGCCGCGGCGGGCCGCAGCGTCTGCCGGCCTCCACGGGAGGCGTGACCGCCTACAAGTTCCGCGACCCCGACGGGCATCCCCTGGAGTTGATATACTTTCCCGACGGGCCCGCCGCGACCCGCTGGCGCGACGCGCCGGGCCTGTTCCTGGGAATCGACCACTCGGCGATCACCGTCACCGACCTCGACGCCACCCTGGCCTTCCTGACCGGGTCCCTGGGGCTGTCGGTGGCGGAGCGCGGCCTGAACCGCGGGCCGGAGCAGGCGCGCCTCGACGGCGTCGACGATCCGCAGGTCGACGTGATCGCCCTCGAGCCTCCGGAGCCCGCGCCGCACGTGGAGCTCCTGCATTACCGCACGCCCGCGACCGAGCGGCGGCTCGTCTTCGGGCCCGCCGACCGGGCCTCCACCCGCTCCGTGTTCACCGCGGCGGACCCGCAGTCCCTCTCGCACCGCCTGCGCGAGAGCGGACAAACTCCGCTGACCTCCGCCGACGGCGCGGCCGCCTATTGCGCCGGCCCGGACGGACACGGCTTCTTGTTCGTGCGCGGCTGAGGCCGCGCTTTCGGAAGGGGGCCTCCGGGCTTGACGCGTCGCCCCTCCGGCGTCCAAGCCGGCCGCCCCGGAGGTGAGATAGATGCCGCTCCTCGCCCTGCCCTTTCCGGCCATCGATCCGGTGGCGATCGCGATCGGGCCGATCACGATCAAATGGTACGCGCTCGCCTACATCGCCGGCCTGATCGGCGGCTGGTACTACGCGCGCCGCCTCGTCACGGCCGACGGTCTCTGGGGCGTGGTGAAGCGCCCGCAGGTCGCCGACATCGACGACCTCGTCGTCTGGGTGGCGCTCGGCGTCGTGCTCGGCGGGCGGATCGGCTACGTGCTGTTCTACAATCTGCCGATGTACATCTCCGATCCGTGGGAGATCCTGGCGATCCGCAACGGCGGCATGTCGTTCCACGGCGGCTTCGTCGGGGCGATCCTGGCCTTCGTGCTGTTCGCCCGCGGCAAGGGCCTCAACGCCTACACGCTCCTCGATATCGGCGCCGTGGTGGTGCCGATCGGCCTGTTCTTCGGCCGGATCGCCAATTTCGTGAACGGCGAGCTCTGGGGCCGGGTCGCGCCGGACTTCCCCTACGCGATCGTGTTCCCGAGCGGCGGGCCGCTGCCGCGCCACCCGAGCCAGCTCTACGAGGCGGCCACCGAGGGCCTGCTGCTGTTCATCGTGATGGCGCTCAGCGTCCGCCGGTTCGGCTTCCGCAAGCCGGGGCTCCTCGGCGGCATCTTCGTCCTCGGCTACGCGCTGGCCCGGACCTTCTGCGAGTTCTTCCGCGAGCCGGATCGCCAGCTCGGCTTCCTGTTCGGCGACCATGTCGGTCCGATGGGCGGCGGCGTGACCATGGGCATGCTGCTGTGCGTGCCGATGATGATCGTCGGCCTCACCTACATCGTGCTGGCCGCGACCGGCCGGACACGTCCCCGCCATCCCGTCGAGGCGCCGGCGGCCGAGGCGGCCCGCAAGGCGGCCGTCGAGGCGTGACACCGCTCGGAGCCGAGATCGCGGCGCTGATCCGCCAGAACGGGCCGATCGGTGTCGACCGCTACATGGCCCTCTGCCTCGGGCACCCGGTCCACGGCTACTACCGCACCCGCGATCCCCTGGGCGCCCAGGGCGACTTCACCACCGCGCCCGAGATCAGCCAGATGTTCGGCGAGCTGCTCGGTGCCTGGACAGCCTACGTCCGCGGCTCGATCGGGGCGCCGGATCCGCTCCTCCTGGTGGAGCTGGGGCCCGGCCGCGGCACGCTGATGGCGGACGCGCTGCGCGCCTTGCGGGCGGCGCTCCCCGGGGTGCGCGTGGCACCGCACCTCGTCGAGACGAGCCCGGTGCTGCGGGCCGCGCAGGCCCGCGCCCTCTCCGGGACCGGCGCCGTGTGGCACGACAGCGTCGATACGCTGCCCGAGGGGCCCACGATCATCCTGGCCAACGAGTTCTTCGACTGTCTGCCGGTGCGCCAGTTCGAGCGCCGGCCGTCGGGCTGGCACGAGCGGCAGATCGGCCTCGATCCGGCGGGCGGTCTCGCCTTCGGCCTGTCGCCGGAGCCGGTCCCGGGCCTCGTGGCGGACGGCCCGGACGGCGCGCTGATGAGCGTGCCGGCGGCCGGCCTCGCGCTGATCCGCGCGCTGGCCCGACGGCTGGTTTCCGGTGGAGGCGCCCTGCTGGTCGTCGATTACGGCCATGTCCGCCCGGGCTTCGGCGACACCCTCCAGGCGCTGGCAGGACATCGTTTCGCCGACCCGCTGGCGGAGCCTGGCGAGGCGGATCTGACGCATCACGTCGATTTCGCCGCCCTCGCCCAGGCGGCCCGGGCCGAGGGCGCAGCGATCCACGGTCCGGTCGATCAGGGTGACTTCCTGGCGGCGCTCGGCCTCGGCGCCCGTGCCGAGCGGCTGAGGGCACGGGCCAATCCGGCGCAGGTCACCGCGATCGATGCGGCCGTCACCCGCCTGACCGATCCGGGCCGGGGCGGCATGGGCAGACTGTTCAAGGTGCTGGCGGTGAGCGGCCCGTCCCTCGGGCCGCTCCCGGGATTTCCGGCGCCCTGAGCCGCCGGGAAGGTCCTCGGCCCCGAACGGGGTCGGGATCGCTCAGCCGAAGGAGCCGAAGCCGGAATCGGTCTGGCTGGCGGGCCGCGGCGTCGGCGGCGCGGGCGGGTTGAGGTCGGTCGGGTCGAAGGCGGCGGGCTCTCCCGTGACGGGGTGGGCAGGCGCACTCGGGATCCGGGGCTCTTCGGCCTCGGGCGTCTCGGGCAGGGCGTCGGTCTCGATCCCTCGTGACATTGCGATCCTTCTCAAGGCGGAGCCGGATCGGCTCCATACTGCAATGCAGCAAGAATCTGACGCTTGAACGACATCGTCAAGGGTCCGCCCTTGCGCTATCGGGGCGCGACAGGGGCAAGCGCGAGGCCGACCGTGACCGCAGGCATGTTCATCGAGGCGCCGGAACTCTCCGCCCACGCGGGCATGCGCCACGCCTTCTTCACCCGCGTCGGCGGGGTCTCGGAGGGCCTGTACGCGTCGCTCAACGGCGGCCTCG
The DNA here is from genome assembly GCF_052045615.1 of Methylobacterium sp. 22177. Taxonomy (NCBI): domain Bacteria; kingdom Pseudomonadati; phylum Pseudomonadota; class Alphaproteobacteria; order Hyphomicrobiales; family Methylobacteriaceae; genus Methylobacterium; species Methylobacterium sp. 22177. Next base: position 47,013 of record NZ_JBQEPK010000020.1, on the reverse strand, counting down.
GCTCGCAGGACGCGCCGGAGCGCGTCGCCGAGAACCGGGCGCGGATGTGCGCGCGGCTCGGCCTGCCGCCGGACCGGCTCGTGAGCCTGTATCAGGTCCATTCGGCCGAGGTGGTCACCGTCGAGGCGCCCTTCGCGGAGGAGCGGCCGAAGGCCGACGCCATGGTGACGCGGGTACCGGGCTTGGCGCTCGGCATCGCCACCGCGGATTGCGGGCCGATCCTGTTCGCGGACCCCGAGAACGGCGTCGTCGGCGCAGCCCATGCCGGCTGGAAGGGGGCGCTCACCGGCGTGATCGGCGCGACCGTGTCGGCGATGGAGGCGCTCGGGGCGCGGCGGAGCCGGATCGTCGCCGTCCTGGGACCGACGATCGGGCAGGCCTCCTACGAGGTCGGCCCGGACTTCGTCGCGCGGTTCCGGAGCGACGCCCCCGGCATGGAGCGCTTCCTCGGCCCCGGCACGCGGCCCGGACACGCGCAGTTCGACCTCCCGGGCTTCATCCTGGCCCGGCTGGAAGAGGCCGAGATCGGTGAGGCTACCGCCCTGAACCTCTGCACCTACGCGGATCCCGAGCGGTTCTACAGCTACCGGCGGACCACCCATCGCGGCGAGGCGGATTACGGCCGTCTCATCTCCGCGATCGCGCTCGTCCCCTGACCGCGCGGTTCCTCACGATGCGGGGGTGCGACACTTTGTCGACCGCGAGACCGAAAAAAGCGTAGCCGTAAATGAACCTTGGCCATTCGGCCGCGTTCAGGGGTTAAGGTGCCGGGGAAAACGGCGGGTTGCCACAAGGGGCCGCGAGAGCGGTCGGCGACACCGCGGAGCGCAAAGCAACCCTGGAACCGCTGGAACGCAGCCAGACCCGGTTCCGCAACCGTTCCCGCGACGGACGGCGCGGACCACCAGTGAGGACCAGATCATGAAATCCATGCTCCGTGTGACCACGGCCCTCGCGGGCGTCGCCTTCGCCGGCTCGGCCTTCGCGGCCGACCTGCCGCGCCGCGCCGCCCCGCCGCCGGTGTTCACCCCCGTCCCGGTCTTCACCTGGACCGGCGCCTACTTCGGTATCAACGCCGGCTACGCCTTCGACGCCAGCGACCGCAACACCGGCAACACCTTCGCGGTGCCCTTCCCCTACGCCGCCCCCGGCACCGTCGCCTCCTTCCGCAACCGCAGCCAGGACGGCTTCTCCGGCGGTGGCCAGATCGGCTACAACTGGCAG
>NZ_JBQEPK010000020.1:7581-45739 GCF_052045615.1 Methylobacterium sp. 22177 | reverse complement strand
TCTTCACCTGGACCGGCGCCTACTTCGGTATCAACGCCGGCTACGCCTTCGACGCCAGCAGCAACAACACCAACAGCTTCGGCGTGCCCGCCCCCTACGGCAACGGCACCACCGCCTTCTTCAGCCAGCGCAACCAGGAAGGCTTCACCGGCGGTGGCCAGGTTGGCTACAACTTCCAGTTCACCCCCGGCTCCGGCATCGTCGTCGGTGTCGAGGCCGACGCCCAGTACCTCGACTTCGGCCGCAGCCGGAACAACGCCTTCCTCGTCGGCCCGCTCGCTCCCGGCTACTACGTGACCGACCCGCGCGGCCTCTCCAGCCTCGACTTCTTCGGCACCGTGCGCGGCCGCATCGGTTACGCCTTCGACCGCGTGCTGTTCTACGGCACCGGCGGCTTCGCCTACGGCTCGGGCAGCGCCGACCGCTCCTTCGGCGGCTTCGCCGGCAACGACAGCTTCCGCACCGGCTACGCCGTCGGCGGCGGCATCGAGTACGCCCTGCCCACCGACTCGTTCCTGAACTTCTTCCGTTCGAACGCCGTGACGCTCAAGGTCGAAGGCCTGTACGTCAACCTCGACCGCAACACCCGCAACCAGGGTGCGTTCGTCATCAACGCCGCCAACAACTTCCCGGTGGTGTACAACAACATCGGCCGCCGCGACGACGAGTTCGCCGTCATCCGCGCCGGCCTGAACTACAAGTTCGGCTCGTACTGAGAAGCCCGCGCGTCGGCGCCCCCCGCGCCGCGGGGGGCTGCGTCCCGCTCACCGGGATGGCGCGCGAGCCTCTGGACAGGCCGCACCCTCTCTCGACCTGAGCATCCCCAGCCCGATCAAACTGGCCGCTTGAGCCGAGGAGCGTCCCGGGAGCCATTCCCGGGACGTCTTGCGTCGGGGCGACGGCCCGCCGCGCCACGCCTCAGGCGTGGACCGCGTGCTCCAGCTGCGCCTTCGACATCCGCGACCGGCCGGGCACGTTCTGCGCCCGGGCCTTGCGCATCAGTTCGGCCTTCGTCGTCTCCGACTTTCCGCCCCCCTTGCCGCTCCCCTTGCTGCCGCCCCTGCCGGACGCCTTGGCGGACTTGCCGTCCTCGCGCGCCGCGGCGGCCTTCTCGGCGGCCGCCTTCGGCTGCTTCGAGAACTGTTTGCCCTTCCGGGTATCGGCGCGCTTCTTGGCCGTGCTGGCGGCGTATTCCTCGTCGGTCAGGCTCTCGCGGGCCTTCTTGGGCAGGTAGCGCTCGCCGGTCTTGCCGCTCTCCTTGCCCGACTTCGTGCCCCATTCCTCGTCGGTCCACTGCTGGAGATGGTTGTCGGCCGCCTTCTTGCCGGCGTAGCCGCCACCTTCCTTCTTGTATTCGGCAGTCGCGATCTGCGCCTTGCGCGCCGACCACTGACCAGGCTTTCCGCCCTTCTCGGACTTCGTGACCCGCGTCTTCACCTTGTCCCAGAGTTTGGGGTCGGTCTTCTTGGCGGTTCCTGACATCGGCGCCTCGTGAAAAAGATTTGGCAGACAACACGAGCCCCGCGGTCGTGTTCCTGCGGCGCGTTCGCCCAATCCGCGCCGCCCCGCACGCGAGGCCCGCTGCCGCCGCGACTGGGGCCGCCGGATACGCCGGGCGCCTGACGGGTTGGCCCTCAGGGGATCGGCCGCGTGGTCCGATCCGCCGGGGGCTCCGTCGCGGCACGCGGCGGCGCCCGGAAACTAGGTCCATCGCGAGGGATGCAGCATGGCCGACGCGCCGGACGACACCCAGGCCGAGCGGATGCCGCGCGGCGAACCGGAGCGCGCGGGCTTAGCCGAGAGCCCCCGCGACACCGCCACCGGCACGGTCAGGCCGCAGGACGGCCCGATGGAGCGGGCCGGCACCGAGAAGCAGGAGGCGCGCCGGGGCGGGGCCAGCCTCGGCGCGGAGCGCGACCGGCCGGGCGGCGGGCGCTGAGCGCCGACAACGAGACAGCCCACGAGAGAGGAAGACGCAGCATGCGGATCCGGCACAAGCCCCTGCGCGAGCAGGTGATCGTCATCACCGGCGCCTCCAGCGGGATCGGCCTCGCCACGGCCCGGGCGGCCGCCCGCCGCGGCGCCCGCGTCGTGCTGGCGGCCCGGAACGGCGCCGCCCTCGACGACATCGTCCGCGACATCCAGGAGCGCGGCGGCGAGGCCCGAGCCGTGGTGACCGACGTGTCCCGCCGCGAGGATGTCGAGGCGCTGGCCGCCGAGACCGTGCGCGCCTACGGCGGCTTCGACACCTGGGTCAACAACGCCGGTCTCTCGATCTTCGGCCGCCTCGAGGAGGTCTCGGACGCGGATCACCGCCGGCTGTTCGACGTCAATTTCTGGGGGATCGTCTACGGGTCGACCGTGGCGCTGCAGCACCTGAAGAAGGCCGGCGGCGCGCTGATCAACCTGGGCTCCGTCGCGTCCGACCTCGCCTTGCCGATCCAGGGCATGTACTCCGCCTCCAAGCACGCGATCAAAGGCTTCACGGACGCGCTCCGGATGGAGCTTCAGGAGGAGGGTGCCCCGGTCTCGGTGACGCTTATCAAGCCGGCCTCGATCGACACGCCGTTCCCCGAGCATGCTCGGAACTACATGGCGCAGGCGCCCAAGCTGCCGCCACCGGTCTACGCCCCCGCGGACGTCGCGGAGGCCATCCTGTACGCCGCGGAGCACGGCCCCCGCGACCTCTATGTCGGCGGCGGCGGCAAGCTGATGAGCGCGATGCGCAAGCGGGTGCCCGCGGTGACCGACTGGATGGGCGCGCAGGTGATGTCGCGGAGCCAGACCGCGGGCGTGGCCGGCAGGCAGCGGGACGGCGCCCTCCACGCGGCCGGCCGCGACGGCGCCGTGCGGGGCGGCTCGCCCCACCACGTCATGCGCAGCGCCTACACCCGGGCCTCGATCAACCCGGCCCTGACCGGGATCCTGCTGGCGGGGGCCACGGCCGCCGCGGCCGCGCTCCTGGGCCGTGCCGACCGCCGCTAGGACGCCGCTAGGACGCCGCTGCGGCGCCCGCTCCCGTGCGGGCGCCGGCCGGACTGTTTGTTTCTAGACGATGATAGCGGAGGTCAGCCCACATTCAGGCCCGAAGACCATCCTAGCCGGGTCTTGCGCCGGGCCGAACCGGCGCGAAACCGAGCAGAAGGTCTGATGATGATGCACGTGAAGATGATCGCGGCCGCCGCGGCTGTCGTCGGCGGCCTCGGCCTGGCCTCCGCCGGCGCGGCGCCCCTGGCGCCCGCCGGCGCCGATACGATCAGCGGCCCCGCCGCGGTCAGCACGGTCGCGTTCGGCTGCGGCCCGGGCTGGGCGCCCGGCCCGTACGGACGCTGCCGGCCGATGTACCGGCGGCCGCGCTTCTACGGCCCGCGCTGCTTCTTCCGTCCGACCCCGTGGGGTCCGCGGCGCATCTGCCGCTAGGGACGCGCAGGCACGCGTCCCGACGCGAGGGTCCGGCGCAGATCCGGCGCCGAACCGTGACACGGCCCGCGGGTTGATCCAGGGGCAGGCCCCGTCTCCGAGGAGGCGGCAGCCTGCCCCTTCCCGTTGGCGGCGCGGCGGGCGGGATCGGGCGGCGGGACGGCGCGTCCGCCCCCCATCCGTTCCGGCCTCCGGCGGTGCCGGGGACCCCACGCCCGGGACCGCGCACGGTCCCGCTCCGGTTGGACATGACCATGGCCCAGGATCAGAGCGGCGGCGCGAACCCCACGGCGGCGGAGCGGGCGGCGGCCGAGCGCGTCGCCCGCAAACGCCTCGGCCCGGACGGCTGCCCGGAGCCGGGGCCCGACCCCCGATCGCCGACCGGACAGGCCAGCGGGATGAAGGCCGCGGGGCCGGACCGCCGGGCCGCCGTCCGGCCCCGCGGCGACCGCTAGCGGCGCCCAACGGGCCGAGACGCTCTCCGAGAAGCGCGCGAACGTGCTCGTGCCCGGCCGCGGGAATAAAGCCCGCCGCCGCCCGGTTCCCGATTGTGTGGCACAAGGCTGCAGGCAGGAGCACCAGGGCGGGACCCCATGGCTTCGCAGGCTCTCGACGGGCCGGGCCCGGCCCGGCCGCCGGCATGACGACCCTGGCGCGGGCGCGCTTCAGCCAGCTCGTTCTCCCGCGCCTGGACGAGGGCTACCGGCTCGCGCACTGGCTCACCGGCAACGCCACCGACGCCGAGGACGTGATGCAGGAGGCGTGTCTGCGCGCCTACCGGGCGATCGAGGGGTTCGCCGAGGGCAATGCCCGGGCGTGGTTCCTGACCATCGTCCGCAACACCGGCTATTCCTGGCTGCAACGGCACCGGCCGCGGGCGGTGGTCTTCGCCGACGACCTCGCCCCCGAGGCCCGCGCCGAGCTGGAGATCGGGGGCGCCCTGACCGAGGCTCCGGAGACGCCCGAGGCGACCCTCATCGCCCGCGACGATGCGGGGCAGCTCGCCCGGGCCGTCGAGGCCCTGCCGGTGGCCTTCCGCGAGGCGCTGGTCCTGCGCGAGTACCACGGCCTCAGCTACCGGGAGATCGCCACGGTGACGGGGGTCCCGATCGGGACCGTGATGTCGCGCCTCGGCCGCGCGCGGCAGCACCTGCTTGCACGGCTCGCGAGGGACGGGCGATGACCGACGACGAGACCCTCCTGCTCCTCAGCGCCTACGCGGACGGCGAGCTGTCGCCCGGCGAGGTCCTGGCCATGGAGCGCCGTCTCGCGGCGGACCCCGATGCACGGGCCCTGGCGGAGCGCCTCCGCACCCTGTCCGGCACCCTGCGCGAGACCCTCGCGGGGCCGCCCGCCCCGGAATCCCTGCGGGCGCGCGTGGTCGAGCAGGTCGGCTTCTCCGACCCGCCCCCGTCCCGCGGCCGCTTCGGAGGCGCGCTCGGGTCCTGGCCCGAGACCTGGCTCGAATCCTGGCTCAAGTCCTGGCGCGGATCCCGGCAGGCACTGGCCGCGACGCTGCTCGTCGGTCTCGTCGGCGGGGCCGCGCTCGGCGGCGGGGCCGTCTATCTCGACCGCCCCGGCGGCGCCCCGGATACCGGCGCGGCCGTGCTCGCCGGCCACCTCCGCGGCCTCGCGGCCCCCCAGCCCTTCGACATCGCCTCCTCGGACCGGCACGTGGTGAAGCCCTGGTTCAACGGCCGGACCACCCTCGCGCCCGAGGCGCCGGACCTGTCCGACAAGGGCTTCCCGCTGGTCGGCGGCCGGGTCGACATCGTCGGCGGCGCGCCCGTGCCGACGCTGGTCTATCGCCGCGACCGGCACGTCATCAGCGTCACGGTGATCCCGACCGCCGACGGTCCCGGGGCCGGCGAGGAGCGGCGCGACGGCTCGACGATCGAGCGCTGGCGCCTCGGCGACCTCACCTACTGGGCGGTCTCGGATCTCAACCGGCGCGACCTGCGCGCCTTCGTCGACCTGTTCCAGTCCCGGACCGGGGCCCCGCCCGGATAAGGCGGGAATAACGGCCGTCAATGCCGGGTTATTACTGATATCGTGATGTCGATCCGGCGAGGATCCCAGCGTGATCAGTCAATCACACCTGAACACCCGCAGAGCCGAAGCACGATCCGAGATCGGCCCCGCGCCGGAGCGGCGGTCCCAGGCCGGCGCCGCCCCGGCCTTCCCGGACCCGTCCCTCGTGGAGGCGGCGCTCCATCTCCTGGCTGAGCATCTCGAGCAGGGGCTGGCGGTGACCGACCGGTACGGGCGGGCCCATTTCCTGAACCGCGCCGCGCAGGCCTTCGTCGCGCGCGGCCTGCTGTGCCTCGAGCAGGGCGGCCTGCGCGGCGCGGCGCCCGAGGACAGCGCGGCGCTGCGCCGGGTCATCGCCCGCTGCGCCGCCGGCCATCGCGGCGGCTCGGTGCGCCTGGAGGGCGCGGGCGGCACGCTCCTGGTCGCCGCCTCGGCGCTTCCCGGCACGGTCGCCGAGGGCGCGGTTCTCCTGCGCCTCACGGACCCCGGGACGCCGCGCCTGCCGGATCCCGGCGTTCTCCAGGACCAATTCGGCTTCACGCCCGCGGAGGCGGCCCTGGCCGTCGACATCCTGGCCGGGAACGACCTCGCGGCGAGCGCGACGCGCCGCCGGATCACGCGGAACACGGCGCGCGTGCACCTGCGCCACCTGTTCGAGAAGACGGGGACGCGCCGCCAGGCCGAGCTCGTGCGGCTGCTCCTGCTGTGCCCGCAGCCGATCGCGGACGCTTAGCGCGATCCGGCAAAAATATTCGCGCCGCGAGCCACGATTAATCCGAACGGAGGATGCGCACAGTCCACGACAAAGCGACGCTGATCCGGCCGATCGTGGACGAAACACGGATCTCTCGGCGCAACGGAGACTGGATCATGATCCTCTCGTTCCTGAAATCTGCCCGAAAGAGCCGCATCGCGGCGCGAAATCTTCGCATTTTGTCGGCCCTCGACGACGAGATGCTGAGCGACATCGGCCTCGACCGGCGCACGCTCCGCGCCTTCTGCGAGAACGGCTGCTCGCACGTGCCGCCGCCGCCGAGCCAGGCCGAGGCGCCCCGGGTCGTCGCGATGCCCGGATCGCTCGGGATCGCCTTCCGCTGAACGCCCGCCGCACCGCCCGCCGCGACGCCCCAGGCCCGGCCCGAACGCTCAGATCTCGACGCAGATCTTGCCGAAGTGGCGGTTGCTCTCCTGGTGGCGGAACGCCGCGACGAGGTCGTCGAGGGGGAAGCGGCGGTCGATGACCGGCCGCAGCCCGCAGGCGTCGATGCCGCGGATCATCTCGATCTGGTGGCGCCGGCTGCCGACCAGCACGCCCTGCAGCCGGATCTGCTTCAGGAGCGCCGGCACCAGCGGCAGCTCGCCCGCGACGCCCGAGAGGATACCGATCACCGAGATGTGGCCGGCGACCCGCACGGCGGCCATGGACTGCTCCAGCGTCGCCGGCCCGCCGACGTCGAGGACGTGGTCGACGCCGCGCCCGTCGGTCAGGCGCCGGGCGGTCTCGCCCCAGGCCGGGTCGGCGCGGTAGTTGATGACGTGGTCGGCGCCGAGCCCGCGCAGGCGCTCCAGCTTGGCGTCGCTGGAGGAGGTGGCGATCACCGTGGCGCCCGCCGCCTTGGCGAATTGCAGGCCGAACAGCGACACGCCGCCGGTCCCCTGCACCAGCACCACGTCGCCGCTCTTCAGGCCGGCATCGGCGTGCAGTGCCCGCCACGCGGTCAGCGCGGCGGTGGTGAGCGTCGCCGCCTCGGCGTGGTCCCAGCCCTTCGGGGCGCGGGTGAAGGCGGTGGCGGGCGCGGTGACGCGCGCGCGGGCGTAGCCGTCGACCCCGTCGCCCGGCACGGTGGCGAAGCCCTCGACGAGCGGGGTGCCCTCCAGCCAGGTCGGGAAGAACGTGCTGACCACCCGGTCGCCCACGGCGAATTCGGTCATGCCCGGCCCCACGGCCTCGACCTCGCCGGCGCCGTCGGACATCGGGATGCGCGGCTCGCTCGGCCCCCACATCCCGCTGACCACCGCGTAGTCGTGGTAGTTGAGGGAGTTCGCCCGCAGGCGGACGGTGATCGCGCCGGGCCCGGGCTCCGGCACGGGCCGCTCGCCGAAGGTCACCTTGTCGAAGCCGCCGCCGGGCTGGACGATGACGGCACGGGCTGTCGATCCGGTCATGACGCACCTGTCGCTCCGCGGCCTCGGCCGCCGGGGTGGACACTGGCAGGCCCGGCGCGCCGCGTCGAGACGACGGAGCGGAGCAGTCCGCCGCGGGTGCGGGGGAGGGACCCGCGACAGGGGCCCGCGACAGGGGCCCGCCACCGGCGTCCGCAGCCCTTCCCGCCCTTGCCGCTGTGCCGCGCCGGCGCCAAGGTCACGGATCGCACCCCGTCCGTGGAAGGAGGACACACCGTGTCGACCGAGCGCGTCGTTCTGACCGAAAGCATAGCGCCGACGGCGTCCAAGATCTTCACCCAGGCCGGGATCGGCGCCATCCGGCAACTGCCGCGCGCGGTCAGCCCCGAGGATGCCCGCGATCTGGCCGACGTCACCGTCCTCGGCATCCGCTCGCGCACGCAGGTCACCGCCGCGCTTCTCGACGCCCTGCCCGATCTCGCCGCCATCGGCTGCTTCAGCGTCGGGACCAACCAGGTCGACCTCGAGACGGCGCGCGCCCGCGGCCTGCCGGTCTTCAACGCGCCGTTCTCGAACACGCGCAGCGTCGCCGAACTCACGATCGGCGAGATCGTGATGCTGCTCCGGCGCATCCTGCCGCGCTCGGAATCCGCCCATGCCGGCGGCTGGGACAAGTCGGCCACCGGCGCCTTCGAGGTGCGCGGCAAGACCCTCGGGATCGTCGGCTACGGCAATATCGGCGCGCAGCTCTCGAACCTCGCCGAGGCGATGGGCATGCGCGTCATCTTCTACGATCTCACCGACAAGCTGCGCCACGGGAACACCGAGCCGGCCGAGAGCTTCGAGGCCCTGCTCGCCGCCAGCGACGTGGTCAGCCTGCACGTCCCGGAGACACCGCTGACCCACGGGCTGATGGGCGCGGAGCGGATCCGCGCGATGAAGCCGGGCGCCTACCTGATCAACAACAGCCGCGGCACGGTCGTGGACCTGGACGCCCTCGCGGCGGCGCTGCGCGACGGGCATCTCGCCGGGGCCGCGATCGACGTCTTTCCCGTGGAGCCGACGTCCAACGCCGAGCGCTTCGTCTCGCCCCTGCAGGGCCTGCCGAACGTCATCCTCACCCCCCATGTCGGCGGCTCGACCGAGGAGGCCCAGGATCGCATCGGCGCGGAGGTGGCCCGCAAGCTGGTCGACTACATCCAGACCGGCTCGACGCTCGGCGCGGTGAATTTCCCGCAGGTCCAGCTGCCGCCGCGCCTGTCCGGCGCGCGCTTCCTCCACGTGCACCGGAACGTGCCCGGCGTGCTCGGGCAGATCAACGCGATCTTCTCGGGCCGGTCGCTCAACATCGACGCGCAGTACCTGCAGACGGACGGCGAGTTCGGCTACGTCGTGGTGGACGCGTCGGTGCCGCCGGGCGAGGCGGACGGGGTCCTGCACGCGCTGCGGGCCATCGACGGCACCGTGAGGACCCGGCACCTGCGGCCGAAGGCGGGGTAGAGAGCCCGGCCCGCAACGGGGCGCCGGCGCGCGGCCGGCGCCCTCTGCTCAAGGCCGCGGCAGGGTGTGCAGCGCCCTCAGGAAGGCGTCGACATCCGCGCGGGTGTTGTAGAAGGCGAGCGAGGCCCGCACCGACTGGTCGACGCCGAACCGGCGCAGGGCCGGCAGGGCGCAGTGATGGCCCGAGCGCACCGCGATGCCGTGCGCGTCGAGGTGGTGCGCCACCGCCTCGTTCGTCTGCCCCTCGATCACGAAGGACATCACGCTCGCCTTCTCCCGGGCCGTGCCGATCAGGCGCAGGCCCTTCACGTCGGCGAGGCCGCCCTGCGCGTAGTCCAGGAGGTCGTGCTCGTAGGCGGCGATCGCCGGCATGCCGATGCCCGCGAGGTAGTCGAGCGCCGCCCCCAGACCGACCGCCCCGGCGATGTCGGGCGTGCCGGCCTCGAACTTCTCGGGCGCGCCCTTGTAGACGGTCTTCGCGAAGGTGACGTCCTCGATCATGTGGCCGCCGCCCTGCCAGGGCGGCATCGCCTCGAGCAGGTGCGTCTTGCCGTAGAGCGCGCCGATGCCCGTCGGCCCGAACACCTTGTGGCCGGAGAAGACCAGGAAGTCCGCGTCCAGGGACTGCACGTCCAGCGGCATGTGCGGCGAGGATTGCGCCGCGTCGACCAGCACCGGCACCCCGTAGGCGTGGGCGAGCTGGATGATCTCCCGCACCGGGTTCACGGTGCCGAGCGCGTTGGCCACCTGCGTCACCGAGACGATCTTGGTGCGGCCCGACAGGAGCGCCGCGTACTGCTCGAAGATGATCTCGCCGCGGTCGTTCACCGGGATCACCCGGAGCGTCGCCCCGGTCTGCTGCGCCAGCAGCTGCCAGGGCACGATGTTGGCGTGGTGCTCGATGGTCGAGACGATGATCTCGTCGCCCGGGCCGATCTGGGCCCGGCCGTAGGAATTGGCGACGAGGTTGATCGCCTCCGTGGTGCCGCGCAGGAAGACGATGTCGTCCTTCGACGGGGCGTTGAGGAAGCGGCGCACCGCCTCGCGGCCGCCCTCGAACAGGTCCGTGGCGCGCGCGGCCAGGGTGTGGGCGGCCCGGTGGATGTTCGAGTTGTGCCGGGCGTAGAACGCCGCGGTCGCGTCGATCACGGCCTGGGGCTTGTGGGTGGTGGCGGCGTTGTCGAGCCAGACCAGCGGGTGGCCGTTGACGCTCTGGTGCAGGGCCGGGAAGTCCCGGCGGACCTGCTCCACGTCGAAGGGCGCCGCCACCGGGCTCGATCCCTGGGCGGCGAGGCGCGGCGCCGGACCGGGATAGCGGGTCGGCTCGACCCGTGGGCTCGCCGCCGCCCCGCGGGCCGGCCCGGGGCCGAGAGGCAGGAAGTAGTAGTCGCCAGCCGGCGCTTCGGGCGCCCGGGACCGCCGACCGGTCCGGGCGAGGCTCTCCGGCGCCTCATCGCGGCCGGCCTTCGACGGGTCGGCGGGCACGAGGTCCGGGACGAGGGCGTGCGCGAAGGCGTTGGCGCGGGGGTGGTCGGCGGCGATCTGGCGGTGCAGCTCCGGACCGCCGGGGAGGGCGGCCGCCAGCGCCGGGGCGCCGGCGAGGGAGAAGTCCGGCAGGACGGGGCGCGGGCTCGCGGGGTGGACAGGCGGGATCGCCGCCGCGTCGGGGAACGCCGGGCTCGCGGGTGCGCGGTTCGGCAGGGTCGGGCCGGAGAGGCCCGGCAGGCCGACCGGCGGCGCCCCGAAGGAGCGCGCCGGCAGCGCCGACGCGTCGGGCTGCAGCCCGGCGGGCTGGCCGCCCGCGGGAGCGGAGGGGACGCCCACGGGCGCGCCCGGCAGCGGCGCCCCGCCCGGGCCCTGGGGCAGGCCCTCGAGCGCCTGCGGGACCTGGGGGCCGGCGGGGATCGCCGGCGCGAACGGCTGGCTCGCGGCCTGCCCCTGCCGGTAGATCTCCCGGGCGAGGCGCCCGACGAGATCCGCGTGGGCCAGCTCGCCCGGGCTCGCCCCGGGCAGCCCGAGGGCGAAGGCCTCAGGCGTAGTCATGGTAGTTGCCCAGCAGCACGTTATCGAGGCGGGCGATCGCGTCCTCGACCAGCACGGCGGCCGAGAAGTAGCGGGTCACGAGGTGCGAGGCGATCGAGTGGTCGTTGGTGCCCATGTAGCGCACCGACAGGCCGGGCTCGATCTCGCCGGTCACGCCCGACTTCTGCAGGCCGACCACGCCCTGCTCGCCCTCGCCGACGCGCAGCAGCAGGATCGCGGTGGTCTCGGCCCCGGTCACCGGGTCGATGTCGATCGGCAGCTTGTCGCTCGGCACCAGCGGCACGCCGCGCCACGTGATGAACGGCGCGCCGAACAGGTGGACGACGACCGGCGGCACGCCGCGGCGGGTCGCCTCCCGGCCGAAGGCCGCGATGGCGCGGGGATGGGCCACGAAGAAGGCGGGCTTCTTCCAGACCAGGGTCAGCAGCTCGTCGAGGTCGTCCGGGGTGGGCGGGCCGCCGCGGGTGGGGATGCGCTGGCGCGGGCCGACCTCGTGGAGCAGGCCGAACTGCGCGTTGTTCAGGAGCTCCCACTCCTCGCGCTCCTTCACGGCGTCGACCGTGAGGCGGATCTGCTCGCGGAGCTGGTCGATCTCGTTGGAGTAGAGGTCGGTGACCCGCGTGTGGGTGTTGAGGATCGTCTGGATGGTCGAGAGGTGGTACTCGCGCGGATCGACCTCGTAGTCGACGAAGGTCGTCGGCAGGCGCGGCTCGCCGGTATGGACCGCCAGCAGCTCGATGCCCTGCTCGCCGTAGGAATTGGTGTGCCCTTTGAGGCGGTCGCGCTCCTCGCGGTACTGCGCGATCTTGGCGCGGATCTCCTCGCTCTCCACCGCGGCGGCATCGAGGGTCAGGAGGGTCACGGCCGACAGGGCCTTCACGGCCGGGGCGGGCGCGCTCTCGCCGGCGAGACCGGCATCGCCGAAATAGTCGCCCTTCGTGGCGAGCCCCTGGCGCAGGCGGCCCTTGTAGGGACCCGAGAGGGTCAGCTCGACCGTGCCGTCGGCCACGACCGTGAGGCTGCGGCCCGCGGACCCCTCCTCGTGGATCACCGCGCCGGCCTGGTGCCGGCTCTCGGTGAACTTGGCCGCCAGCGTGGCCAATTCGGCATCGCCCAGCCGGCTGAACAGCGGCACGGCGCGCAGGGAGGACGGGCGGATCACCCGGCCCTTGCCATCTCCCTTGCCATCCCCCTTGTCCTCGGCGACGAGATCGATCCGGCCGGGCTTGGCCAGCACGACGGCGCGGCGGTTGACGCGGTAGACCCCGCCCGCAACGTCCACGAAGGGCAGGAGCCGGAGCAGCCAGCGCGGCGTGTTGGCCGCGTTCTGGACCGAGGTGACGGTCGCCGTCGCAAGATTGCGTGCCGCCGTGGCGCTCACGCTCAGACCCGGTCCGCTCATCGTTCGTCCTCACTCCATCCAAGATTGCAGGCGCGCCGCATCGTTCCGCGCGGCGGCGGTGCGCCCCGCAAGTTGTGCGAGGCGGGCGCAAGACGTTTCGATCAAGATCTGACGACGACCGCGACCTGAGCGACCGAGTCGTCAATCAAAGCACGCATTCTCCGCGTCCAGACAGCCATCGTCAGGCCGCTCAACCGGTCTCACGTCATCGCTTCTCCGGCGAGGTCTGGATAATGTCTGATTCGCCCGATGGTCAACGAAAGGATATCCCTATTTTCCGCGCCTTCTTGGAAGCGGGCACCCTGGCATGCACGGCACATAGGACATGATCATCCTCAGACCGTCCGGTCAGAGAATTTCATTTTACTACGCCGCGCGCCGCGGCGGCGGCCGGACGACTTTGTTGTCAGGAATAATCTTTCGCGCGTCTCAGATGCCATCCCCGTAGCCGAAGGACTGGTCCATGCTGAGCGCCGGCTCCTCGCCGACGGGCAGGCGCGAGACGACCCGGGCCGGCACGCCCGCCACGGTCGTGTGGGGCGGCACGTCCTGCAGCACCACCGCGGCGGCCGCGACCTTGGCGCCCGCCCCGACGCGGATGTTGCCCAGCACCTTGGCGCCGACGCTGAGCAGCACCCCGCGCTCGATCTTGGGGTGCCGGTCGCCGCTCTCCTTGCCGTTGCCCCCGAGCGTCACCGACTGGAGGATCGAGACGTCGTCGGCGATCGCCGTGGTCTCGCCGATCACCACGCCGGTGGCGTGGTCGATGAACACCCCCGAGCCGATCCGGGCCGCCGGGTGGATGTCGCAGCCGAACACCTCGGAGATCCGGCTCTGGACGTGCAGCGCCAGGGTCGCCCGGCCCCGGTGCCAGAGCCAGTGGCCGACCCGGTAGGCCTCGAGCGCCGCCAGCCCCTTGTAGAACAGGAACGGGTCGAGGTAGCGGCGGCAGGTCGGGTCGCGCTCGCGGATCGCCACGAGGTCGCGCACCGCGTGGGCGCCGGCCTGCGGGTCGGCCTCGAAGGCCGAGAGGCACAGGTCGCGCATCGACAGACGGGCGAGGTCGCCGTCCCCGAGGCGGTGGGCGAGCCGGTAGGCGAAGGCCTGGGCCAGCGAGCGCTGGTCGAGGATCGTCGCCTGGATGATCCCGGCATAGAGCGGCTCCTCGATCAGGGCCGCCTCGGCCTCGGCGCGCAGGGCCGCCCAGACCTCGGCCTCCCCCGTGCCGCGGCTCGTGATGCGCAGGGGCGGCTGGACCACGGCCATCGTGGCACCCGCGGCGGGCAGGGCGGCGTGATGCATCGGTCGCCGCCGATCACGGCACGGGGCGGAACAGGTCGGGCAGGTAGCGCTTCAGGGTGTCGTGCCCCTGGAACGTCACGTCCACGGTCGCCGGGGCGTCGCCCGCGCGGTGGACGCCCACCACCCGGCCCCGGGCGTGCCGCCAGATTCCCAGGATCTCGGCGAGGTCGGGGCGCGCGAACACGACCGCGTCGCCCTGCATCATCGTCCCTGAGGCCATGGTGTCGTTCCCCTTGGATCGGCCGTCTGTGGCGGGCTGATTCTGCCGCCGGGGGGCGCCTGTGCCGGGGCCTGCGCCGCCGGCGAGAAGCCTTTTCCGGACACCCCGGCTTGCCGGAGAAGGTTTCGGCCGCGCGGGCCCGAAACCGGAGCATCGTCTTCGCTAAGCCTCTGTCACAGAACGATATTTAAGCATCGCCCCGTCTTTGGCAAGCCCGGTCTCCGGCATGCTCCGGGCGCGGCCAGACCCCGGCCGGCACGGTCCGTCGATCGCGGCCGCGACGCCGGCGCGCCCCCGCCGGCCCCGTGCTTCTGCTCCGCGACGCGGCTTCGACGAACAACCTGCGCTGCAAGTCCTCGCCAATTTGGCAGCACATTCTCGGGACCGCCCCCTACATTGACGGTGTCGACGCGCAGTCGTTGTCCAGTCGTGGCCCAGTCGTGGCCCCACCGACACGCAGTCGAAGCGGAGCCGAACGGAGGTTTGCCGTGATCGCCAGCAAGGAACGGATCGCCCGGATGATTGCGCCGTGTCTGCCGTGTTGCCGCGTCCAGGAGGAGGAGAGCGCACGACATCAGACACGAGAGGCGACCATCGATGCTGACCTATGACACGACCCGGAACACCCGTCCCGACCTGAGCCCCGAACCGGCCGCTCTCGGCCGAGCCCTGTCCCGGAGCATCCGCTCCCATCCCTCCCACGAACGCGCCGCCCTCGCGAGCGCCCTCGACGACGGCCTGATGCCCGACGAGGTCGCCCGCATCCTCGCCGGTCGCCGGGTGGCGGAGGCTTTCCCGATCCGCTGGGGCGAGAGCCCGGAAGCCTACGCGTCCCGGGCCGTGTCCGAGATGTTCGTCGCCTACCTCCAGTAGGCGCGCCGCTGCCGGCCGCGCCGGCCTCTCCGACCACGAACGATGGGAACCTGTCATGTCGGTCTTCCCCCGCGGGTGGAGGCGCCGGACGGGGACGGCTGCCTGCGCGCTCGCCCTGGCGCTCGGTGCCGCCGGCCCGGCCGCGGCCGGACACACGCCGAAGGGCCGCGCCGCGGCCGCCACCGCGGCCGGCGGACCGGACGTCCCGGCCCGGCTCACGGTCGGGCCGGGCGGCCGGGACCTGCGGCTCGCGGGCGATCTCACGGCGGGCGTCGCCGCGCGGGCCGCCGCCATCCTCGCCGCGCACCCGCGGATCGCGCGCATCCATCTCACGAGCGACGGCGGCCTCGTGGAGGAGGGGGCGGCGATCGGGGCGCTCGTGGCGGCGCGGGGGCTCGCCACCTACGTCCCCGACGCCTGCGCCTCGGCCTGCACGCTGATCTTCGTCCGCGGCCGGACGCGCTACCTCGCGACCGGCGCGCGGCTCGGCTTCCACGCGCCCTACGAGATCGGGGCGCGGGGCCGGATGCGCCCGGTGGATTCCGCGCCGGAGCGGGCGGCCTACCGGGCCGCCGGCCTGCCGGCGGCCTTCGTGACGCGGGCGCTGGCGGTGCCCCCGGCCGGGATCTGGATCCCGACGGACGGGGAGCTGCGCGCGGCCGGCATCGTCACCGAGGTCGTCGGAACGGACCGCTTCCCCGACTCGACCCTGGACGCGGATCCGAGCGCGGCCGGGGCGCGGGCCGCGATCCTGCGGAGCCTGCCGATCCTGCGCCGGGCCGAGGCGGCGGGGCTCGCCCCGATCACCCGGTGGTACCGGGACGGCTACGCCGCCGGCCGGCCCGAGGCGGAGGCCGCCGCGGGCCTGAGGCGGATGGCCGCCGGCTACCTGCAGCGGCGCTTCCGGGCGGCCGATGACGGCGTCGTCCGCGCCCTGGGCCAGCGGATCCTGGCGACGCTGGAGCGGGAGGACGCGGCGGCCTGCGGCCTCCTCGCGGCCGGCGACCTCGTGGCGCTCGACGCGCGCCTGCGGGCCGAGCGGCCCGCGTCCCACGGGCTCGCCCCGCTCCTCGCCCGGGCACGGGCCGCGCGGCCGGACGGAGCGGTCTGGGCGGACCCGCCCGCCACGGGCCCGGGCGCCGCGCGGTCGACGGCCGAAGCGGCTTTCCCGTCGGGCGATTGCGCCGCCCGGATCGCCGCGACGCGGCACGCCCTCGACTTGCCGCCCCGCGCGTCGGCTGCCGCGCTGCGGGCGCTGTTCCTCGCGGAGCCGCAGCAGATCCTGGCGAGCCGCGCCGGACCGTAGCGACGCCGCCGACCCTCGACACGCCGCGCCGGCGCCTATCTTCGCACCCGCGGCACGCCCCGGACGGGCGCCGGCCGCGGGGAGACGGGGGTTCGACGGATGCCGGATTATCGCCTGCGCGGGGCGGTCCGCGGCGAGGATGGCGAGATCGGCGCGCCCCGCGTCGACGAGGTGCTCACGGCCGCGGACGCGAAGGAGGCGGTCCGCCTCGCCAACGGCCGCTCGCTGACGATCGAGGACGACGCGGTGAACGCCCTGTGGCTGGTCGACGCCCACGGCACCCTGCTCTGGTCCCTGCGCCGCGCCGACCGGGAGTCCTGACGCGGGCCGGCGCCGTCAGGCGGGCGCGCGGCGGCGCGTCTCCGGCAGCGCCGCGTCGGGCTCATCGGCGCCGCCGAGATACAGGGACCGGACGTCGTCCCGCCCTCGCAGGGACGCGGCGGTGCCGGCGAGCGCGCTGCGGCCGTTCTCCAGCACGACGGCGTGGTGGGCGTGGCGCAGGGCGAGGCGGAGATTCTGCTCGGCCACCAGCAGGGTCAGACCCTCGGCGCGGTTCAGGCCGGCGAGCACCCGGTAGATCTCCTCCACCACGCGGGGGGCGAGTCCCATGGACGGCTCGTCGAGGACGAGCAGCCGCGGCCGCCCCATCAGCGCCCGACCGATCGCCGCCATCTGCTGCTCGCCGCCCGAGAGCAGGCCGGCGGCGACGCCCCGCTTCGCGGCGAGCCGCGGGAACAGATTGTAGACCCGCTCCAGATCGGCGCGCAGGCCGCCGCGGCCCGAGCCGCGCCCGAGGCCGCCCGCGACGAGGTTCTCCTGGACGCTCAGGCCCCGGAAGCAGTGGCGCCCCTCCAGCACGCCCACGAGACCGGCGCGGACGAGGGCGTCGGTCCGGGTCCGCGTCGCGTCGCGCCCGTCATAGGCGAGGCGCCCGGCCGTGACCCGGCCGCGCAGGGCCGGCAGCAGGTTCGACACCGCCCGCAGCAGGGTCGTCTTGCCGGCGCCGTTGGCGCCGACCAGGGCGACGATCTCCCCCGCCCGGACCGCGAGGTCGACGCCGTGCAGGGCGTGCACCGCCCCGCCGTAGACGACCTCCAGGGCCTCGACCTGCAGGAGGGTCGGCGCGGCGCTCATCGGGCGCTCACCGGGCCGCCGCGGCGGCGTGCTTGCCGCCCGCGTCCGCGGCCTCCTCCGCCGCGCAGTCGCGCGGGGTGATGCCGTGCTCCTTGGCGTAGGCGGTCGCGGACGCCTCGATGATCGGGCGCAGGCTCGCCCAGTCGGGGGCGATCCAGTCGGACACCACGGTCCACTTCGCCCCGTCCCATTGCTGGAAGGTGACGCGGCCCTCGCCCTCGTGGTTGGCGCAGGTGACGTTGATCGAGTGGAACAGGCCCTTGGCGCCGAGCGCCGCCACCCGGGCCTCGTCGAGGCGCAGGTGCTCGAAGCCCCAGCGCACCTCGTCGCCGGTGAGCGTGCGCTGGCCGAACTTGCCTTGCGCGATCCGCACCGCCTCGACGTTGAGGATGCCGTTCAGCACCCCGAGATTGTGGTAGACGCTGCCGATGCGTCTCCGGTCGGCGAGGTTGCCGTTGCCGGCCCCGTAGACCTTGCCGACGACCTCCTGGATCACCGGGTAGGCCGTGCCCGAGGCCTGGGTCGTGATGGCGACGTAGCCCTTGGCGGCGTCGCCCGCCGGGATGACGTCCTCCTCCGAGTTCGACCAGACATTGCCGACGATCCGGTCGGCCGGGAAGCCGGTCTTCTGGGCGGTCTTGAGGGCCACCGGATTCATCACGCCCCAGCCGCGCAGCACCACGAAGTCGGGCCGCAGGCGCCGGATCGTGAGCCACTGCGACTGCTGCTCGTTGCCGGGATGGGGCACCTCGATCTGCGCGACGGTGAAGCCGTAGCGCGCGGCGAGCTGCGCGTAGATCGGGATCGTCTCCTTGCCGTAGGGCGAGCCGTGATAGAGCACCGCGACGGTCTTGCCCCTCAGCTTGTCGAGGCCGCCCGCGCGGGTGCCGAGATACTGGATGATGCCGCTCGTCTCGCTGTAGGGGTTGAGCAGCAGCGGGAACACGTAGGGGAAGACGCGCCCGTCGGTGGAATCGGTGCGGCCGTGGTTGATCGTGATCAGCGGCACCTTGTCGGCGGTGATGCGGTCGATCATCGCGTAGGCGATGCCCACCGAGAGCGGGTTCCAGGCGGCGATGCCGGGCCGGGACTTGAGCCGCTCGTAGACCTCGACGCCGCGCTCGACCTCGTACTGGGTCTCGCCCTCGCTCCAAGTGAGCTTGACGCCGTTCACCCCGCCGTCCCGGGCGTTGATCAGGTTGAGATAGTCGATGAAGCCGCCGAAGAAGCCGGTCCCGCCGGCCGCGTAGGGGCCGACCCGGTAGCTCTGGAGCGGGAAATACTGCTCGTCGGCCCGTCCGGCCCGGGGGGCCGCGCCGGCGAGCACGACGGTGCCGGCGAGGAGCGCGGCGCGGAGACGGGTCGTCAGGGGCATGGTCGTCCTGGGGTTGGTCAGACGGGAAGGGGGATCAGGCGGCGCGGCGGCCGAGGCGGCGGCCCGCCCGGTCGAGGAGGGCGGCGAGGCCGGCGGGCTCGCGGATCAGCACGGCGACGATCAGGGCGCCGAGCACGATGCGCTGGACCATCTCCAGGGTGCCGGAATCGAACCCGTCGCCCAGGAGCGCCGCGCCGAGGCGCGCGAGGAGCAGGGGCAGCACCACGATGAAGCCCGCGCCCAGGAAGGCGCCGCGCAGGGTGCCCAGGCCGCCGATGATGACGATGAAGAGGATCTGGAAGGAGCGGTCGAGGTTGAACCCCGCCGGCTCGACGGTGCGCAGATACGCGAAGGCCCACAGCGCCCCGGCGATCCCGATCACGAAGGACGAGACCGCGAAGGCCAGGAGCTTGGTCCGGGCGACCTTCACGCCGACGAGGCGGGCGGCGGTCTCGTTGTCGCGGATCGCCACGAGGTCGCGGCCCGTGGGGGAGGCCGCGAGGCGCCACGCCAGGACGGTCAGCAGCGTGACCACGCTCAGCGAGAACAGGTAGCGCCCGCGCGGATCGTCGAAGGACAGGCCGGCCACCACCAGCCGGGGGGCGGTGATGACGCCCGAGGGGCTGTCGTCGGAGATCCAGCCGATCCGGTTCAGCGCCCAGGCGACGAAGAACTGCGCGGCGAGCGTCGAGACCGCGAGGTAGAAGCCGCGCAGCCGCAGGGCCGGCAGCCCCGCCACCAGCCCGGCGAGCGCCGCCACGAGGCCGGCGAGCAGGAGCGACACCGGCAGGGGCAGGCCGGGCAGGCGCAGCGACAGGTTGAAGGCCGCGTAGGCTCCGACCGCCATGAAGGCGGCCGAGCCCAGGGAGAGCAGCCCGGCATAGCCGGTGAGCAGGTTGAGCCCGAGGCCGGCCAGCGCCAGGGCCAGGAACGGCGTCAGCAGCGCCTCGAACACGTAGCTCGTGCCGGTGAGCGGCACGATCCCGTAGGCCAGGACCAGCAGGGCACCGAGACCGAGGGTGCGGGCGGACAGGCGGGCGCGCGGTGCGGCGAGGGGGAGGGCGTCCATGGTGTCCTCAGACCCGCTCGACGGCGCGCAGGCCGAACAGGCCCGACGGCCGGACCAGCAGGAAGCCCAGGGCCGCCACGTAGGCGATCCAGCCCTCGATCCCGCCGCCGATGACCGGCCCGAGATAGACTTCGGACAGCTTCTCCGCCGCGCCGACGATCAGCCCGGCCACGATCGCCCCGGCGATGGAGTCGAAGCCGCCGAGCACGAGGACCGGCAGGGCCTTCAGCACCACCAGCGACAGGGAGAACTGCACGCCGAGCCGCGCGCCCCAGAGCAGCCCCGCCACCAGGGCGACGATCCCGGCGGCGATCCAGACCGCCGACCAGATCCGGGGCAGGCGCAGGCCGGTGTTGAGGGCGGCGAGCGGATCGTCCGCCACCGCCCGGAAGGCGAGGCCGGTACGGGTGTAGCGGAAGAAGGCGGAGAGGAGCGCCACCATCAGGCCCGCGACCGCGGCGGCGAACAGGTCGAACCGGCTGACCAGCACGCCGCCGAGGTCGATCGGCGTGTCGTCGATGCCGAGGTCCAGCCCGTGGACCTGGGTGCCCCAGGCGAGCTGGGCCGCGCCCTCGATCACGTAGGCGACGCCCAGCGTCGCCATGAACAAGGTGATCGGCGGCTGGTTGACCAGCGGCCGCAGCACCGCCCGCTCCACCGCGAGGCCGACCACCACCATCGCGGCGAGCGTCGCCGCCAGGGCCGCCGGGAAGGGCAGCCCGCGCTCGGTCAGGCTCACGAAGGTGAGGGCGGCGAGCAGCACCATCGCGCCCTGCGCGAAGTTGAGCACGCCCGAGGTCTTGTAGATCAGCACGAAGCCGATCGCCACGAGGGCGTACATGACGCCCGAGAGGAGGCCGCCGACCACGACCTCGATCAGGAAGGCGAGGTCCGGGCTCATGCGGCGGCCGCGTCCGCGTCGATATCCGCGTCCGCATCTCCCTCCGCATCCCCGTCCGCGAGCCCCAGATAGGCCGCGATGACAGCCGGGTCCGCCCGAACCTCCGCCGGCGTGCCGGTGGCGATCCGGCGGCCGTGGTCGAGCACGGTCACCCGGTCGGAGAGGCGCATGACGACGCCGATATCGTGCTCGATCAGCACGATCGCGGCCCCGGACCGCTCCCGCGCCGCACGGATGGAGCCGGTCATCTCGGCCTTCTCGGTCGCCGTCATGCCGGCCATCGGCTCGTCGAGGAGCAGGAGTCGCGGCTCGGCCACCAGGGCTCGGCCGAGCTCGACCCGCTTCTGGAGCCCGTAGGGCAGGCTGCCGGCCGGGCGGTCGGCCACTGCCCCGAGGCCCAGGCGCCCGATCACCGCCTCGGCGGCGGCGCGGTGCGCGCGCGCCTCCCGCCGGGCGGAGGGCAGACCCAGGATCTGGGCCCCGAGCCCGGCGCGCCGCGCGGCCGAGAGCCCCGCGAGGACGTTGTCGCGCACGCTCAGGCCCGCGAACAGGGCGAGGTTCTGGAAGGTCCGGGCGACGCCCAGCGCGGCGAGCCGTCCGGCCGGCACTCGGGCGAAGGTCTCCGCGCCGAGCCGCACCCGCCCGGCCCGCGGCGCGTAGAGGCCGGTGATCGCGTTGATGAGCGAGGATTTCCCGGCGCCGTTCGGCCCGATCACGGCGTGGATCTCGCCGGCCCCGACAGCGAGGTCGATCTCCGCGAAGGCCACCGTGCCGCCGAAGGCGAGGGACAGTCCCTCGACCGACAGGATCGCGTCCGCCCCATCCCGGTGCGGGCTGCCGCCGGGCCCTGCCGCCGGTCGAGCGGCGGGGCGGGGGATGGGGGTCCGCCCGTCCAGAACGGGGCGGACGAGGCGCAGCGCAGGCTGCATGGGCAAGGATCCGTCCACGATAGGTCGTCCGCTGCGGCGCGAACCGGCGGCACCCGTTGAGAGAAGGCGAGAGACAGGACGACGACACGTCCCCGGCGAACATTCCGATGTTCCCGCCGGTCAAATCCTGCTGTGCGGCGCACGCGAAGTCAAAGGCACAGTCTTTTCAATTTCGATACGGCGCGCGAACATTCTCCTTCCGGGACGCGCCGGCGCGGGATCACTTCCCTAGTCCTGCCGAGGGTCCGCGCACCCCACCCAGATCTTGCCGCCCCGGGACGGTGACGGGCCCGGATCCGGGCGGATCGGCCCGGCGCGGCGGGCGGAAAGACACCTTACGGTAGCATAAACTAATCTGCATAAGTATTCATGGCTTGAAACAAAATGTAGGTTCGCGCCCCCACGCCGTCGTGGAGTCGCCGCCATGCCAAACCCGCTCGCGCACAAGCTAAATTGCTATGTCCGGCTCTCCGAAGACGACCGGATGTGCTTGGCCGACGCCATGAGCCCGAGCCGCATGGTCGCCGCCCGCACCGACATCATCCACGTGGGCGACGATCCGCGCGCGATCAACGTGATCCTCGAGGGCTGGGCCTGCCGGTACCGGCAGTTCGCCAACGGGCGCCGCCAGATCGTCTCGCTCCTGCTCCCGGGCGACCCGTGCGACCCGCACGTCTTCCTCCTCGACGAGATGGATCACGCGATCGGCGCGATCACGCCCGTGCTCCTCGGCCAGATCTCCGGCCCCGCGATGCGGGATCTGACCGCCCGCAGCCCGCGGCTCGACATGGCCTTCCACCGCGAGGCCCTGGCCAATGCGGCGATCCAGCGCGAGTGGACGGTCAGCCTCGGCAGCCGAACCGGGATCGAGCGCCTCGCCCACCTGTTCTGCGAGTTGCACGCGCGCCTCGCGGCCGTCGGCCTGACGGACGGGAATACCTGCGCGATGCCGATGACGCAGAACGATCTCGGCGACGCGATGGGGCAGACCAGCGTGCACATCAACCGCACGCTCCAGGAACTGCGCGGCATGGGGCTGATCACCCTGCGCAGCCGGCGCCTGACGATCCACGATCCGGCCGCGCTCGCGCGGCTCGCGCATTTCGACACCGCGTATCTCCATCTCATCGAGGCCGACCACGCTGCCGCGCGCTGAACCCTGCCGGTCCCGAGGCGATTGAGCCAGGTTGAACGACATCCGGAGTGGCCCGGCATGACAGACCCTCGCGATCCGGCGGAGCGTCTCGCACTCCTGGAGGCCGACAACGCGCGCCTGCGCCGGCTGCTCGACGGGGCGGGGCTCCCGGACAGCCTGCGTCACGGGATGCGCAGCACGATGGCGATGTTGCGCACCGTCATGCACCGGTCCGCCGACAGTGCCGCCGATGTCGAGAGCTACGTGGCGCATCTCGACGGCCGGTTCGGGGCGATCATGCGGGTGCAGGCCGCCACGGACGCGTTCGGCGACGCCGACCTGCACACGCTGATCTCGGACGAGCTGATGTTCCACCTCGCCCGCGAGGGCGAGCAGGCCAGCCTCGCCGGCCCGCGGGTGCGCCTCCGCCCCAAGGCCGCCCAGGTCGTCGCGCTGGCCCTGCACGAACTGACCAGCAACGCGGTGGAGCACGGGTCCCTGGCGCTCCCCCAGGGCCGGATCCGCGCCGCGTGGCGGGTGGCGGACACGGAGGCCGGACCGCCCGTCCTCAGCCTCGACTGGGCCGAGACCGGCGGTCGCGGGGTCGCGCCCTCCGGCCGGCGCGGCTTCGGCACGGACGTGCTGACGGAGATGCTGGCCTACGATCTCGGCGCGGCGGTCGACCTGCGCTACGAGCCGGACGGGCTGCGCTGCACGATCCGCGTGCCGCTCACGGCCCAGGTCGGGCGCCGCGTGGCCGAGGATCCCGAGACGGGCTGCGAGAGCGACGGCCGGTGAGGCTCACGAGCTCGACGCCGCCCGCACCTGCCCGGTCATCTGCGGCAGCGCGCCGAGCGCCTCCACGGCCGGGTTCGGGCCGGGCAGGAGCAGGTAGTCGGGCGTGAACCCGGAAAACTCCCGCAGACGTTCGAGATTCGGCACGCGCACGCTCTTGCGCCCGCTCTCGATCAGCCCGGCCCTGCGCAGGTCGGAGAGGACGCGCGAGAGGTGGACGTTCGAGAGCCCCGCCGTGTCGGCCAGTTCGGACTGCGCCAGCGGAAGGCGGTACTCGGGCTCCAGGCCGAGGCCGACGGCGTTCAGGCGCGCGAAGAGCTCGCAGATGATGTGGGCGACCTGCTTGTCGGCGGACCGGCGCCCCACCCCGACGAGCCATTCCTGCAGGACGGCCTCGTCGACTAGGACCGACCACCACAGGGCGCGGTAGATGTTGGGCCGGAGGGCGGCGAGTTCCTTGATCGTCCGGTAGGGGACCGAGGCGACGGTGCAGGGCGTCAGCGTCGCCACGGAGTGGATCGCCCGGTTGAGCAGCGACGCGTGCAGATCGCAGCCGTCGCCGGGAACGAGGTAGGCGAGGATCGAGCGCCCCCCGTCGGGCACCAGCTTGTAGCGGCAGGCGAACCCGTCGAGGATCACGTAGGCGGCGTCGGGCCGCACGCCTTCCGAGACCAGGTCGCGGCCCGCCTCGACCTGCGCGACATCGCCGGTCGCCGCGCCCAGCGCGGCCACGTCGCCGTCGTCCAGGTTCGCGCGCAGCGCCAGCTTGCGAAGGAAGGGGTTCAAGGGATCTCCCGGACGTCCTGCCCCGCGCGCGGAGGCGCCTCTGCGTGAACGCGCGACGGCTTATCCTTACTCCGCGAGGTCATCAAATGATCGCCACGCCTCTGATCCGGATCCCGACGGCGCCGATCCGCGAGGAACCTTCGACGCCGGGGTGCGCCGGCGCCCGAATGCGGCCCTCGGCGCGACCGGACCGGCGCCGCCTCCCGGGATCGGCCGCGGAGGGCGCGCCGGGCCATGCGGGCCGGATCGGCGTGTCAGGAGAGCCGAAGCGTGCGCAGGACGGTGCCGTTCCCGTCATGGATCTCCATCCGCCAGCCCGCCGCGGCGTCCGGCAGCTCGCCGGCCTTCCGGAACTCCTCGATCAGCACCAGCGCTTCCGATTCCGCGTGCGCGACCGTCGCGGCGAGGACGCCCGTCTCGTCCTCGATCGTCTCGCCGTCGCTCCTCAGGCGGAAATAGTAGCGCTCTGCCATGACATCCTTCAGCTCAGGTCCGGACCCGCTCCCGCCCCGGCGCGCGGGCGCCGCGCGCCGGGGGCTGAGGTAAGTGGCATCGATCCGCGTCCGATCAACGTGCGCGCGAAAGTCCCGGCGCGGATGCCTATCGCTTGGTCCGCCCGCTCGCGGACGCCGCAGGACGCGGCACGGCGCTGCCGGTCTGGCGGGCGAAACGCCGCCCTTCTGGGCGCCGCCGGACCCGGAACAGCCTCCCGACGCGGCATGCCTAAATAATTGGCACACGATTTGCGAAGGTCGGCCCGTCGCGAGGAAGACGACGCAGGGGACCGCCATGAAGGCATTTGGAACTTGGGCCTCGGCCGCCGCGCTGGCCGCCGGGCTGGCGATGGGCACGCTGGGAGCGGGCGCCGCGCGGGCGCAGGAGACCATCAAGGTCGGCATCCTGCACTCGCTGTCGGGCACGATGGCGATCTCGGAGACCACCCTGAAGGACGTGATGCTCATGCTCATCGCCGAGCAGAACGCCAAGGGCGGCGTGCTCGGCAAGAAGCTGGAGCCGGTGGTGGTCGATCCGGCCTCGAACTGGCCGCTCTTCGCCGAGAAGGCCCGCGAGCTGATCAGCAAGGACAAGGTCGCGGCCGTGTTCGGCTGCTGGACCAGCGTGTCGCGCAAGTCCGTGCTGCCGGTGTTCAAGGAGCTCGACAACATCCTGTTCTACCCCGTCCAGTACGAGGGCGAGGAGAGCGAGCGCAACGTGTTCTACACCGGCGCCGCCCCGAACCAGCAGGCGATCCCGGCGGTCGACTACCTGATGTCGGAGGATGGCGGCGGCGCCAAGCGCTGGGTGCTGGAGGGGACCGACTACGTCTACCCGCGCACCACCAACAAGATCCTCGAAGCCTACCTGAAGTCCAAGGGCGTCAAGGACGAGGACATCCTGATCAACTACACGCCGTTCGGCTTCTCGGACTGGCAGACCGAGGTGTCGAAGATCAAGGCGTTCGGCTCGGCCGGGAAGAAGACCGCCGTGGTCTCGACCATCAACGGCGACGCCAACGTGCCGTTCTACAAGGAGCTCGGCAACCAGGGCATCAAGGCCACCGACATCCCGGTCGTCGCCTTCTCGGTGGGCGAGGAGGAGCTCGCCGGCATCGACGCCAAGCCGCTGGTCGGGCACCTCGCCGCCTGGAACTACTTCGAGTCGATCAAGACGCCGGAGAACGAGGCGTTCATCAAGAAGTGGCAGGCGTTCAAGAAGAACCCCAAGGCCGTCACCAACGACCCGATGGAGGCCAGCTACATCGGCTTCAACATGTGGGTGAAGGCGGTCGAGAAGGCCGGCACCACGGACCCCGACAAGGTGATCGACGCGCTGCCGGGCATCGAGCAGAAGAACCTCACCGGCGGCACCGCGACGATGCTGCCGAACCACCACATCACCAAGCCGGTCTTCATCGGCGAGATCGAGGCGAACGGCCAGTTCGACGTGGTGTGGAAGACCGAGGGCCTGATCCCCGGCGAGGCGTGGTCGAAGCAGCTCGAGGGCTCGAAGGACCTCGAGGCCGACTGGGTCAAGCTCAAGTGCGGCAACTACAACACCAAGACCAAGTCCTGCGGCGGCGCCTGAGGCGTCTCCATCCCTTCCCCGGGCGATCCCGGGCCTGCCCGGGATCCGCTCAAGCCTGCGGGGAGGGGGAGGGGTGGGGGTGGTGCAGAAGGCACCGCCCCGCTCGATCCTGCACCACCCCCAACTCCGGCTCCTCCCTGCAAGGGGGAGGAGAGTCAGCCGTCGTGCCGAAAGTCTCGATGCTCCGTCTCCTCTGCCTCCTCCTCCTGCTCCTCGCCGTCCCGGCGCTGGCGCAGACCGCCGATCCCTACGGCCAGCTCGCCGGGGACGGCTACGCCGAGATCGAGGCCGGCGTCTCCGGCCTCGCGGCGAGCGGCGACCCGCGCGCCGACGCGATCCTCGCGGCCCTGTCGGACGGCCGCCTGCTGGTGCGCCCGGACAAGACGCTGCTGATCCGGCAGGGCGGCGCCGTCGTGGACGCGAGGACCGGCGCCCCGGCCGCCGACAGCCCCGACCTCAGGCCCGTGCGGGCCAACAATCGGGTCCGCCGGGCGATCGAGGCGGCCCGCGGCCAGCTCGACCTCGCCAGCCCCGATCCGGCCAAGCGCCGCGCCGCCGCCGACGCGGTGTTCAAGGCCCGGGACGCGGCGGCGCTGCCGGCCCTCGACGCGGCGCTGACCCGCGAGACCAACGCGGGCGTCCGGCAGGCGCTCACCGAGGCCCGCGCCGCCGTGCTGCTCGCCGGGCCCGGCACCGCGGACGCCGACCGGCTGGCCGCGATTCCCGCCATCCAGGCCCGGGGCGATGGCGACGCGATGGGCATCCTGCGCGGTCTCGCGGCGGATCCGAACGAGGCCGTGCGGGCCGCCGCCGGCCGCGGCATCGCGGCGATCGAGACGCGGCTCGCGATCCTCGGGGCCCTCCAGAACGTCTGGTACGGCATCTCGCTCGGCTCGGTCCTGCTGCTCGCCGCCATCGGGCTCGCCATCACCTTCGGGGTGATGGGCGTGATCAACATGGCCCACGGCGAGATGGTCATGCTCGGCGCCTACACGACCTATCTCGTGCAGGAGCTGATCCGCACCCAGGCGCCGTCCCTGTTCGGCTGGTCGCTGGCGATCAGCATCCCGTGCGCGTTCCTGGTCGCCGGCCTCGTCGGCGTGCTGATCGAGCGGTTCATCATCCGCTTCCTGTACGGGCGTCCCCTGGAGACGCTGCTCGCCACCTTCGGGGTCAGCCTCGCGCTGCAGCAGGGCGTGCGCACGATCTTCGGACCGACCAACCGCGAGGTCGGCGCCCCCGCCTTCATGAGCGGCGCCTTCGACCTCTACGGCCTGTCGATCACCTGGGGCCGGATGTGGATCATCGTGTTCGCGCTGGCCGTGTTCCTGGGCCTCCTGTTCGTGCTGCGGAAGACCTCCTTCGGCCTGAAGACCCGGGCGGTCACCCAGAACCGCCGCATGGCCGCCGCGATGGGCATCCGCACGCCCTACGTCGACGCCCTGACCTTCGGGCTCGGCTCCGGCATCGCGGGGATGGCGGGCGTCGCCCTCTCGCAGATCGACAACGTCTCGCCGAACCTCGGCCAGGGCTACATCATCGACTCGTTCCTCGTGGTGGTGTTCGGCGGCGTCGGCAACCTCTGGGGGACGCTGGTGGCGGCGCTGACGCTCGGCGTCGTGAACAAGCTCGCCGAGCCGTATATCGGCGCGGTGCTGGCCAAGATCGGCCTCCTGATCTTCATCATCCTGTTCATCCAGAAGCGCCCGCGCGGCCTGTTCGCGCTCAAGGGCCGGGCGGTGGAATCGTGAGCCCCATGCCGTCCCGCACCCCCCTCATCGACCGGAAGGGCTGGATCTTCCTCGCCGTCCTGGCCGCCTTCTGCCTCGCCGTGCCGGTGCTGAACCTCGCGGTGCCGGAAGGCTCCGGCCTGCACCTGCCGACCTACCTCGTGGCGCTGTTCGGCAAGTACCTCGCCTACGCGCTGCTCGCGGTCAGCCTCGACCTCGTCTGGGGCTATTGCGGCATCCTCTCGCTCGGCCACGGGGCGTTCTTCGCGCTCGGCGGCTACGCGATGGGCATGTACCTGATGCGCCAGATCGGCGCCCGGGGCGTCTACGGCAACCCGGTCCTGCCCGACTTCATGGTGTTCCTGAACTACAAGGCGCTGCCCTGGTACTGGTACGGCTTCGACCACTTCGCCTTCGCGGCGCTGATGGTCCTGCTGGTGCCGGGCCTGCTCGCCTTCCTGTTCGGCTGGCTCGCCTTCCGGTCGCGGGTCACGGGCGTCTACCTGTCGATCATCACGCAGGCGCTGACCTACGCGCTGATGCTCGCCTTCTTCCGCAACGACATGGGCCTCGGCGGCAACAACGGGCTGACCGACTTCAAGGATTTTCTGGGACTCCCGGTTCAGTCCCAGACTTTTCGCGTCGGCATCTTCGTCGCCACCGGGATCGCGCTGGCGCTGGGCTACCTGATCGCCCGGGTCATGACGGTCTCGGCGTACGGAAAGATCCTGATCGCCGTGCGCGATGCCGAGAGCCGCACCCGCTTCCTCGGCTACCGGCCGGAGCACTTCAAGACGCTGGCCTTCACGGTCTCGGCCATGATGGCCGGCGTCGCCGGCGCCCTCTACGTGCCGCAGGTCGGCATCATCAACCCGGGGGAGTTCGCGCCCACCAACTCCATCGAGACGGTGATCTGGGTGGCGGTGGGCGGCCGCGGCACGCTGGTCGGCGCGGCGCTCGGCGCCGTGCTGGTCAACTACGCCAAGACCGTGCTCACCGGGGCGATGCCCGACGCGTGGCTGTTCGCGCTGGGCGCCCTGTTCGTGGTCGTGACGCTGTTCCTGCCGCGCGGCCTCGTCGGCACCGCGATCGAGCGCCTCGGCTCCCGGCGTGCGGCCGCCAAGCTGCCGCCGGAGCCCGACATCGCCCCGGACCGCGTCGAACAAGGGCAGGGCGCATGAGCACCGACCTCCTCGAACGCCCGGACACCCGCGGCCCCGCCAACCGGAAGCGGGAGACGGACGCGCTCCTCTACCTCGACGACCTGCGGGTGACCTTCGACGGCTACAAGGCCCTGCGCGGCCTGTCGCTGACGCTGGCCCGCGGCGAGCTGCGGGCGATCATCGGCCCGAACGGCGCCGGCAAGACCACCATGATGGACTGCATCACCGGCAAGACCCGGCCGGACAGCGGCATCGCCCTGTTCGACGGCAGCCACGACCTGCTCAGGAGCGACGAGCCGGCGATCGCCGACCTCGGCATCGGCCGCAAGTTCCAGAAGCCCACGGTGTTCGAGAGCCACACGGTCGCCGACAACATCCTGCTCGCCCTCAAAGGGCCGCGCGCGGCCTTCGCGTCCCTGTTCGGCTGGCGCAACCGGGTGGCGCGGGAGCGGATCGACGCCCTTCTGGAGACCGTCGGCCTGCTCGCCCACCGGGGCCGGCCGGCGGCCGATCTCAGCCACGGCCAGAAGCAGTGGCTGGAGATCGGCATGCTGCTCGCGCAGGACCCGAAGCTGCTGCTGGTCGACGAGCCCGTGGCCGGCATGACCGACGCCGAGACCGCCGAGACCGCCCGCCTGCTCCGGCGCATCGCCGGCGAGCACGCCGTCCTCGTGGTCGAGCACGACATGCACTTCGTCCGCGATCTGGGGTGCCGGGTCACCTGCCTGCACGAGGGCGCCGTGCTGGCCGAGGGCTCGATCGACGCGGTCTCGGCCGACCCGCGGGTCGTCGAGGTGTATCTGGGGCGATGACCATGCTCTCCGTCGACGGCATCGACCTCTACTACGGCGCCGCGCAGGCGCTCCGCGGCGTCTCCCTCACGGCCGAGGCCGGGCAGGTCACGACGGTGCTCGGCCGCAACGGCGTCGGCAAGACCTCGCTGATGCGGGCGATCGTCGGCCAGCAGCCGGTGCGCTCCGGCGCGATCCGCCTCGCCGGCCGCCCGATCCAGGATCTCGCCCCCTACGACCGGGCCCGGGCCGGGATCGCCTTCGTGCCCCAGGGCCGCGAGATCTTCCCGCTGCTGACCGTGAAGGAGAACCTCGAGACCGGCTTCGCGCCGCTGAAGCGCCGCGACCGCCACGTCCCCGGGGAGATCTACGACCTGTTCCCGGTGCTCAAGGACATGCTGCACCGGCGCGGCGGCGACCTCTCGGGCGGGCAGCAGCAGCAGCTCGCCATCGCCCGGGCGCTGGTGACCCGGCCGAAGCTCCTCGTGCTCGACGAGCCCACCGAGGGCATCCAGCCCTCGATCATCAAGGATATCGGCCGGGCGATCACCTACCTGCGCGGCAAGGGCGAGATGGCGATCGTGCTGGTGGAGCAGTATTTCGAGTGGGCCCGCGACCTCTGCGATTCCTACGCGGTGATGGATCGCGGGCAGGTGGTGCTGGCCGGCCCCCGGGCCGGGATGGTCGAGGCCGACGTCCTCCGGTGGATGTCCGTCTAGGGCGCGCCGCGCCCCCGCCCCCGCCGCCGGCGCGCCTGGGAATACAGCCCTTCGAGCCGAATATCGGGACGGATATTCAACAATCGCGGCGGGGCAGGGGGCGACATCGACCGCCAAAACTGTGCATATGGCCTCGATCGGCCAATGTTAAAACACAATTCAGGTCCGCCATGGGGCTCAACCACGGAGGCGCCCATGACGATCCTGGATCCGATCACCGGCGAGCTGGTCACCATCGCCGTACCGCGGCCGCGGCCGCAGGCCGGCCCGCGCTGACGGGCGACGCGCTGTCATGACGAACGCGACCGATCGAAGGGCCGGGCGCCGCGGCGTCCGCGGCGGCCGTGCCCAGATCCGGACGGTGCCGCCGGGCCTGCTGCTGGCCGGCGGCGTGGGGGCGAACGCCCCGCTGGCGGCCGTCGACCTGATCGCCCAGGCCCGCGCGGCCCGGCGGGAGGCCGAAGCCCGCGACGGCGCGGACCGCGCGGAGCAGGGCTGACGCGGCGACCCGAGGCCGCCGAGCCGGCCGCCCCTTGAGATCACCCGCGCGGCATGCTCGGAAGGCCGGCAGTCTCGCGGCAGCCGACGGGTGAGTCATGAAGATCGGCGTCCTGATCCTGGTCGGCGCCTGCGGCGTCCTCGTCGGGATCGTCATCGGTTACGTCGCGGGGACGCGGCTCAGCCAGGCCTTCGCGCAGGCGCCGGTGACGGACCGCTCCGCCGCCGCGCAGGCGCTCCGGATGGTGGACCGCGTCGCGACCGAGCACGGCCTCGCGCGGGACGCCCTGCTCAAGGCGATGCTCGACCAGCAGGGCGGCGGAGCGGGGACCGCGCGTCCCGGCACGGATCCGGCCGCACCGGCCCGGTGAGGCGTCGGCCGCGCGTCTCAGGCGGCCGGCGCGGGCCGAGGGCGCAGCCGGAGGCTCGCGGCGGTGAGCACGGAGCGCAGCTCGGCGGGCCGGACCGGCTTCGAGAGGATCGGGATGTCCGGAGCCCCCAGATCCTCGCGCACGCGCGCCTCGTCGTGGCCGCTCATCACCACCGCCGGGAGCGCGCGGCCGGCGAGCCGCCGGACCGCCGCGATGCAGTCCGTCCCGGTGACGCCGTTCCCGAGCTCGAAATCGGTGACGAGGAGGTCGATCTCGGGAACGGCGTCGGGGATCCCGGTCTCGGGCTGAACGCGGCAG
Organism: Methylobacterium sp. 22177; assembly: GCF_052045615.1. Classification (NCBI taxonomy): domain Bacteria; kingdom Pseudomonadati; phylum Pseudomonadota; class Alphaproteobacteria; order Hyphomicrobiales; family Methylobacteriaceae; genus Methylobacterium; species Methylobacterium sp. 22177. Next base: position 13,719 of record NZ_JBQEPK010000020.1, on the reverse strand, counting down.
CCCCACGTCTCCAGCAGGCTGGCCGTGGCCCGCAGCACCGCCCCGTCATCCTCCACCAGCAGCACGCGCAGGCCGCCGATCGTCGCCGGCGGGTCGAGCCCGGCGGGGAGGGCCGCGGGCTCCGGAGCCCGGGCGAGGGGCAGGTTGCCGATCGTCACGCAGGTCCCGCGACCCGGCACCGAGCGCAGCGTCACCGCGAGGTCCAGGAGCTCGCCGAGCCGCCGGACGATCGGCAGGCCGAGGCCCACGCCCTCGACATCCCGGTCGCCGCGGCGGCGGACCTGGTAGAACTCGTCGAAGACCCGCTCCTGATGCGCGACCGGGATTCCGGGGCCGCGATCGTAGACCTGGACGGCGAGCCGGTCGCCCCGCCGGCGGCAGGCGATCAGGATCGGCCGACCGGGGGCGTACTTGATCGCGTTGTTGACGATGTTCTGGAGCATCGTCGTGAGCAGTGCCCGGTCGGTGCGCACCACGACCGCGCAGGCACGGCTGCGCAGAGCCGTCCCGGCGATCTGGGCGGCCTCCGAGTTCTGGCGCCGCACATCCTCGATGACGTCGTCGATCGCGACGGGCTCGGGCCGGGGCTCCACCCGGCCGCTGTCGAGGGTCGAGATGTCCAGGAGCGACTTGAACAGGCGCGAGACGCTCTGCAGCGACCGGTCGATGTTCTCGACCATCTGCAGCTCCTCCGGCCCCAGCCTGGCGCCGCGCAGGCAGGCGGTGAACAGGCTGATGGCGTGGATCGGCTGGCGCAGATCGTGGCTCGCCTGTGCCAGGAAGCGCGACTTGGACAGGCTCGCCTCCTGCTCGCGCTCGTAGGCGCCGCGCAGGCGCTCCAGCAGGCTGTAGATGTAGGTCGGCACGAGGACGGTGATGGCCGTCAGCGTCAGGACGAGGAACGGGTTCGCGCGCCAGTACGCGTTGCAGTACGTGGTGATCGCGATCGAGACCAGGGCCGCGGCCGTGGACGCCTTCAGGGCGGTCACCCCGTAGCGCAGGCCGTTGCCGACGATCAGCCGGATCACGATGGCGTAGAGCGGCAGGAACGGCGCGCCGCCCACCGCCATCGTGTAGGTCATCCCGCCGAGGTCGAGGACGAAGGTGACGACGCGGCGCGGCGTGTTGCTGCCGGGATTCCGGGTGATCCAGCCGTACAGCGCCACGGCGAAGGCCCAGTGGCACGTCACGAGGTAGGCGACGAACCGGGCCTCCGGCGGGGCGATCCCGCCGTAGATCTGGGGCAGGAGGTACAGGCAGGCGAGGCCGATGACGACGGCCCGGATGAGCGCCTGCGCCTTCTCGTTGTCGTACGCCTCGTCCCGCCGGCGCCGCGACCCGAACATCGGCGGCTCAGGCCCGGCCGGCGGCGCGCCGCCCGGCGGTGCCGCCGATCGCCCGCCTCGCCGGGACGGTCCCCGCGGCGTCCGCCCCGGATCCCGCCCCGGATCCCGCCGTGCCGCTCCCGGTCTCCTGCTGTCGCTTCATCGTGCAGTTGCCCTGCCGCGTCGCCGCCCGGGATCCGGGCGACGGCGCGCCGCCGTCGCCGGCCGTGGACAGATCTCACAAGTCTACCTGACGGTAATCGATACTACCAGACACGACGAGAGGGCGCGATACGGCGGCGATGACGAGTCTTCCGTGCGTGCGACCCTTATTCAGTCTTCGCCACAATCCTCGCTGTGCTGCCACGGGACACGCAAGAGGAAAATATGCGGCCCGATATTTTTTACTGCACCGCAGGACTGATCTCGTCGACCGGCCGTGCGCGCGCGGGCGCCGTCAGCGGTAGGCACCGGCAGCCGGATCGAAGCGATGGACCCGGGCATCCCGGTCCGTGGCCGGTCGGAGCGTCCCGTCCGCGCCCAGCACGGTGCCGCTCAGCGTGACCCGGACCGGGGGCCACGCGGCGGGATCGCGCGGATCCTCCGGCAGGATCTCCAGCCGCCCCGTGCTCGACCCGAGCCGGCAGGGATCCTCCGCGCAGCCGGCCGTCTCGTCGGCGCCCGCCGCGACCTCGCCGGCCAGGGCCCAGCGCGCCGGCGCGTCGCGGAACTGCAGGAGGAGGAACGAGAAGCCCTGCGATCCGGCCGTCCCGTAGACGGTGAGGCGCAGGCCCATCAGGAGGCGGCCCCGGCTCAGCGGCCTGAACACCGCGCCGAGCCGCTCGTCGACCTCCGGGGCGCCGCCGTTGCGGTTCCCGGTCCCGATCCGGCCGGACAGGACCTGCACGCCTTCGAGGCGCCAGCGCATGTCCTTGAGGGCGTAGGTGGCGGCCGCGACGCTCCGCCGGTCCGGTGCGGCGGCATCCTCGCCCGGGGCCGGCATCGTGACGAAGCCGGTGAACCAGCTCCCGGTCTCGGTGGAGAACATCGCGGCGGTCCAGAATTCCGCCGTGCGGCCGTCCCTCATCCGGCAGGTCCCGGCCTCCCTGTCGGCGGGCCGCCCGCAGATCGCCGCCAGCACCGCTCCGCGCGGCAGCATGGCGAGGTCGGGATCGGCCGCGGCGGGCACGGCAGCCAGCCCGGCCGCCAGCCCGGCAGCGAGGCCGGGCAGCACCGCCAGGGCCGGACCCGTCAGAAACCGCCCGCGGGCCGCGCGCCCGTGTTCCCGTCCCGCCCGTCGCATGCGCCGGGCTCTGCCACGGAGCCCGGCACCGGGCCATTCGGACAGGTGTACGATCGGCCCCGCCGCACGGTGTCCCCCTCAATCCCCGACGCCGGCCGTGGCGGCCTTCGCGGCCGCCGCGGACCGGGAGGTGACGTCGAGGGCGCGCAGGAGCGCCGAGACGTGGATGCGGACGGTGAAGGGGGAGATCTCCAGCTCCCGGGCGATCTCCTTGTTGGTGCGCCCCAGGGCGACGAGGCGCAGCACGTCGCGCTGGCGCTGCGTCAGGGGCGGGAGCGGGCCGCGGGGCGCAGCGAGACCCGAGACCGGGCTGCGCCGGATCACGAACGCGCCGTCGCGGATCGCCGCGATCGCCTGAGCGATCTCCGCCGCGGGCAGCGCCTTGCCGATGAAGCCGTCGGCGCCCTCGGCCATGACGGTCCGGATCAGGCCCTCGTCCTCGATCATCGACACGACGATGATCGAGGCCCGCTCGAACTCGATGCGCAGCGCGCGAATGGAGTGGTGGGGATCGAGGCCGGGGAACAGGAGGTCCAGGAAGAACGCCCGCGGGGGCGCCCCGGCACGGGCCATCGCCAGGACCTGCTCCATCGTGGCGGCCTCCCGGACCAGGGCCTGCGGGTAGAGCCGTTCCGCGACGCGCCGCATGCCCTCGCGGAACAGCGGGTGATCGTCGGCGACGATGAGGGTCTCTGGCGCGGAGCCGTTCATGCCACTCCCGATCGCAGCACCGGAATCTTTTCCATGACGTCGCGGCGCTGAGCCATGCCGAGAGAAATCCAGGCCGTGTCAAGCCTGCGACGATAGGTCATATACACTAGTAGACCGGTTTTTTCCGCCTGCCTAGAAGTCGACCCGTCATGGTGACAGGCAACGGCCCGCGAATTTTTTCGAATCTTTCCAAAGATAGCGAGGCTGCTTGCCATGTCGTGCGCGCCGACGCGACGCACGAATTACGTCGCTCCATGGTCGGGGGCCCGCTGGATGTCGGAAGTCGAACATCAGAATGCTGAGCGGCAGGCTCAGGATAGGCTTTCCGAGCCCCGCGCGGCCCCGAGCGCCCCGCCCGCCGCCAAGCCGGGCCTGTCGCCGAGCCTCATCGCGATCGTGGGCGGCCTGGTGGCGGCGGGCGCCGTCGCGGGCGTGCTGCTCTCGGGCAGCGGGGAGACGGCCGGGACGGCCGCGCGGCCGGCCCTGACGCTGGTCAAGGCGGCCGAGATCGACAAGGCCGCCGAGACCCTGCCCTCCGACGAGAAGGACAAGATCGTCGCGGAGGCCAAGGCCTGCCGGGCCCCCCTGGGCCAGATGCGCCTGTCGAAGATGGCGGCCGATGCCGGCGGCGTGGTGCGCATCCGGGCCGGGAACTACCTGTCCCCGGCCTTCAACATCGCCGACGGGCCGATCAACATCGCGGTCCCGTTCCCCGCGCCCTACGAGACCGGCAAGGGCGAGATCACCGTCGAGGGCGCCGCCAAGGACGTCTTCGTCGAGCTGACGCCGGGCCTGAAGGTCGACACGACCGGCGGCGTCCAGCGGATCCCCGTGATCTGGAATACCAGCAAGCCCTGCGGAGGCTGACGGATGTCGAAATCCGCCATCCTCCCCTTCGTCGTCTCCGGGCTGGTGGTCGCGGTCCTCACCCCGCTCCTGCTGAGCACCGATTACGGCCCGATCGCCTGGTGGAACGCCGCCGGGCCGGAGCTGCGCTGGAAGGCGGCGATCGGCATCGCCGTCGCCCTGCTGGCGGCCCTGGGCCTCGCCGCGACCGCGACGGCCGCGCGGAAGGCGGAGGCCGGCCTCGGGCAGCCGGCCGGCGGCCTGCTGGCCCTGCCGCGCCTGATCGTGGCGCCGCGCCGGGTCGTGGAGGCCCGGTCCCCCGAGGCCGTGATCGCGAATCTCGAGGCCATGGTCGGGCTCGCGCCGGTCAAGCGCGAGGTCAACGCCCTGATCGCGCGGCTGGAGCTGGAGCAGCGGCGGCGCGCCGAGGGCCTGCCGGTGGCGGCGATCAGCCAGCACATGGTGTTCACCGGGCCGCCCGGCGTCGGCAAGACCGAGGTGGCGCGGGCGATCGGTGAGATCTACCGGTCCCTCGAGGTGCTGCGCCGCGGGCATCTCGTGGAGGTCGACCGCGCGGCCCTGGTGGCGGGCTATGTCGGCCAGACCGCGGCCAAGACCCTCGAGAAGTGCCACGAGGCCCTCGACGGCATCCTGTTCATCGACGAGGCCTACACCCTGGCCGCCGGCGGCGGGGGCGGCGGCGACTTCGGCAAGGAGGCGATCGACACCCTCCTCAAGTTCATGGAGGACAACCGCGACCGGATCATCGTGATCGTCGCCGGCTACACCAACGACATGCGCCGGTTCATCGACACGAATCCCGGCCTCGCCGGCCGCTTCACCAAGACCGTCGCGTTCCCGCCCTACAGCCCGAAGGATCTCTGCGAGATCCTGAGGCGCATGGCGGCCCGGCAGCAATTCGCGCTCCCCGAGGGGTTCGAGGCGGCGCTGACCCCCTGGCTCGCGCAGCGGTCCCGCGCCGACGACTGGTCGAACGCCCGCGAGATGCGGACCCTCCTGGAGAAGGCCCGCGAGGCCCAGGCCGCCCGGGTCGCCCTGCAGGGCGGCGACCTGCGCCGCCTGGAGATCGTCGACCTGCTCCGCGCCACCGGCGAGGACGCCTGAGGGCGGCCCGAGGGGCCACGCGCGCCCAGCACCCAGGCCATCACCAGGGCCATCACCAGGGCCAGCACCAAGGTTCGCCACGTCCATGGAACGCCTCGACAAGCATCCGGTCGCGCTCTTCGCGGTCATCGTGCTGGGTGCCACCGGCCTGCTGGTCGCCCTGCGGCCGGACGTGCTCGGGTCGCTCGCGGCGACGCCGGCGGCGCTGCTGCGCAACGGCCTGATCCTCGGCGGCCTCGTCGTCGGCCTGCTCGCGGCGAGCTACATCCCGGCGCGGATCGAGGCGACGCGGCGCGCCCTGGACCGGGCCCGGGCGAGCCGCAGGATCCGCCCGATCCGCTTCGTCGACGACGGCGCGGCCGCGGAGAAGAAGGACCTCCTGGCCACCGCGCTCGCGACCCTCGACGGCATGGTCGGGCTCGACCCCGTGAAGCTGGAGGTGAAGGGCGTCATCGCCCGGATGCAGGTGGAGCAGCAGCGCCGCGCCCAGAACCTGCCGGTGGCGGCCATGAGCCAGCACATGGTGTTCACCGGCCCGCCCGGCGTCGGCAAGACCGAGGTGGCGCGGGTGCTCGGCAGCGTCTTCAAGGCGCTCAAGGTGCTGCGCAAGGGCCACCTCGTGGAGGTCGACCGGGCCGGGCTGGTGGCGGGCTACGCCGGCCAGACCGCGATCAAGACCCTGGAGCGCTGCAGGGAGGCCCTCGACGGCATCCTGTTCATCGACGAGGCCTACGCGCTGGCGCCCGGCGGCGGGGGCGGCGGCGAGTTCGGCAAGGAGGCGATCGACACCCTCCTCAAGTTCATGGAGGACAACCGCGACCGGATCAT
>NZ_JBQEPK010000020.1:0-7531 GCF_052045615.1 Methylobacterium sp. 22177 | reverse complement strand
ACCGCGACCGGATCATCGTGATCGTCGCCGGCTACACCAACGACATGCGCCGGTTCATCGACGCGAATCCCGGCCTCGCCAGCCGCTTCACCAAGACCGTCGCGTTCCCGCCCTACAGCCCGCCGGAGCTCGCCGAGATCCTGAAGCGCATGGCCGCGGGCCAGGGCTTCGTCATGCCGGAGGGGTTCGAGAAGGACCTCGCCGCCTATGTCGGGGCCCGGTCTAAGGCCGAGGACTGGGCCAACGCCCGCGAGATGCGCACCGTCCTGGAGAAGGCCCGCCAGGCGCAGGCGCTGCGCCTCGCCGCCAGCCCCGGCGGCGACATCAACCGGCTCGAACCCGCCGACATCGCCGCGGCCCTGGGCCGCCAGGCCGGCGGCGCGGTCGACATGGACGCGGCCCGGAAGGTCATGGCCCGCCTCGACGCGATGATCGGGCTCGCGCCGGTCAAGGAGCAGGTGAAGACCGTGGCGGCGCGGGTGCTGGTCGATGCCCGGCGCCGCGCCGAGGGCATCGAGGTCGGCGCGGTGAGCCAGCACATGGTGTTCACCGGCCCCCCCGGCGTCGGCAAGACCGAGGTGGCGCGCATCATGGGCGATATCTTCCGGACGCTCGGCGTCCTGCGGAAGGGGCACGTGGTCGAGGTCGACCGGGCCGGGCTGGTGGCGGGCTATGTCGGCCAGACCGCCGCCAAGACCCTGGAGCGCTGCCGCGAGGCCCTCGACGGCATCCTGTTCATCGACGAGGCCTACACGCTGGCCGAGGGCGGCGGGGGCGGCAGCGACTTCGGCAAGGAGGCGATCGACACCCTCCTGAAGTTCATGGAGGACAACCGCGACCGGATCATCGTGATCGTCGCCGGCTACACCGGCGACATGGCCCGGTTCATCGACACGAATCCCGGCCTCGCCGGCCGGTTCACCAAGACCGTCGAATTCCCGGCCTACGACCCGTACGACCTCGTCGAGATCCTGCGCCTGATGGCGTCGCGGCAATCGTTCCGGCTGCCGCCGCGCTTCGAGACCCTGCTGATCCCGTGGGTCGAGCAGCGCGCGCAGCGGCACGACTGGGCGAACGCCCGCGAGATGCGCACGCTCCTGGAGCGCCTGCGCGAGGCCCAGGCGATGCGCCTCGCCAGCGATCCCCTGGGCGATTACGGCCAGTTCGAGCTCGTGGATGTCGAGCGGGCGCTCCGGCCCGCCGGGGACGCGGCGCGTCCGGCGGCGGGGGCGTAGCGGCATGGCGCGGCCCGACACGCCCCCGCCGCCCGGACCGGAGGGAAGCTCTCCCGAAGGCGACGGCGCGCGCCCCGCGGGGCCCGCGTCGCTGGCGGTGCTCCGCGGCCTCGCCGCGGAGGTCGTGCGCCGCACCACCGCGGTGGCGGCGGTCGTGGCCGCGGCCGATCGGGGCGAGAGCGCGGCGCTCGTGACCCTCGGCCACCTCTACAGCCCCTTCACCGCGGGATCCGGTGAACCCGCGCGCAATGCCTGGCTCGCCGCCGTGTATTTCGAGCGCGCGGGGGCCGCCGGCAACTGGGTGGCCGCCGGGATGGCGGCCGAACTCCACGACCGCGGCCCGGGCAATCTGGAGCGGGACCCGGCCCGGGCCGCGGCGCTGGTGATGCGCCAGTTGGAGACGGACCCGGACAGCGGCTGCCTCGTCACGGATCCCGGGATCGGCGCGGTCTGGAGCCCGGATTTCTGGGCGGCACTTCAGACCGCGCTGGCCGCGCGCGGTCTCTACACGGGTCCGATCGAGCCGCGCAGCAACGACGCGACCCGCGCGGCGGTCCGGCACTTGGTGGACACCGCGGGGACGGCCCGGGAGCCGTCGCGGCCATGAGCGTCGCGCGCGGGGACTGGCTGCGCGCGCACGCGGCCCTCTGGTACGACGATCGCCGCTACCGGCTGGCCTGGCTCGCCCTGCCGCAGGCCGTGACCTGCGCGGTCGCGGGCCTGTGCATGGCGCTGGCCGCGCAGGGCGTCTGGGGGCAGCCGGCCACCGCCTCGAAGGCGCGGCTCGCCGAGCTGAGCGCCCTGCGCGACCGGGCCGGCAAGGACGGCGACCGCGCGGCGTTCGACGCGCTGACCGCCGCGGCCACCCGGGGCCAGATCGACGCCGCGACCAAGCTCGGGACGCTCTACGACCCGCTGACCGCCGCCTACTTCCCCAACAAGCCCGCGCCGAACGATTTCGCCCGGGCGACCGCCCTCTACGGACCGGGCGCCGCGATCGGCGACCTCCTGGCGGTCGCGCGCCTCGCGGACGTGCTGCTCGATCCGGCCAACCCGAACCGCGACCTCCGGCGCGGCTGCCGCCTCGCCCAGACCTGGATCGACGCCCCCGAGACCCTCGAGCGCACGATCACCGGCGAGGAGCGGCTGACCGTCAAGCTCGCCACCTGCTACGTCGAGCCCGAGAGCGGCCTGCCGCAGGACCCGGTGCGGGCCGGGGGGCTGGTGACCGCGGTGCTGTGGCGCCGGCACCGGCCGACGATGGACGCCTTCATCAACGATCTCGGTCGGCAGAACCCCGCCCTGGTGTCGGGCATCCAGCGGCATCTGGCCGAGCAGCGCCGCTACATCGGTCCGGTGGACGGGCGCCCCAATCCCGGGATCATCACGGCCCTTCAGGTGGAGGCGGGGATCACCGCCACGGTCGCGACCCCGCGGCCCGAGCCGCGGCGGATGGCGCCCAAGGGCCCGGACCCGGAGGTGATGGCCCTCCAGGCCGCCGCCCGGGACGGCGACCGGCGGAAGCTGGCCGAGCTGAAGAGCCGGGCCGATGCCGGGGACGCGGACGCGCTCACCGCCTACGCGCGCCTGTTCAACCCGGTGATGAACAAGGGCGACGTCTTCGCGCCGGACGCGCAGGTCGCCGTCGCCGCCTACGAGCGCGCCGCGGCCGCCGGCAACGGCATGGCGGCGGGCGAGGCCGCGGTGCTGTACGATTCCGGCTACGGCAACGTCGCCAAGGATCCCCGGAAGGCCGCCGCCCTCGCCCTGCGGGGCGTCGACCTCAAGGACGACCAGATCACCTTCTGGCTGCTGTTCCCGGAGGCGGGCAACTGGAGCGACGGGTTCTGGGGCGCGATCCAGGCCGCGCTGACCGCCCGCGGCTTCTACACGCTCCCGGTCGAGAACAAGCGCAATGCCGCGGTCATCACGGCCCTGCGCGCCTACATGAAAGCCAAGTCATGAGCGGCGTCACGATCGGGACCGACCGGATCCGGGCGCACGCGACGCTCTGGTACGCGGACGCGCGCTACCGCCTCGCCTGGCTGATCCTGCCCCAGGCCGCGGTCGCCCTCCTGGCCGGCCTCGCCCTGGCGCTGCTGAGGCCCGCGGGCGAGTGGGGCAAGCCCGCCGACAGCAAGGAGAACGAGAAGCTCTATCTCGACCTGCTCGACAAGGCCGGCAAGGACGGCGACCGGGCCGCCTTCGAGAAGCTGCGGACGGCCGCCGAGGCCGGCGACGTCAGCGCCCGGTCGTTCATGGGCGCCCTCTACAATCCCGAATGGGCCGCGGTCTACGCCAAGAACCCGGTGAAGCCCGACGCCGCCAAGGCGCTGACCTACTACCGGAAGCCCGCCGACCTCGGCTTCCCCGGGGCCCAGCGCGGCATGACCGAGCTCCTGCTCAACCCGGCCCGCGGCCAGCACGATCTCGAGCGGGGCTGCCGCTACGGGCTGGCCTTCCAGGCGAACCCGGTCGCGGCCCGGAACAACTACTTCGATTCCTGGTCGACGCTCTACTGGATCGCCGGCTGCTACACCGATGCCGGGAGCGGCGTCCCGCGGGATCCGCAGAAGGCCGCCGACCTCTACATGGACACGGTGGCGGCCAAGCTGCCGCTCGCCATCAACACGTTCACGGACGAGCTCGGCCGCCAGCCCCCCGACCTCGTGGCGGCGATCCAGCGCAACCTCGTCAAGCGCGGCTTCTACACGGGGCCGGCCGACGGGACGGCGACGCCGCAGACGCGCGCGGCCGTGCAGGCCCTGGCCGGCCGGGGTGCCGGCCCGCAGGGCAATCCGGGGGCGGGCAACCCCGGAGCCGGCAACCCCGGGGCCGCAAAGCCCGCCGGCGCGCCGCCTCCGGCGCCGCCCGCGGCGACGCCGAGCGTCGAGGACCTGATCGCGCTGTCGAAGGGCGCCGTCTCCAACGCCGCCGACGCGGCGAAGCTCCGGGGCCTGGCGGAGAGCGGCGTCCCGGTGGCCCAGTACCTCTACGCCGCGATGCACCTGTCCCCGGCCAACAAGGAGCAGCGGGTCACCGCGCCGGACGCTCCCCTGGCGGCCCGGTATCTCGAGCGCCTCGCGGTCGAGCGCTCCTTCGCCCCCGCGGCGACCTCGGCGGCCTTCCTGTACGATCTCGGCGGCGCCGGCCTGCAGCGGGACCCCGCGAAGGCGGCCGACCTGACGATCCGCGCCCTCGAGCTCAAGTCCACCGAGATCCTGCAGAATCTCGAGCAGGACCAGTGGGGCGCCGGCTTCTGGGCCGCCCTCCAGCAGCGCCTCGCCGACCGGAATCTCTACCAGGGCCGCGTCGTCGACCAGCGCAACGACCGGACCATCCAGGCGGCGCGCCGCCTCCTCGGCAATCCATAGGAGACGGCCATGGGCCCCCGCCGCAAATATCCCGCGCGGTTCCCGGCCCCTCGGGCCGGGAACCGCATCGGCCGCCGCGCCGCCGCGCCGCTGGCGGCCCTGCTGTCGGGCCTGCTGTCGGGCCTACTCCTGCCCGCCGCCGCGCAGGCGCAGATCAAGGTCCGCAAGGCCGACTGCTTCTTCGCGGCCGACGGCAGGACCGTCATCGACGGGGTCTGCGAGTTCCTGACCGACGCGCGCAGCTACGGCGTGGGCGGGTTCCGCCTCGCCACCTACACCAACGGCTACCTGCGCGACGGCGTGGTCGTGTCGGTGACGGCGCCGGGCCAGGGCACGGCGACCTGGAACCGGGAGCCCGGCGGCAAGCCCGAGGACGGTCCCGCCGACGGCGTCACCGGGGAGGGCGCCTGCTGGACCGGGTCCCGGAGCCGGATCTGCGCCTGGAAGGTCGGCGAGGGCCGCCCCGGCTTCGGCGGCGCCTCCGCGGCGGCGCCCGAGGCCGGCGCCCCGCGGGCCGCCGACTGCTACCTCGAGGTCGCCGGCGATGTCCGCCTCGACGGGGCCTGCCAGTTCCGGTCGGAGACCGGCCAGACCGGCGCCCGCGGCTTCGAGATCCGCTCCTACGCCGCGGGCAAGCTCGACGTCGTGGCGCAGCTCGTCCGCGACCCGCAGAACCCGCTGAGGGCCACGGCCTTCTGGAACGGGTCGTCGGGAGGCCTGCGCGCCGCCGAGGCCCTCGGTGCCCTGTCGCCGAGCGGCCCCTGCTGGGACAATGACGGCGTCCGTCTCTGCGTCTGGCAGCCCGGCCAGCCCCGCGGCGGCTGGGACCGGCGGGACGGCGGGACCGCGCCGGCCCGCGACCGGCCGGCCGAGGCCCGGGCTCCGGCCCCGCCCGACACGCCGCCGTCGCCGTCGCCGTCGCAGCCTCCGCCTGGCGACAGCGCGGAGGCGCGCGATCCGCCATCGGGCACGTTCCTGAAGCTGTCCTTCAGGGGCCGCTGCGAGTCCCTGATGATGGACGGGGAGGACCTCACCGCGACCTGCGCCCCGGAGGCGGTGAACACCTCCGTCGTCGGCAGCCCGAAGGCCGGGTTCATCTTCGGCACCACCGACGGCAAGGCCATGGCGTTCCTGGCCTCGGCCAAGGGCTTCGTCGAGGGCGGCACCCTGCACCAGCCCGTCGACGAGGTGATGTACGCCGAGCGCGACCAGTCCACCTTCAAGGTGAAGGGCACCTGCGAGATGCCCAATCCGATGGGCGGCCCGGTGGTCATCACCTGCGACGCCCGGTCGGCGAACAGCACCTACGCGGTCCGGTTCCGCACCGACGGCGGCAAGCCGGTCCTGACCCGCGGCGACCCGAAGTGAGGGCCCCGCCGCGGACCGGGACCACCCGTCCCGCAATTCGAGGAGGATCCATGGCACGACGCGTCGCGACGACGGGAGCGGCCGGCGCCGCCGGGATGCTCGCCGGCCTCCTGGGGCTCTGCCTCGCCGGACCGGCGCTCGCGGGGTCCACGAGCGTGACCGCGCGGCCCGGGCAGCGGGTCCGCCTCGACGGCTACGCCACCCACGAGACCCGGCCGGGCTGCCCGTCGGTTCCGGCGGCCGCGATCGAGCTGGTCACGCCCCCGCGCGGCGGACGGATCGAGCAGCGGCGCGAGTTCCTGGTCCTCGGCCAGAACATCGACGGCACCCCGTCGCGGGACGGTTGCCAGGACGTCGAGCGGGACGCGCGGACGCTCTACTACACGGCCCGGCCGGACTTCTCCGGCCAGGACACGGTGTCGGTGATCGTCACCTTCGTCACCGGCGAGGAGGCCACCTACACCTACCGGATCACGGTGCCCGCGGGCGAGGGCAGGCGGGCGCCGGCGGTGTCCCAGGCGCCCGCGCCCCGCGACGCCGGCCTCGCGCGGCCGGCCCCGACGGCGCGGGCCGCTCCGGCCGAGCGGGCGGCCCCGGCTCCGGCTCCGACGCCCCGGGAGGCCAGCACCGGCGACTTCCTGCGCGACGCGGTCCGCGGCGCGGTCCCGGCCACCCGGCCGGCGCCGGCCGCGCCGCCCCCGAAGGCCGCCGAAGCCGCGGCACCGGTATCCGGCACGCCCGCACCGCCGCAGCAGCTGGCACCGCCGCGCCCGCCCGCCGCGCCGCAACTCTGACGCGTCGCCGACGGCCGGATCGGCCGCCCGCGCCCATCGCCAAGCCGAGGACGAGTCCCGTGCATCAGCGCCTCCCGAACGACCCCCGCTTTGCAGCACCGACCCGGCCGCGGCGGCGCGCCGGCGTCCGCGCCCTCGGTGCGGCGCTCGGTTCGGCGCTCCGCCCGCCGCTCTGCCTGCCGCTCTGCCTGCCGCTCTGCCTGCCGCTCTGCCTCACGTTCTGCCTCGCCCTGCCGGCCCGCGCGGAGGTGGAGAGCAAGACCGCGCGCCCCGGCCAGCGGACCTTCCTCCAGGGCTTCACCTACTACTTCGCCACGCAGGGGTGCCGGTCGCGGGCGGCCACGATCGAACTGGTCCGGCCGCCGCGCGGCGGCCGCATCGAGCAGCGGCGCGAGTTCCGGATCCTCAGCGGCAAGGTCGACGAGACCGGGGCGCAGATCCGGCAGCTGGACGGCTGCGAGGACGCCAAGAAGGATGCGATGTCGCTCTACTACACGGCGCGGCCCGACTTCTCCGGACTCGACACCCTGTCGATCGACGTCACCTTCGGGGACGGGTCGACGGTGCCGTACACGTTCCGGATCACCGTGCCGCCGGGCGAGCCCCGCCGGGCCCCGGCGGTGTCGCAGGCGCCCGTCCCGCGCGCGGGCGGCGCCGGGCAGGGGGCGCCCGCGCCCCGGGCGAGTCCGGCCCCGGCCCCCCGGGAGGCCGGCACCAGTACCGGCGACTTCCTGCGCGACACGGTCCGCGGCGCGGTCGC